>JBBARZ010000004.1:0-71804 GCA_040399505.1 Cyanobium sp.
ACTACCTGCTGGATCCTTGAAGCCCCCACCACATGGTGGGGGCTTTTTGTTTGGGCAAGGACCCTAAAGGGATGGTCAGCGAAGCGTGAAAGGGAAACAACTCCGCCAGCAAATCAGAGGTTCCACAGCCGAATCAAACGCTCCATTTTTGAAAAAATCGACTAAGATGTAAGAACTCAATACAATGCATCTTGACTGAATTTGCTTTTGCTGCTGCCAACCCATTTCCTCTCAGCAGCGTGATCTCGATCACTTTTTCCCTGGCACTGGTCATCGTTGCTGTGATCCAATCCGGAAAGAGTAGTGATGATGATGGCCCTGGTGATGGCGGTCTGATGCAGCCGGTGGGAGCTGGAGCCTGACCCCTCCTCCGCAGGCAGACACCGCTTCCTATGGGTAGCAGCTTCGGGACCCTCTTCCGCATCAGCACCTTCGGCGAATCCCACGGGGGTGGCGTAGGTGTGATTGTGGATGGCTGCCCCCCGCGCCTACCGATCGATATTGGATTGATCCAATCTGAGCTTGATAGGAGGCGACCTGGACAAAGCCGAATCACAACCCCACGACAGGAAGAGGATCGGGTAGAAATTCTTAGTGGTGTGCTTGATGGGCTCACCCTGGGCACGCCGATCGCCATGGTGGTGCGCAATAAAGACCAGCGCCCCCAGGATTACCAGGATATGGCCGTGGCCTTTCGGCCGTCCCATGCGGATGCCACCTATCAAGCGAAATACGGCATTCAGGCGCGCAGTGGGGGAGGTCGGGCCTCAGCACGTGAAACGATCGGCCGGGTTGCGGCAGGCGCCATCGCCAAGCAATTACTCGCCAAGTCCAAGGGCACAGAAGTGTTGGCCTGGGTGCAACGGATTCACAACATCGAAGCCCAGATCGATCCCTTGGTGGTCTGCCTGGAAGATGTGGAACGCACGATGGTCCGCTGCCCCGACGGCGCCGCAGCGGACAAGATGGTGGAGCGCATCGAAGCCATTGGCCGTGAAGGCGACTCCTGTGGCGGTGTAATCACCTGTGTGGTGCGCCGCCCCCCCACGGGACTGGGGATGCCGGTGTTCGACAAACTGGAAGCAGACCTGGCCAAAGCCGTGATGTCACTCCCCGCCACAAAAGGCTTCGAGATCGGCTCCGGCTTTGGCGGCACCCTGCTCAAGGGCAGCGAACACAACGATGCGTTTCTGCCTTCCGAAGGTGGCCAACTCCGCACTGCCACCAACAACTCCGGCGGAATCCAGGGTGGCATCAGCAACGGGGAGAACATCCTGATCCGCGTGGCGTTCAAGCCAACAGCCACGATCCGCAAACCCCAGCAGACCATCAATGCCCAGGGCGAGGCAACCCTCCTGGAGGCGAAGGGTCGCCATGATCCCTGCGTTCTACCTAGGGCCGTGCCCATGGTGGAGGCCATGGTGGCCCTCGTGCTGGCCGACCATCTTCTACGTCAGCAAGGCCAGTGCAGCCTGTGGTGAGCCCGCCGAGCCAACGGAGCGCCTAACGCAGAAGAGGCTCCATGCCATTGCCACCCACGGTGACAGTGGAGGGAGCAAGCACGACTGGAGCAGCAACCGCTGGAGCGGCCGTGGTGCTGAGGCGGCTGGCGGCCTTAGCCATGCGCCGGGCAACCGAGGAGCGGGTGGGTTTGGCCGAGGTTGTAGCGGCCTTGCGGGTGCTCGATTTGGCAGCGGGCTTGGATGGAGCAGTGGTCGCTGCGGAGCGACTGCGACCCACTGCCGCGCTGCGGCTGGATAGGGCCGCTTTCGCCTTTGTGGCAGGTTTCGCTTTTGCGGCGGCCTTGGTGGCGGGCTTGGCTTTAGCGGCAGATCGAGTGGAACGAGCCCTGGCAGGAGCCACGGGCTGATCCAACGGCTCAGCGGCTGACGCGGTGATCGCCGCTGCGGCGGGGCGACGTCGCGACCGAGCGGGCGAGATGGCTTTGGCTTTTACTGCAGGGCGGGCTTTACGAGCAGATGCGGCGGCGGGCCCCTTGGGAGAGCGGGTGCGGTGGCTCAACACCAGGGTCCACTCCTCGTCAGTGAGGTTGGACGGCTTGGAGCCATGGGCCTGGGCGACCTTCGCTGCCTTCTCGATATCCGCGATCAGATTTTTCCAGGAAGTGGCGAAGCGCTTGTCCGATTGGGATTTGGCCCCACTCTCCAGAAGAGTAGCCACCACTCCCTCAGCAGTAACTTTCTTGCGCCGACGGTTGAAGATCTCCTTCTGCAGTTGAGCAATCAAGGCGTCAGCCTTATCGCTGATCGTGATGGTGAGTTGTGACATGGAGAATGATCATCTCTTTTATCAGTAGCACTGGGAGAGCTATTGCCGCAAGGGAAATTCAGCGAGCAATGTGCGTAATGGCTCCAGATTGATTGATGGATGCTTGCTGAGCAGGGATCCATCGCCGAGCCAACGGGAGCCCACGGCCACCGCATCCACGCCTGATTCCAGCCAATGGCTGACCTCGGACAGAGCAATGCCACCGGCTGCAATGCAGAACGGAAGTGCACCTCCCAGAGGATCGCGCATGCCCCTCCAGTAACCAGGTCCAAGGGTGGATGCTGGAAACAGCTTCACCAGGCCCGGTCCGCAATCACGGGCAGAACGGACCTCCGTCGGGGTCATCACTCCGGGCACGAGAAGAAAGCCCACTGAAGCGGCTTCCTGCTGCAGGGGCTGATCCAGGATCGGCGACACTCCGTACGAAAAGCCGGCATCCAGAACAGCATGGAGGGCCTCTCGGCTCACCATCGATGCGGCTCCAAGACACATCCTGGGAAACAGATGGATCAGCTCTCGGCACTGCCTGCTCCAATCGGCGCCAGGTAGGCAGGCAATCTCCGCATGAACAAGACCCAAGGCCTGCAATTCCTCCAAGAGAGGAGCAAGTTGCAGAGGAACCTCAGGCCTGAACACCAACAGCAAGGGCTGACGCCTCAGGGAGGCGATTAGCCCTGCGCTATCAGAGATAGGAAGCCACTTTGACGTCACGGGAGATCAGGAGCTCCTGAAGCTCTTCCGCATCCACCGTCTCCCGCTCCACCAACATGTCGGCCAACTCATCGAGCACGGGGCGGTTGGTGATCAGCACATCCTTGGCCCGCCTGTAAGCCTCATCAACCAGGAGAGAAACCTCCTCATCGATAGCAGCGGCCGTGTCCTCCGAGAAATCCCTCTCAGCGGCGATGTCGCGGCCAAGGAACATGCCCCCCTGGGAGCGGCCAAGGGCCACGGGGCCGAGGCGATCGCTCATCCCGAAGCGGGTGATCATCTGGCGAGCGACTCGTGCCACCTGCTGAAGATCGTTGGAGGCTCCAGTGGTGACCTCGTCGTCTCCGTAGACGATCTCCTCAGCCACCCTTCCACCGAGGGCGACGGCCATCTGGTTTTGGAGGTAGGCCCGTGAATAGAGGCCCGATTCCATCCTTTCCTCACTAGGGGTGAAGAAGGTTAGGCCGCCAGCCTGGCCGCGGGGAATGATGGAAATCTTCTGAACCGGGTCGTAGTCAGGCATGAGGGCGCCGACCAGGGCGTGACCGGCCTCGTGATAAGCCACCAATCGCTTGCGCTTCTCGCTCATCACCCGATCTTTTTTCTCAGGGCCCGCCATGACCCGTTCGATGGCGTCGTTCACTTCATCCATCGAGATCTCGCTCAGTTCGCGACGGGCGGCAAGAATGGCGGCCTCGTTGAGGAGATTGGCCAGATCGGCCCCGGTGAAACCCGGAGTGCGCCTGGCCACCTTGTCGAGATCCACATCCTTGGCAAGAGTTTTGCCTCGAGCATGAACTCCCAGGATCTGCAAACGGCCGGCGTAATCCGGACGATCCACAACCACCTGCCTGTCGAAACGGCCTGGACGCATCAGGGCTGCATCGAGCACATCAGGACGGTTGGTGGCCGCAACAATGATGATGCCGGTATTGCCCTCAAAGCCATCCATCTCCGTGAGTAGCTGGTTGAGGGTCTGCTCTCGCTCATCGTTTCCTCCGCCCAGGCCAGCACCCCGCTGACGGCCCACGGCATCGATCTCGTCGATGAACACGATACAGGGAGCATTTTTCTTGGCCTGCTCAAAGAGATCGCGCACTCGGCTAGCGCCCACACCCACAAACATCTCCACGAACTCCGAACCGGAGATGGAGAAGAAAGGTACCCCGGCTTCACCCGCCACGGCCTTAGCAAGGAGGGTTTTACCTGTACCAGGAGGCCCGACCAGCAGAACACCCTTGGGGATCTTGGCCCCAACGGCCGTAAACCGGTCGGGGTTCTTCAGAAAATCCACTACCTCGGTGAGCTCGAGCTTGGCTCCCTCAATCCCCGCCACGTCCCCAAAGGTGACTTGGGTTTGCGGTTCCATCTGCACCCTGGCTTTGCTCTTGCCAAAGTTCATCGCAGGGTTTCCGCCGCCGGATTGGGCCCGACGAAGCAGGAAAAACAAGCCGCCCAGAAGCAGCAAAGGGAAGAGCAAGCTGCCCACTGCCTGTTGCCATGGCGCCGGTTCCGTGCTGGGCTGAACCGCGATGTCGACGTTGTGGTCCGTGAGGAGTTTGAGCAGATCCTTGTCAGGAGCCAGGTTCACTACCGCACGCTGACCATCGTTCTGCACCACCTGGGCGGTGCCCCGGTCGGGGGAGATCAAGACACGTGAGACCTCGTTGTCCTGAACAGCTTCCACAAAATCGCTGTAGCGGAGCGTGCGTGGCGCCCGGGCCGGGTCCGGCCGATCGAGGAAGGCCGTGCCGAGGGCAATAAAGACGATCACCAGGAGGGCATAGAGCCCCGCATTCCGCCACCGTTTCTTCAAGGGATCGCCTCCGGACGAATGGATATGGAGTTAAGGAATGTTAACCGCGGATGGTCAGGTCGCTGCGCGGAGCACCTCCACCACGCTTCGGAAGGCAAACCACTCCGGGATATCCTCCCCACCGCGGAGCATCCGGCGAAACTGGGTGCCGCTTAGCTTCTTCACGTGCAGCCCCCTGGCCTGGGCGTGCTCGGCGGTGACATAGCCCTCCTCCTCCGTGTAAACGAGATTGAGGGAGGGCACAGTTTCCATGCCCAGTTCAGGGGCCTGATCCCGGGCGAAATCCTGGGCCTGGTAAGGCCCGTAGAAATCCTCACCGCTCAGCGACGATTTGCAGCCCGCCATGTCGCGACCAATGATGAAGTGGGTGCAGCCATAGTTCTTGCGGATGATCATGTGTTGCAGGGCTTCGCGGGGACCCGCCATGTGCATCGAATAGGGCAGGTAGGCCCAGCGGATTCGGGGGTTGGCCACCTCTTCCGCCAAACGCTCATAGGTGAGGAAGCGCACCTCACCGTCAATGTCGTCCTCTTGGGTCGGGCCGCAGGTGGGGTGCACCAGCACCACCCCCCCGGCGCTCACATTGGGGGCCTGGAGCGCACGGGTGAAGAGTTCGTAGTGGGCCCGATGAATGGGGTTGCGGCACTGGAAGGCCACCACATCTTCTCCATGGGGGAGGGTGTTCCGCACCTCGGCAGGGGTGCGGCAGGGGAACACCCGCCTGGGGAGCTCCAAACCCTGCAGACTGCCGCCGAGATAGAACCGTCCCCGCTCACAGGCGATCATCCGCACCGCGGGATGTTCCAGTGATGTGGTGCCGTAGCAGCCCTGGGCTTCCTTCACCTTGTCGGGCTCCCAGCGGCTCTCCACGGCAAAGATGGCCAGCTCCTGGCCCCGATAGGTGAGCAGCAGACGGTGGCCGATGGCCACAGATGGATCGTCGGTGTCCAGAACGATCGGCAAACCAAACAGGAGACCACTGGTAGTGCGGTAGCCGCTCACCACGGCGTCGTAGTCCTCCTGGTGCATGAATCCCCGCAAGGGAGAGAACCCCCCCACCACCAGCAGCTCCACGTCGCAGGCGTTCCGGTCGCTGCACTCCAGGCGCCGATGCGCCGAGGCCTTGGCAGCCTCCTGCTCCTCATGGCCCAGCATCAGATTCACCAGGGAGCCGCCATGAGGCGGGATGAGGGCGGTGCGGTTGGAGGCAACAGACATCGAACCCTTGAGCAAGAGGGGGATTCTCCCAGATGGCCGCTCAGCGGCGACTTCATGGCATGAAAAAAGGGGTCTGATGACCCCAGTTGGAAGAAAGGGGCCAAGAAGCGGCCCGCTCTTCAAGCCTTCTCCAAGCGACCGTAGAGTTCTCCGGTGATCTTGACATCGACGGCAGCCTTGGTGCCCATATCGGTGTCGGAAGGTTGGATAGCCGTGAACACACCGGCAAATTCCCCGGTGTCGGCATCCACCTTGGTGATGGAGAAATTCATCGTTCCAGTGCCATCCACATAGCTCTTGATGGTTTCACTGCTGAATTCATCCCCGGCAGGCACCAGACCCACCGCGCTGCTGTAACCGGTCGTCAGACCCCGACCCTTGGGATCAAGGAAATTGCTGGTGCGGTAGCTGGGAGCCCTATAGGGACCCGTCAGATCGGTGCTGGTGGATAGGGTGTCACCAGTGCCAGTGGCCACCAGCTCCTTGCTGGAGAATGTGAAAGGCACCTCTTCACCACCAGGAAGCAGAACGGTGATCGGCTGGAAATCAATCCCCCCCAGCTCGGTGAAGGTAAGGGTGTTGCCATCCAGTTTCAGGTTGCCAAACACCTGATCCAGGCTGGAGGTGTAGCGGGTGAGGATCTTGCCAGCCACAAACTGAGCTTCCTGCCGCTTGTTGGTGGGTTCACCCTTCACAAAAACCTCAGAGGGATGGAGGCAGATTTCCTTCAATCGATAAGCCGCAGAGGGGTCGAGGGGGATAGTGCCTCGAGCCGAATCAGGAAGGGTGGGGCAATCGTTGGCCCGACCGGTGTTAACGATCTGGTCGTAGGTGAGGCTGCTCCGATCAACAGCCCTGGCCCCGCCGCTGCAGGCGGTCACCAAGGTGAGGCAGAACGCCAGCACAACGGCCAGCAGGGGACGAAAACGCATGGAGAGTGGCCGCAGGAACGGTTCGGAACTGGGCTTCTGGCGGATCCTACCGGTCTTCAGCCCCCCGACCCTGGTAGATTGATGATCTGTCTCAACAACCTGTAGGAGCATTCCGGCTCCTACTTTTCAGTACCGGATGACTGCCAGGCCCGATTTCAGACCACCAGCGCCTTCAGGTCCCTCAGGCCCCCAGACAGGTGATCCGTCTTCAGAGATTTCCGCTCTAGATGCAAAGGTCAAGCCTCTGCTCGAGCAGATCAGCTGGATCGCTGCTGATTACGGCAATGACCCCCAGTTGCTTCTGGCCCTTCTCCGCCACCTTGAGCATCTTCATCGCTCCATCCAGGACGGTCCCTTCCGATCCAGTCTGCCTTCCGAAAGAAGCTCCCTGTTCAAGCTCCTTCAAGATATGGAGTTGAGTGGAGGCTGGCCCTACATCCCCCGCCTTCAGCTGCGCACGTTTCTCGATCTCCTCCAAAAGGAGGAGCCAGCCACCAAGCAGCCCCATGAGAATCCTGGCCTAGCTGAGGCGGCTTAAGCAACCCCTCAATCAATCCTCGTCAAACGGCTCCTGATCCACCAGGTGGACGTAGGGCATAGCAAGCTCCGGACGGTGGATGGCCAGCGCCCGCAGCAGATGCCAATCCTCCAAGCTGGCGAAGGGACTGGGATAGTCGTCCTCCTCCAGTCGATGTGCCAGCGCGGCGATGGCCGCCTCATCAAATGCCTCCAGTCTCTCCTGGGAGATGGGGTGGAGGGAGGAGGTGATGGGGTGG
Organism: Cyanobium sp.; assembly: GCA_040399505.1. Taxonomy (GTDB): domain Bacteria; phylum Cyanobacteriota; class Cyanobacteriia; order PCC-6307; family Cyanobiaceae; genus Cyanobium. Next base: position 7,743 of record JBBARZ010000004.1, read on the forward strand.
GTCACAGGAGGGATAATTGGGGTAAGGGGAATTAGCTCAGCTGGTAGAGCGCTGCGATCGCACCGCAGAGGTCAGGGGTTCGAGTCCCCTATTCTCCATTAAATCCACCCCCTACCTGTGCATTGAAGCGTCATATGGTGGGAAATTGACCCTCTTGGGCAGGTGATGGGGTAAATAGGGAGGCTGTAGCCCGACACAGACGATGTCGCAGTCCAAACGCGAGCAGGTGGTCAGCCACCTCCGCTACATCCGCCAGGAGCTTCGCGAGATGCACCAAGGTGTGATCGAAGACGGGCTACTCCCAGAAGCCGGTGAGCTCAGAGGGGTGATGGCGCAGATGGAAGCCCTGATGGAGCTGCTGGAAGGAAAAACGCCCCGAAAAAAAGAGGGAGAACCCTGACCTGGCCAGAGCCATGGTGCACGTCAGGACGGTCCCCATGGCGGCTGCGTCAGCTTGCCTGGCCTTGTCGTGACTGGTTTCCTGGCGTCGTCCCCATCACCGCCCGGGCATCGGCCTCGGGCTTTTTTATTGGCATCCCCTATGGGTGGGGTGAAAAAGCTGCCACACCCCCAGAAATGGTGTAGATATGGTGGCGCAGGGTTCCGGGTCGGGTGATGGGGATCACCGCCGGCCCCCAGGGTTCTCCGAAAAGTTGAACTCTGGGAAAACCGGTCAAAGGCAGCCCTGCCCCTCTTTTTAAACGGTCAACCCCTTCTAGGCTCAACCCCTCCATCAGCGCTTGAGAATCATTGCGCTACCAGCGAACCCGCTTTCAGACCACCATTGCTGAGGCAGCGTTGCAGCTCCAACGTTGGTCAAGCAATCCATGGCGACGTCTGTCGCTCCTGCTTGTGGTGCTGCTGATCAGTTTTGTGATTGGTGTCGGGGTTGGCACCATCACCGGGGCGCTGAACCAGATGGATTTCATCGCCGCCATGGTCTGCGTAGTGGTGCTTGAAGTGAGCGTCCGAACCCGCAGGGCCATGCGGGAGGGAACAGGGGATCGGCTGCTGGTGCAGCTGGTGGACATGGCGCGGATCGGCCTGCTCTACGGGCTTTTGCTGGAAGGCTTCAAGCTTCTCTGAGGTTTAGCTCCCTCAGAGCTGCCTCTTCGGGCAGGGCAGCCGCCAGCAGGTACAGCAACGCCATACGAATGGGCACACCATTGCGCACCTGTTCATCCACCAGGCTGATCGATGGATCATCCAGAAGGTCTCCGGCCATTTCCACCCCCCTGTTCACAGGCCCGGGATGGAGCACTGGCACGGGCCGGCCGCAGAGAGCCATCACCTGATGGCTGAGGCCATAGCGGCGGTGATAGCTATCCAGGCTGGTGAGGAGATGCTGATGCATCCGCTCCTTCTGGATCCTCAGGGTCATCACCGCGTCAGCGCCAGGCAAGGCTTCCTCTAGATCCCGCACAACGCTTACATCCCCCCGAACCACCACAGGATCAACCGCTTGGCCTGGCGGTGGAGAAGCGGTGAACGCGGCGAAGGTTTCGGGCAGCAGGGTGGGCGGGCCACACAACACCACGGAGGCTCCGCAGGCGGTAAGGGCCCAGAGGTTGGAGCGGGCCACCCGAGAATGGAGCACATCACCCACAATCACGATGCGCTTGCCCTGCAGAGCCTCAGGGGTTGGCTTCACCGGCGAGAAGTGGCGGGCCAGGGTGAACAGATCCAACAGGGCCTGGCTGGGATGGCTGTGGAGGCCATCACCGGCATTAAGCACGGCCACTCCGGAACCGAGCCCTTCCAGATCGCGAGCGAGCTTCTGGGGCACGCCTGCACAGCCGTGGCGCACCACCAACACATTGCTCCCCATGGCCACATAGGTGCGGGCCGTATCCAGCAGACTTTCTCCCTTGCTGAGCGAGCTGGACGACGGGGAAAACGTCTGCACATCGGCCGAGAGCCTGCGGGCCGCAAGTTCGAAACTGCTGCGGGTACGGGTGCTCGGTTCAAAAAAAAGCGTCGTCACCAGCCGGCCCTGCAGAGCGGGCAGCTTGCGTGCTCCAGCAACGGGCAGGGCCCGGAATCGCTGGGCCAGCTCCAGCACGGTGGCGTAATCCTCTAGGGAAAAGGAGGCGAGATCCAGAACGTGGGGGTGGCTCCAGGCCGTCATGGCAGCCAGTCCTCCTCCGCAAGCCAGGCCAGCGTTTTTGCTGGCGAGCGATCCCCAGAGGCCCGGCGGCTCACGCTGCGACTCGGCCATAGATACCAGCGCCAGGGGAGCGGATCCTCCTCGCGAACGCCAATCCGAGTGGTGACGGTCACCAGCTGTTTGTCCTCCCCGTTCCACTGATCCATCCGATCCTGAAGCCTGGCTGGCCTGGGCGCCAGCCACAGCCCCTGATCAGGGTGAGCCAATAGCCCATCGTGGCAGCGATCCAAACCAAACCGCCTGGCCAGAAGCCCCGGGCCGGCCGCCACCCGCTCCGATTCCTGCGGCAGAGCCAGAGCCCGCAGGAGCACCCCATTGGCCCAATCAGCACGATCGGTGACCACGTTCACGCAGTGGTGCAGGCCATAAATCACGTACACATAAAACCGCCCAGGCTCCCCAAAGAGCGTTGCGTTGCTGGGGGAGCGGCGGCGGTAGCCGTGGCAGGCTGGCTCGGCTTGCGAATAAGCCTCCGTTTCCACAATCACGCCCCACAGCCTCTCGCCAGAGGGTTGGCGTTTCACCAGCAGGCAGCCGATCAGCTCGGGGCCGACGAGCTCGGCGGGGCGGGCGAAGAAGGATGGGGGGAGCTGGGGAGTTGAGATCACTGGCCAGCCCCTTCCCGGTCCGCTGGGCTCTACATAGCAAGACCAAGGCCTGGTGTGCGGCAAGCAAGACAAGTCGCTGCAGAACTAGCCTGGGGCCAGCAAAATTTGTAGTCCATGAAAAAATCAGGTATGACCGACGGCCTCACCCTTGCTTCCGTACTTCTGGTAGGAAGCGGACTGTTCTGCCTAACCACCCTGTTCTTCGGCACCAAAGGCGGCTATTACGACAGCGATGATTACGACGGGAACGGAACCGCCCACTGATGGCCGCGTTCAGGGGAGGCCGAGACGCTCCGCTTCTGGACAATCCCCTGTGGTGGGCAGATCCTCCACCCCAGTCATCCTGTTCACAGTGGCAAGCCTGGTGCTCACCGCGCCAATCGCTTCCAATGGAACGCAAACTTCCCAGCTCAGGCGCTCGTCCGATTCATCGTCTTCCTCTTCATAGCGAAAGGTGACCAGATCGACATCAACGTCGACCACAGTGGCATCCTCCAGCCAACACTGTTGATCTTTGAGAAAGACCCAAACAGAACGTTGCTCCGCACAGTATTGAGCAAGCTTTCGATGCAACATGCCGCTGCCGCGACTTACCCAAGTTTAGGCAGATTCACGTCCTGATCCGTGTCCGTGATGACATCCCTTCCCAATTGGCCATCCCTTGAAACGGAGAACATCCGGCTTGACCTTCGCAGCTGGCCTGAAGTGGAGGCCTACCTGAGCCAGTGCAAGGGAATCATTCTACCCTTGGGCTCCACGGAGCAGCATGGGCCCACTGGAGCCATCGGAACCGATGCGCTTACTGCGGCCGCTGTGGCCCTTGCGGTGGGGCGGCGCACCGGTGTACTTGTCGCACCCACACAGGCGTACGGGATGGCAGAGCACCATCTTGGTTTTCCAGGCACCGTGAGCCTGCAACCCACCACCCTGCTGGCCGTCCTTCACGACGTGGTTCTGTCACTGGCCCGCCATGGCTTTGAGAGGATTTTTGTGATCAATGGCCACGGGGGCAACATTGCCACGGCCCGAAGCGCCTTCGCCCAGGCCCATTGCACGGCGGCGGCCCAGGGACTGCCCGTAGCCCCCCGATTGCGCTGCCAACTGGCCAACTGGTTCATGGCGGGACCGGTGTTGCAGGAGGCCCGCAAGCTCTATGGGGAGCGGGAAGGCCATCACGCCACCCCCAGCGAAATAGCCCTCACCCTGGCTCTGGAGCCGAGCCTGGAAGCCAAACAGCGACCCCTGCCAGAACCGCCCCCCGCAGGCCCAATTCATGGACCCGCGGATTTCCGGGAGCGCCATCCGGACGGCCGGATGGGATCGGACCCCTTCCTGGCCAAAGCCGACCATGGAGAGCGCTTCCTCAGCTTGGCCGCCGAGGCCCTGGCGGCTGATCTGGAGCGATTTCTCAAGGACTGAGCCTAGACAGAGCCGCCCCGTAGCGTTCCAGACGCTGCTCCTGGCGGATCAGGGCCCCGGCTGGATGCAGTAGGGAGTCGGGGCAAGAGGCCTGCGAGCTCCCCGTTAGACAGGGCCACCCGCTGGCCAAGAAAGGGCTTGATGAAGAAACTCAGAACGAGAAGGGCGCCCATTCCAAGACGGTTGGCGTGGGGAAAGGGCATCCTGGATGGGGGCAGCCGCAGCCATGGCCGCCGTGAGACATCTATTCTCACACTCACCAGTGGGGAGTGGAAATGGGCAGGATCAGCCCCGACGACGTGCGAAAGGTAGCCGAACTGGCCAGACTGGAGCTTCCGGAGAGCAAGATCGCCACCTATACCACCCAGCTGGAGAGGATCCTCGATTACGTGGCTCATCTCCAACAGGTGGACACGGTAGGGGTGCCTGGAACCACCCGGGCGGTGGAGGTGCCCAATGTGACCCGGCCCGACACGCTGGAGAGCACCCACATCCGAGAAGATCTTCTCGAATTGGCTCCGCAACGGGAAGGAGATTTCTATCGGGTGCCCCGAATCCTTGGGGAAGAGGCCTAACGGGTTGGCGAAACCGCAGTGCGATGAAGGAGTTCAAGAACCCTTCTGCGGGCGTGGCGGGTGGGCATGAGGGCCGCGAGAGGACGGAGGCGGCTGCGCCGGCGTTTGTGGCTGCGCACCCCTAGCAGGATGTCGTAGAGGAAATTGAGAGCATCACTTCGGGTTTCAAAGAGGCCGAGCCGTTGGGGAGAGCCCTTCGCATCAAGAAGGTGGCGTGTGGCGAGGTAGGCAGGCCGATATTCAAACCAGGGAATGGAAGGCCAGAGGTGGTGCACCAGATGGTAGTTCTGGCCCATGATGAGCCAATTCATTAGACGACTTGGATATACACGTGCGTTGTGCCAGCGATTTCTGGACTGAAAGGGGCGGTGGGGGAGATAGTCGAAGAACAGTCCAAGGGTGACTCCCACCATTAGGGCAGGAGCAAACCAACAGTTGAATATGAACGGGAGAAAATCAAATCTTAAGGCAGCGAGAATAATGAGCAGAAAAACAGATCTCTCCAACCCCCAGGCAATCAGTTCATTGCCTCGCCAGAGGGCGCGTTTGAAGAAGAAAACCTCGTGATAAAAAAAACGTGGAGCAATAAGCCACAAGGGCCCAAAGGTGCTCACGATGTGGTCGGGATCGTTTTTGGGATCGTTCACATGGGCATGGTGCTGGAGATGCACCCGGGTGAACACCGGAAAACTGAATCCCAACAACAGAGCCGCCCCATGGCCCATGGCCCCGTTCCAGCGCGGATTGGGATGGGCGGCGTTATGGCAGGCGTCGTGGATCACGGTGCCCTCCAGATGGAGGGCGAGAAAACCCAGGGCCAAGAGCACAGGCAACGGCCATCCCGCTACAAACCAGCCCCAGATGGAGAGCCCTGCCAGGGCATAGCCAGACACAAACAGGGCCACAGTGGGATTCCAAGCCGCAGGGGGATCCAGAAACTCCTTGGGCACGGACCGGACCGGCACGGATAAGGGTGGAAGAATGGGTCTGCCCTCAGGGAGAGCCATCTGGGATGTCAGTGGCGGCAATACCTTAATCAAGAGCGCCAGCGAATGAGAGGTGCTGCTCAGGCCCGTCTCAAACCACAAAAAGAGTCAAAATTCTAATGTTCTTGAGAACCATTCAGAAAAGAGAATGACTTTCGAGAGAACACACATCAATCCACCGGAACTGTTTCGCCACCCGGCTTACACACGGGTGATCACCGTGGCCTTCCCTGGACGCCTTGTGTTCATCGCTGGACAAACCCCCTCGGATGCCCAATACGAACCCGTGGCGGTGGGAGACCTGCGCGCCCAGTATCTGCATGTGATGGACGCCCTGAGCCTGCAGCTGGAGGCAGCAGGAGCAACCTGGGCCGATGTGGTGTTTCGCCGCATTTACGTGCTGGATATGGATGGATTCCTGGCCATGCAGCGCGACCCCTCCCTGCCCCAACCCTGGCCGCCAAACCTGCCCCCCCCAAGCACCCTGATCGGGGTGACTCGGCTTTCCCACCCCGACTTCGGTCTGGAGATCGATCTGCTGGCGGTCACTCAGAGCTGAAGTTCCAACGTTGCTGGAGGGCTTCCGGAGCCACCTGAAACTGTTCTTCGAAGTGGTGGCGGAAGCTCGCAAGATCCATGTAGCCACACTGCAGAGCCAAGGGCTCAAGAGCGATGGATGTAGGAGAGTTGAGCTGCTGTCGGGCCCAGCAGAGGCGCTGGTGGCGGAGCCACTGCAATGGGCTGAGATCGAACACAACTCGGAATTGGTGCTGCAACTGAAGACGGCTGAGGCAGGTCTGTCGTTCCATTTGGGTGAGAGTCCAATTCCCCATGGGATCCTGCTGAACCGCCTCCAGTAGGGCCGCGAACGACTCCTGTTCCCGTTTCCCCAGGCCAGGCCTGGGCAGGTTGGGATGGGAGGCGAGGTGGGGATAAATCAACAGAGCCATCAGCCGATTCAGCTTGTCCTGCAAGCCCAGTTGGCTAGACACCGTGGGCCCATGGGGGGTGGCCAGGTCGATCAGCTGCAGGCTGCGGCGCATCAGAGAGAGGAGTTTGCCCTGCTGGGGATGGCTCTCCAGGAATTGGAGAGGACGGTCGCTGGGCTGGAAGGGGCGGACATTCGGACCGGCCATGGCCGAAGCCACCTCCGCCAACTGGTTTGGGCAGAGCGTGAACATCACCCCGCTGCAGGTGGTGGTTTCCAAGGTGTAGGCCTCTCCGGGCAGGAAGAGAGCCCCATGGCCCGCCCTGGCCAGGTAGGTGCGACCCCCAACCTGGAAGCGTTTTTCCCCCAGGATGGGCAGGGTGAACACGGCCCGGTGATGGGCGTGATTGGCCCCATGGAGGGGGGAATGTGCTGCCGCGGTGATGCCCAGCCCCGAGGCTTGCACATGGGCGGAACGGTGAAGGAAGCGCTCGGCAGACCGGCAGGGGGAGAGATCCCGGAGGGGAACCGCCCGCCGCACCTGCTGGGCCAGCTGATCCGGGTCATGCTCCACCCTTGCGCGGTGGTTGCCGAAGGCCAGAGGCAGCTCATGGGATGGGGTAGGGGGAGAGCTCATGGCAGCAAACGGAGCTTCTCGAGGAGGGGGTGGACCTTCTGGAGGTATTGGAGGCGGGCGTTTATCAGGCAGTAGAGCTCCTGCACCCGGTCGTAGGTGGCCACATCTTCCCGACAGACCAGGGCCAGGCGATTGGTGAACAGGGGCAGCGAATCCAGCGCTACCAGCTCTGGATGGGCAAAGGCGTTGAGGGGAGTGGTGTGAACAAGGGTGAGATCATCCGCCGTCAGGCCCTCCCAACTCTGAAGTTCATACCTACGGATCTGCGAGTGAATAGACCCCAGTCCAAGTTTGGTACAAAGTGCATGGGAGCGGGGGAAGGCCTCCTCCGGCACGATGGGTATAGGGAAACGAGCTAGATCGGAAATCTGCAGGTTGGTGTCCCCTACCAAGGGATGCCGGGGGCTGGCAATCAGGGTGATGGACTGCTGCGCCAGGGGCCACACCACTAAGGGCTCCACGGAGGCCTGGGGAAGGTCGTCGGCCGCATCTGTCAACCAGGCATCGATGATCCGATCCTTGAGCAGTGCCAAGGGCCCCCTGATGCTGGCCGCGTCATGGGGGCCCATGGCCCAGCCAGGGGGAGGGGGGTGGAGCAGGAGGGAGGAACCGATCGGAAACCCCTCCAGTCGGAGGGGATGCTGGCCCAGCACACGGGCCAGTTGGTGGATCTCCCTCTCCATCTGGAGCAGGAGGGAGGGGCCCTGGATCACCCAGCTTCCTGATCGACGACGGAGGCGCAAGCCAAAGGTGCCGAGGCAACGTTGCACCCGACGAGAAATAGTGCTCTGGTTGCATTGCAAGGCCGCAGCGGCCCTCGGACCGTTGCCATGCCAGAGCATGTGGTCAAGACCCTCTAGATCTTCCCTCGTCACCATGGGCTGAACGTTTAGGGGCTAAAACCTTACTGATACAGCTTTAAAGTTTACACTAAAAGTGCAAGCAGAGCTAACAGTTACTGAATTAACCTTAGTGAGGTTGAGTTGATTGAACGTTTGCTTGATGCCCACCGGGGGACTTGAACCCCCACGACCGAAGCCACTGGAACCTAAATCCAGCGCGTCTACCAATTCCGCCAGATGGGCCTCATTTGCCAGGACAGGATAAGAACCCCCAAGAAATATTTTACCATTCTAGCCAAGTGCTGATCTCCTGCAGAGCAGCACAATGAGGATCTCTTTCCCTAGCGGCTAATGGTTGCAACCCTTGCGGGCCTTGGGGCCCTGTTGCTGGGCCTGGGCCTGCTGTTGCTTCCCCTGTTGGCCACGGAGCTCAGCCGCCCGGGAGATTCCGCCTTGGGAGCCATGGTGTTGGTGCTCGCCCTGGTGCTGGTCAGCTGCGCCGACCGGCTGACGGGCTCCCCGATGCTGGCGGTGATCAGCGGGGGCCTGCTGATCGGCCGTCTCACGGTGGAGGTTGGAAACGGCCGCTGGCGCCAGCTCAGCCCGGAGGAGCAGGGGCGGCTGGGGTCGTGGGAGCGCTGGCGCACCAGCCTCGTCCAGTCGGGCACGGCCCTGCAGGGCCTAGTGGAAGCCTCGGGAGCGAAAGCCTCAGAGCTGTTCGCCTGGTGGGAGGAGCGGCGCCAACCCAAAACCACCGGCAAACGCTGGGTCCGCCTGGAGGAGGCGACAGAGGTGGTGGTGAAGGATTTCGCTGAAGTGGATGCCCTGCTGCAGGCCGCCCCAGACGGGCCCCACGACGGAGCTGGCCAGCACGAGGAGGAGACCCACGCAGGCGAGGCGGGATAATCCCCACCTGCCGCCTCAGGCGTTGTGTCCACCCCTCCGGCTCCCGCTGCCCCGTCCTACAAGGACACCCTCAACCTGCTGGACACCCCATTCGCCATGCGGGCCAACGCCCGCGAGCGGGAGCCTGAGTTGCAGGCCTTCTGGAGCGAATTGGGCCTCTACGACCGCCTGAGCAAGCACAATCCCGGAGCGGTGTTCACACTCCACGATGGGCCGCCCTACGCCAACGGGGCCCTGCACGTGGGCCACGCCCTGAACAAGATCCTGAAGGACATCATCAACAAGCACGCCCTGCTCCAGGGCCGCCGTGCCCGCTTCGTGCCGGGGTGGGATTGCCATGGGCTGCCGATCGAGCTGAAGGTGCTGCAGACCCTGAGCCAGGAAGAACGGCAAGACCTCACCCCCCTCGAACTAAGACGCCGCGCCCATACCTATGCCCTGGAGCAAGTGGCGCTCCAGCGGGAGGGCTTCCAGCGCTGGGGGATCTGGGGCGACTGGGAGCGGCCCTACCTCACCCTGGACAAGGCCTACGAAGCCGCCCAGATAGCCGTGTTCGGCCGCATGGCGCTGGCCGGCCACATCTACCGTGGCCTCAAACCGGTGCACTGGAGCCCCAGCTCCCGCACAGCCCTGGCGGAAGCCGAACTCGAGTATCCCGACGGTCACACCTCCCCAAGCGTCTATGTGGCGTTTCCCGTGGTGGAGGTGCCCTCCACCCTGCAGACCCCCCTCAGGCTGGCGGGGATCGAGGGGCCAACAGACCACGACCACCGGGAACAGCTGTTTGTGGCCATCTGGACCACCACCCCCTGGACCCTCCCGGCCAATCTGGCGGTGTCCGTGAATGGAGCGCTCGACTACGCCATTTGCCGGGATGGAGCAGCTGAAGCCCCCCGCTATCTGGTGGTGGCAGCGGCCCTGGTGGACCAGCTCAGCCAGACCCTTGAGCGCCCCCTGGAACCCCTGGTGACGGTGAAGGGCGCCGAACTAGCGGGGATGCTCTACCGCCACCCCCTGCTGGATCGCACCAGCCCCGTTGTGGTGGGCGGCGACTACATCACCACCGAATCGGGCACGGGGCTCGTGCACACGGCGCCGGGCCACGGGGTGGACGATTTCCACACGGGCCGCACCCATGGTCTGCCGGTGCTCTGCCCGGTGGATGAGGCGGGCACCCTCACCGATGAAGCCGGGCCCTTTGCCGGGCTCAATGTGCTCAAGGATGCGAACCCCGCCATTATTCAGGCCCTACGCGATTGCGGGGCCCTGCTGGCGGAACAGGCCTATTCCCACCGCTACCCCTACGACTGGCGCACCAAGAAACCCACCATCTTCCGCGCCACCGAGCAGTGGTTTGCCTCGGTGGAAGGCTTCCGCCAGATGGCGCTGGAGGCCATCGCCGCGGTGGAGTGGCTGCCGGCCAGTGGCCGCAATCGGATCGAGGCCATGGTGCGGGAGCGCAGCGACTGGTGCATCTCCCGCCAGCGCACCTGGGGCGTGCCGATCCCGGTGTTTTACCACCGGGAGAGCGGCGAGGTGCTCCTCAACGGCGAGAGCCTGGCCCATGTGCAGGCCCTGATCGCCGCCCATGGCTCCGATGTGTGGTGGGAGCGATCGGAAACGGAGCTGTTGCCCCCCTCCCACGCCGCGGAAGCGACGGAATGGCGCAAGGGCACCGACACCATGGACGTTTGGTTCGATTCGGGGTCCTCCTGGGCGGGGGTGCTCGGCGGCTTGGCAGGCACACCGGCGGAGGGTCTGAACTTCCCGGCCGACCTCTATCTGGAAGGCTCGGATCAGCACCGCGGCTGGTTTCAATCGAGCCTGCTCACGGCGGTGGCCGCCACGGGCCAGCCGCCCTACAAGCAGGTGCTCACCCATGGCTTCACCCTCGATGAAAAGGGGCGGAAAATGAGCAAATCCCTGGGCAACGTGGTGGATCCCACCGTGCTGGTGGAGGGCGGCAAGAATGAAAAGCAGGAGCCGGCCTACGGCGCCGATGTGCTGCGGCTCTGGGTGAGCTCGGTGGATTACTCCGCCGATGTGCCCCTCGGCCCAGGCATCGTGAAACAGTTGGCAGACGTCTACCGCAAGGTGCGCAACACGGCCCGCTATCTGCTGGGCAACCTGCATGATTTTGTGCCCGAGCGCGACGCCATTCCCCTGGCCGACCTGCCCCTGCTCGACCGTTGGATGCTGGGGCGCATGGCCACCCTGATCGAGACGGTGAGCGAAGATTTCGAGCGCTTTGAGTTTTACCGCTTCTTCCAGGCACTGCAGAACTTCTGCGTGGTGGATCTCTCGAACGTCTACCTGGACATTGCCAAAGACAGGCTCTACGTGAGCGCCCCTGACGATCTCCGGCGCCGCAGCTGCCAGACCGTGCTCCAACTGGTGGTGGAGCGATTGGCGGGACTGATCGCTCCGGTGCTCTGCCACATGGCGGAGGACATCTGGCAGAACCTCCCCTATCCCGTGGCGGAACGCTCGGTGTTCGAGCGGGGATGGCCCGGCGTGCCTGCCGAATGGAAGGGATTGGTGGGCGCTGAGGACCAGGCCGCCGTGCTGCAGGTGCTGGAGCTCCGCAACCTTGTGAATCGCCAGCTGGAGGGGTGCCGCAGCCGGGGGGAACTGGGTGCCTCCCTCGAAGCCCAGGTGCAGGTGCTGCTGACAGTCGGAGAGACCGCAGATGCGCTTCGCCGCAGCCTGCAAACCCTGGGCGCCAATGGTCAGCCCACGGTCGACAACGTGGCCGACTGGCTGTTGGTATCTGCTGTGGCGGTGGAGGGAGAACCGCTGGGATCGGTGCTGAGTGAGGCCCACAAGGATGGGGTAACTGTCCGCATCGCCCGTGCCGCAGGCACCAAATGCGAGCGCTGCTGGCACTACAGCAGCGACATCGGCACGCACCTCTCCCACCCCACCCTCTGTGGCCGCTGCGTCGGGGTGCTGGAGCGATCGGCTTCCTGAGCAACCCAACCGCCGGATCGGCTCCCATGGCAGCCCCCACCATCCCCGCCGATCCCCAGCAGATCCTGCAACAGGTGTTTGGCTACCCCGCCTTCCGCGGGCCCCAGCAGGCCGTGGTGGAGCATGTGCTGGCGGGGGGCTCCGCCCTGGTGCTGATGCCCACGGGGGGAGGCAAGTCGCTTTGCTACCAGGTGCCGGCCCTCTGCCTTCCGGGCCTCACCGTGGTGGTCTCACCCCTGATCGCCTTGATGGACGACCAGGTGGAGAGCCTGCGCCAGCAGGGCGTGGCCGCCGCGGCCCTGCACTCTGCCCTGCCGCCGGAGGAATCGGCCGCCACCCGGAGCGCTCTGGCCCAGGGGCGACTCAAGCTCCTCTACGTCTCCCCGGAGCGCCTGTTTGCCGGAGAAGGGCTTCAGCGCCTGGGCCCTCTCTCCCTGTTCGCTATCGACGAGGCCCACTGCCTATCGCAATGGGGTCACGATTTTCGTCCGGAGTATCGCGAGCTGGGGCAGCTCGCGGAGCGCTGGCCAGCAGTGCCCCGACTGGCACTCACCGCCACCGCCGATCCGCGTACGCGGAACGACATCATCCAGCATCTGCAGCTGGCCCCGGAGGCGGTGTTCATCGCCAGCTTCAACCGGGACAACATCCGCTACTGGATCCGGCAGCAGGACAATCTGCAACGCCAATTGCTCACCTTCCTGGAAGAGCATCAGGGCGAAGCAGGCATTATCTACGCCCGCTCCCGCAAGCGGGTGGAACAGGTGGCCAGCCTGCTTCAGAGGGCCGGCATCGAAGCCCTCGCTTATCACGCCGGCCTGGAGGCTGAGCGCCGCTCAGCCGTGTTGCAGCGGTTCCGCGGGGGAGGCCCCGTGGTAGTGGTGGCCACGATCGCCTTCGGCATGGGCATCAACAGACCCGATGTGCGTTTTGTGGCCCACATCGATCTGCCCAAGAGCCTGGAGGCCTACTACCAAGAGACAGGACGGGCCGGACGGGACGGCCTCCCCGCCATTGCCTGGATGGCGCACGGCGGGGGCGATGGGCAGCAGCTGCGCCAGTGGATCGAAGACTCCGCAGCCAGCGAGGAGCAGAAACGCATCGAACGCTCCAAGCTGGAGGCGCTGATCGGCTTCGCCGAAGCGGGCAGCTGCCGGCGCCAACTGCTCCTGGCCCACCTCGGGGAAACCCTGGCAGAGCCCTGCGGCAACTGCGACGCCTGCCTGGATCCCCAACCCCCCGTGGAGGTGACGGAACCGGCACGGAAGGCCCTCTCAGCCGTGCACCGCACCGGCTACCGCTTCGGCGCCTCCCACCTGGTGGATGTGCTGCTGGGGGCCGACACCGCCCGGATCCGCCAGTTGGGTCACCAGGAGCTGAGCGTCTACGGGCTGGGCAAGGAGCTGGATCGGGGGCAGTGGCGCAGCCTCTTTCGCCAACTGGTAAACCTCGGCTATCTGGAGGCCGATCCGGAAGCCCGCGGGGGTCTGCGGTTCGGCCCCCAGGAGCGGGTGCGGCCCCTGCTGCGGGGGGAGATCACCCTGGCGGTGCCCCTGCCAGCCCCGAGCCGGGAGCGCCGGACCGCCTCCGTCAGGGATGGCGGGGCTCAGCGGCCCAGCCCCGACGACCTCACAGGTGGGGCCGCGGAGGCGTTTCAGGTGCTCAAAAGTTGGCGGCTGGAGCAGGCCCGCCAGCAGGGCGTCCCCCCTTATGTGGTATTCCACGACCGCACCCTGATGGAGATCGCCAGGCGACGGCCCGCCAGTGCCGCAGACCTGGCTGAGGTGAGCGGGGTGGGCCAAGCCAAACTGGAGCGCTACGGCACCGATCTGTTGGCCCTGCTGCAGAGGTTGAACTAAGCATGGCGATTGTGCGGGCCGAACAACTCAGCAAGCGCTTCCAGGTGGCGGACAAGCAACCCGGACTGGGCGGCACCCTGCGCCATCTGGTGCGACGCCGCTGGCGCTCGGTGGATGCCGTGCGGGAGGTGAGCTTCACCATTGAACCGGGCGAGATGGTGGGCTTTCTTGGGCCCAACGGGGCCGGCAAAACCACCACCCTCAAGATGCTCAGCGGCCTGATCCACCCCAGCGGCGGAGTGGCCGAGGTGGCGGGATTGGAGCCGCGCCGGCGCCAGCGGCGCTTTCTGGAAACCATCACCCTGGTGATGGGTCAGAAGCAACAGCTGCTCTGGGATCTGCCCCCCCTCGACAGCCTCTACCTCAACGCCGCCGTCTACGGCATCGACGACGGGGAAGCCAAACGGCGCATCCAGGAGCTGGCGGAGATGCTGGAGCTCGGCCCCGAGCTCACGCGCCCCGTGCGCAAGCTCTCCCTGGGAGAGCGCATGAAGGCGGAGCTGATGGCGGCCCTGCTCCATCGCCCCCAAGTGCTCTTTCTCGATGAGCCCACCCTCGGGCTCGACATCAATGCCCAGGCCCGGGTGCGGGAGTTTCTGGCGGCCTACAACCGCCGCTATGGCGCCACCCTCCTGCTCACCAGCCACTACATGGCAGACATCACCGCCCTCTGCCCCCGGGTGCTCCTGATTCATCAGGGGCGGCTGTTCCATGACGGCAGCCTGGAGGCGCTCACCAACCGGCTGGCGCCCTGCCGGGAGGTGCGGCTGGAGCTGGCCGATCCGGTGGCGGCGGAGCGTCTTCGCGCCTATGGCACCGTGCAGCACCTGCAGGGACGCCAGGTGCGGCTGCTGATTCCACGGGGAGAGCTCACGGGCCAGGTGGCCAAGATCCTGGCCGAGCTGGCGGTGGAGGACCTGGAGGTGCGCGATCCTCCCATCGAAGACCTGATCGGCCAGGTGTTCCGCCAGGGGGAGGTGTGATGAGAAAGGCAGCCCGCCTGGCCCGGGTGCTCCTGGCCACCCAGTACGCCCACATGCTGGAGTATCGGGCCGAGATCGCCCTGTGGGCGTTGTCGGGGCTGATCCCCCTCGTGATGATGGCCCTCTGGATTCATCAAGCCGACACGGCCGTGGGGCTCGGCGGCGGCGGCGGCACCGAAGCGGGGCTGAGCCGCCTGGATCTGGCCCGCTACTTCCTCAGTGCCTTCGTGGTGCGCCAGTTCACCATCGCCTGGGTGGTATTCGCCTTTGAGGAGGACGCCCTGCAGGGTCGCCTCTCCCCCATGCTGCTCCAGCCCCTCCATCCCCTCTGGCGCTACCTCACCTCCCACCTGGGGGAGCAGGCCACCCGCTTTCCCTTCGTCCTGGGCCTGATGGCCCTGTTCCTGCTGATGGTGCCCTGGGCCTTCTGGGTTCCCCAGCCAGGGCGCCTGATGCAGGCGGTACTGGCCACGGGGCTGGCCTTCGCCGTGAATTTCCTGATGCAGAGCCTGATCGCCGTGCTCTGCTTCTGGAGTGAGCGGGCCAGCGCACTGGAGCGCCTGCACACCTTGGCGATGCTCTTCCTCTCAGGTCTGATGGCCCCCCTGGAGGTGTTTCCCCCCGCCATGCGCCACATCGCCAGCTGGACGCCCTTCCCCTGGGTCGTCCACTTCCCGGCGCGCCTGCTGGCTGGAGCGGAGATGAACGTGGGCCAGGGCTTTGCCGCCCAGCTGGGCTGGTTGGCCCTGCTGCTACCCCTCACGCTGCTGCTCTGGCGCGCGGGTGTGCGCCGCTACGCCGCCATGGGGGCCTGATGGGCCGCTATCTGATCACCCTGCGTCGCTTCTGGAGCACGGCCCTGGCCAGCCAAACGGAGTACCAGGCCAACCTGGTGTTTGACCTGCTGGCCATCGGCGGCAACCTGGCCGGCAGCCTTTTCGTGATGGGGCTGTTCTTCCAGGGCGGACGGAGCCTGGGGGGCTGGACCTGGCCCGAAGCCCTGGTGGTGCTGGGGGTGTACTCCATGCTCGATGGCGTGGCCAACACCTTCCTGCGGCCCAACCTCAGCCGGATCGTCACCCATGTGCAGGAGGGCACTCTCGATTTCGTGCTGCTCAAGCCGATCGACAGCCAGTTCTGGCTCTCCAGTCGGACCTTCGCCCTCGGGGGGCTGCCGGAGATCCTGAGTGGCCTGGGCCTCATGGGCTGGGCCGCCGTAGTGGCCGGTGCCCGCCCCACCCCCGTCTCCATGGGAGCGGCGGCTATGCTCCTTTTGGCCAGCCTCACGATCCTCTACAGCCTTTGGTTTCTGCTGGCCACCACCAGCATCTGGTTCGTGAAAACCTGGAACGCCACGGAAGTGCTGCGGGCCACGCTCACCGCCGGGCGCTACCCGATCAGCGCCTACCCGGAAACCCTGAGGGTGCTGTTCACGATGGTGATCCCCGTAGCCTTTCTCACCACCGTTCCCGCCGAAGCCATTCTGGGCCGACCCTCCTGGGCCTGGCTGCTGGCCGGAGGGGGGATGGCCCTGGGCTTCTTCTCCCTGAGCCGCTGGTTCTGGAAGCTGGCCCTGCGCTCCTACACCTCGGCCTCCAGCTGAAGCCTCACCAGGCCTCTGGCGACAGGAACGCCTCCGCGGGCAGGGGCCCCCTCAACAGTTGCTCCCTCTGGGGATCAAGGGGACCGGACAAGAGCTCGGCCATCTGGATCCTGGCCCCTGCCGGCAAAGCCGGGCGATCGGGATCAAAGGCCGTGGGGTGGGTGACGCTGCTGGTGAAGCCCCGGAAGATAAGCAGTTGAAAGGGCTCCGTGGGAAGGACAGCCCCTGGGGGCGCATCCACTGGCGTGCCTTCCCCATCCACCGGCAGTTGGCCCATCAGGCGCAACACCCGATCGTGACGGCCACGGCTGATCTCCTCAAGGGCGCCCAGTAGAGCGACCACACCCCATTCCATGCTGAGCTCCCTGAGGCCAAGGGGGAGCCTAAAACTCTCCCGCCACCCGGCCCTGTCGAGGCACCCGCAGCAGGAGCCACTGCAGCAGCCCAACGCCGTAGCCCACCAACAGGACGTAGCCCACAAAAGCCGCCACCCCTGGGGTCCAAGTGGCGCCAAAGATGAAGCCCAACACCTGGGCCACCACCCCGTGCAGACCGGAGGGGGCCTCCAACCAGACCTGGCATTGGGGGCGCCCGAGAGCCCCGCCGACGCAGGGAAGAGCCGTGGCGGCCAGGACCGCACTGGCTATTCCATAAAACGTCAGGCTCCAGCGCCACAAACGCATCGTGAGGGGGAGGGGGCGCCAGGGCGGCATGTCGGCCAGCTCCTCATTGAGATCCACCCACAGCCAGACCGCCGCCACCATCAGGAGGGGAGCCAGCACCAGCAACACGTAGCCCATGGGACGCTCGTGGGTTAGCAACAACAGGGCAATCACCATCAACGACGCCACCTTCCAATAGAGGCCCAAAAGACGCAGCAGGGCGCCCTCCCGACGCAGGGCAGCCCAGCCAAGCAGCACCAGGGGCAAGCCCACGGCGAAGAGCAGTCCCAGGCGCACATCAAGCCACACCAGGGAGCGGTAGAGCAAATCCGGCACAGCCATGGAGTTCGGTAAGGCGCCATTATCCGTACACCCTGCGGGCGATAGCTTCCAGCAATGGCCCTTCCCTCCTTCCCCTGGCTCTCCTCCCGATCCCGTGGGGCCTGGTGCCGCAGTGCCTTGGCCCGAGATGTGTCGCTGCAGGGGGCGGTGGATGCGGTGAGCCAGCAGCTGGCGGGCACGGGTCGAGCGAATCTGGCCCTGGTGTTTGCCTACAGCGGTTTTGCCAGTGATCTCCCCAGGCTTCTTCCCCTGCTGAGCCAGAAGTTGCAGGCCGACCACTGGATCGGTTGCTGCGGTGGCGGGGTGGTGGGCACGGGGAAGCAGGAGGCCCATGAGCTGGAAGGCGAACCCGCCTTGAGTGTGTTGCTGCTCCATCTCCCGGAGGCCCACCTGCTGCCCTTCGCTCTGGATACGTCTTCCCTGCCGGATCTGGATGGACCCGCTGAAGCCTGGCTGGAGGCTCTCGGGCTGCCACGTGCTCACCTCAGCAGCGACGACAGCCCTGCCTCCATGCTGCTGCTGGTGGATCCAACCTGCAGCGCCATCAACGACCTGATCAGCGGCTTGGATTACGCCCTACCCCACACCTTCAAGGTGGGAGGGATCGCAGGCCAGCACAGTGCCCCCCATGGCTCCCTGCTGTTCTCCAGCTCAGGGGACGGAGAAAGCGGTGTGCGCTCCGGTGCCGTGGGCTGCCTGATCAGCGGCGGCTGGCGATTGGACCCTCTCGTCGCCCAGGGCTGCCGGCCCATCGGCCCCGTCTTCGAGGTGGAGCAGGCCCAACGCAACATCGTGATTCAGGTGAGCAAGGGGGGTGACATCCCCCGCAGCCCCGTGGAGGCCCTCCAGCTCATCCTCAGAGAGCTCACCCCTGTCGAACGGGAGCAAGTGAAACACTCCCTTTTCCTCGGGGTCGACCGCAGCGAAATGCTGCTCTCCAGTGGGAACGACCACGCCTCCGCCTTTCTGGTCCGCAACCTGATCGGAGTGGATCCGCGCAACGGAGCCGTGGCGGTGGCGGAGCGCATGCGGGTGGGCCAGAAAGTGCAGTTTCAGCTTCGGGATGCAGCTGCGTCCCGGCAGGATGCACGCCAATTGCTCGGTCGCCAAGCGGTCGAGGGGGGAGAACCCATGGCGGCCTTGCTCTTCGCCTGCCTGGGGCGGGGAGAGGGGCTCTATGGCGAAGCCGATGGTGATGTGAACCTCTGCAGAGAGGTTTTTGCCACCGTGCCGATCGGCGGTCTTTTCTGCAATGGAGAGATCGGGCCGGTGGGCGGTGCCACCCATCTGCATGGATATACCGCTTGCTGGGCCTTCCTGGTGCCCAACGACTGATGGTGCGGCAGCACGTCAATCCCCTCAGCCGCTTCTACCAGCTGCCGCGCCCCCTGCCCCCCCTCTCTGACCTCTTCGCTGATCCAAACCGGCCGCTCCACCTCGACATCGGCAGCGGCCGCGGCCGCTTTCTGTTGGCCATGGCCCCCCTGCGCCCAGAGCACAACCATCTGGGACTCGAGATTCGCCGCCCCCTGGTGAGCGCCGCGGAGGCCGATCAGGAGGCAGCCGGGCTCACCAATCTGCGCTTTCTCTTCGCCCATGCCGGCGTCAGCCTGCCGGGCTGGCTTGCAGACCTCACCCCCGGCCGTCTGGCACTGGTGAGCCTGCAATTCCCCGATCCCTGGTTCAAAACCCGCCACCACAAGCGGCGGGTGCTCCAGCCCCCCCTGCTCCTTGCCCTGGCGGGGGCCATGGCGCCAGGCTCCCGGCTTTTCCTCCAAAGCGATGTGCTGGCGGTGATCGGGCCGATGGTTGAGCTGGTGGAGGGGAGTGGCTGTTTCGAGCGCCCGAAGGCCGATCCCATGCCCTGGCTACCCAACAACCCCTTGCCGGTGGGCAGCGAGCGGGAGTGCCATGTGGAGGCCCAGGGGCTTCCGGTTTTCCGGGTGCTCTTTGAACGCAACACTGCCGAGCCACCGCCACTCGACGCACTGGAGGGCGTCGCGGGGGCCAGGACCGCCGGGGGCACCGATAATCCTGTTGGATTCCTCGACGCTCCTTCGTGACAGCCGTTGCTCCCACGCCCCTGTTGCTGCGCTGGCAGGGAGTGTTGGCCCATCAACGCCACGGCTTTCTGGGACAGCATCTTGAGCTCATCGCCGGCCTGGTGCTCTGCGGCCTGATGGCCTGGCTTCCCCAAATCACCCGTGCCGGCTTGAGCCTGTTGATCTTTGCCTGCGGCCTCCTCTGGCTGATCTGGGCCCTGCGCACCCGGCCAGGTGGGCTGGGACCCATCAACGGGTGGCTGCTGGCTGTGCTGGCTGTGGCCGTGGTGGCCACGGGGTTTTCCCCGGTGCCGATGGCGGCCTTCAAAGGCCTGATGAAGCTGGTGAGTTATCTCGGGGTCTATGCCCTGATGCGCCAGCTATTGGCCACCGCTCCTATCTGGTGGGACCGGATCACAGGGGCCCTGCTGGCGGGCTCCCTGATCACCAGCGTGATCGGCATCCGTCAGCTCTATGGCGACACCGGTGCCCTGGCCCGTTGGTCCGACGCTAACTCGGTAGCCGAGGGCACGGTGCGGATCTACAGCACCCTCGACAACCCAAACCTCCTGGGAGGCTATCTGCTGCCGATCCTGCCCCTGGCCGCCGTGGCCCTGCTCCGCTGGGAGGGATGGCCCAGGCGCCTTTTCGCCCTGGGATCGCTGGCCCTGGGGATTGCGGCCCTGGTACTCAGTTACAGCCGGGGGGCCTGGATGGGCATGGTGGTCTCCATGGCCCTTCTGGCCCTTCTGCTGGTGCTCCGCCATACCCAATCCTGGCCCCCCCTCTGGCGCCGGCTCGTACCCATCGTGTTGCTTGGGGGGGGCGCCTTGGCCTTGGTGGTGCTCATCACCCAGGTGGAGCCCCTGCGGGTGCGGGTGATGAGCCTGGTGGCTGGCCGCGAAGACAGTTCCAACAACTTCCGCATGAATGTTTGGAGCTCCGCCCTAAAGATGATCCAGGACAGACCCTGGATCGGCATTGGGCCTGGCAACACGGCGTTCAATTTGATCTACCCCCTCTACCAGCAACCGAAGTTCAACGCCCTGAGCGCCTACTCCATCCCCCTCGAATGGCTGGTGGAGGCAGGCATCCCCGGTCTGCTGGCCGGGGTTGGTCTCTTCTTCAGCGGCATGGCCACAGGGTTGGCACAGTGGCGTGCCCAAGGCCCCCTGGTGCTGCCGGCCCTGGCTTCGGTGGCCGCATTCGCCGGGCTGGCCGTGCAGGGCCTCACCGACACGATCTTCTTTCGGCCCGAAGTGCAGCTGATCGCCCTGTTCAGCCTGGCGACACTGGCCGCCTCTGTGCATGGGGCCGGAGCCAGCCTGCTCCCCCCTAGGCGCCCGTGAGCGTGGCCTCTGGCCCAGTCCCCCAGGAAGCTCACCTGCTGCTGGCGGGCTTCGATGCGGGCCAGACCCACACCACCTGCCGGTTGGCCACCCTTGCCGGAATCCCCCTGGCGGAAGGGGAAGGGCCGGGGGTGGGCCATCTGGCGACGGCGGATGGGCCGAAGCGCTTTCAGGAGGCTCTGCGCGAAAGCCTGGTGCGCGCCCGGGCTCGCCTAGTGGATCGCCAGGCCCCCGAGGGGGTCTGGCCCCTGGCGGCGGCGGCGGTGGGGGCCAGCGGCATCGAACACGGCAGCGGGGTGCAGGAGCTGGGGATGGAGCTGGCGGCCACCACCCTCGGACTGAGCCGGGAGCGACTTGTGGTGACGGGCGATGAGCGCACGGCCCTGGCAGGGGCTTTTCCCCAAGGGGAGGGGATCGTCGTGATCAGTGGGACAGGAACCATCGCACTGGGTCGAAACAGAGCCGGCGATCACCACCGCTGCGCTGGCTGGGGCTGGCTGCTGGATGGGGCAGGATCAGCCATGGATATCGGCCGGGATGCCCTGAGCCTGAGCCTGCGGATGGCTGATGGACGCCATCCAGACGACCCCCTGCGTCAGGCCCTCTGGCAGGCCCTGGGGCTGGGGCTGGAGGATCCCCAGAGTCCCCAGCAGATCAAGACCCTGGTGGTGAGGCCGAGCTTCGGCCCTGCCGGCTTCGCCGCCCTCGCCCCGGTGGTGGAGCACCAGGCCGCCGCCGGCAATTCCATTGCCCTAGAGATTCTCCGTCGCCATGGCGAGGCCCTTGTGGAGATGGTGGTGGCTGTCGCCACCCACCTGGCCCTGCCTGCTCCAACCGTGTGCGCCCTGGGTGGGGCCATCACCCATCTGGGACACTTGCGAGAGGCCTTCATCCAGGCCTTGGCCGATGCCCTTCCCCAAAGCCAGTGGGTGAACCCCGCAGGCGACGGCTGCGACGGAGCCCTCTCCCTGGCTGCCTCCCTCGTGGCCCCAGGCCGGTAGGCGACAAGCTAGACATCAGGCCGCGTTGAGCAACCGATCCGCCTCCGACGCCAAGAGGGTGGTCCAATGCTCCACCTGCTCCGTTTCGGCGGCTTCCACCATCACCCGCAACAGGGGCTCTGTGCCGCTGGCCCTCACCAGCACTCGGCCCTGGCCGGCCATCGCGGCCTCGGCCCGAGCCACCGCTTCCCGCATCTGCAAGCAGTCCTGCCATCCGGTGCGACGGTCCCGATTGGGCACCGTCACATTGACCAACTTCTGGGGATAGGGCCGGAAACTCTGATCCATCCACTCGGCCAGAGTCTGGCCGCGGCCATGCACCAGGGTGGCCACCTGCAGGGCGGTGAGCAGACCATCCCCACTCATTCCATGGTGGGCCGAGAGGATGTGGCCACTCTGCTCGCCCCCCAGGCCGGCCCCAAATTCTTCCATGGCCGCATGGACGTACTGGTCGCCTACAGGGGTACGCTCCAGCACGCCGCCAGCCTGCTTCCAGGCCTTCTCAAAGCCGAGGTTGGACATGACGGTCGCCACGATCCGATCAGCCGGAAGCAGGCCCAATGCCCGCAGAGCCGAGCCCCAGAGGTAGAGGATCTGATCCCCATCCATCACCCGGCCGCGGCCATCGACGGCGAGCATCCGATCAGCATCCCCATCAAAGGCGAAGCCCATCTCCGCACCCTCGGCCAACACGGCCTGCCTGAGGGGGTCGAGATGGGTGCTGCCACAGCCCTGGTTGATGCGACTCCCATCGGGTTGGCCATGGAGCACCACCAAATCCGCACCCAGGTCGCGGAACACCGATTCACTGCAGGCCGTAGCCGATCCCCAGCACAGATCGAGCACAACCTTGCAGCCGTCCAGTCGCTGGCCATCCACGCTGTCCAGTAAGGACTGTCGGTAGGAGGCCATGAGGTCGGCGCGCTGATGCACCGTTCCCGAGCCCATGGGCTCGGGATGCAGATGGGGCGCTTCCCCCCTCAAGCCCATCTCGATGGCCTGTTGCTGGGGCCTGGCAAGCTTTGCACCACTGGGGCCAAACACCTTGATGCCGTTGTCATGGGGAGGGTTATGGCTCGCGGACACCATGAGCCCTCCGGCGGCCCCCATGCGTTGGATCGTGCCTGGCACCGCAGGGGTGGGACAGAGGCCCAACTGCCAGACCTCCCTGCCCGCCGCGGCCAGACCCGCAGTGAGTGCCGCCACCAGCATGGGGCCACTGGAGCGAGAATCGGTGCCGATCACCAAGGGGCCTTCCACAGGCAGCACCAGCCCGGTCCAGTAGCCCACCTGAAGGGCCAGGGCTGGGGTGATCGCCGTGCCTACCCGTCCCCGAATCCCATCGGTGCCAAAGGACACGATTCCTCCCAAGGGGGCCCCGAGGGGGTGCACGGGGGCTGCAGCCATGGAGCAAAGTGGATAGTGGGCCAGGCTACGTGGTATTTCACTAGTTCACCAGAGTGGTGGGACAGGTTTAGCTCCAGCGACGGGGCCACCAGAGCCAACTTAGGAGTTCCAGCACGGCCCAGAACAGCAACAGCCCCACCACGGCTCCAGGCAGCCACTGGAAGGGAGGCCAAGGCCTCAGCAACCACGCCAACGCAGCTGCCACCACCACAACCAGGGCACGACGGCGGCTCCGGGAGCCTGGCAAATGGCGCAACAGGGGAGGAACGGGGGGGAGGAGATGGCGCAACGGACGCATGGCCCGAGCAAGCAGGGTGTCTGGCCAGAATGCCACCAACTGCTCTTTGGTCTTGGCCCGCCTTCCCCTTCTGCTCCTGGTCTCGTGCCTGGGCACGGGCGCAGCTCTCCTGGGAGGGCGCGCCCTGCTGGAGAGGCGTCCCGCTCTAACACCGGAAGCCTCCATCAGTCAGCTCCAGCGGGAGTGGCGTTGGTCACCGGATCCCCAGAGACGCCGGGAGGCCTCCCTGCTCCTAGCCAGCAAGACCAGCAATGGCGGCGAAGGGCAGGGCCAATGGCTGGCAGGCCAGGGATGGGGCACGGATCCACTGGCTGCCGTGGTGCTCAAGCAGGTGGCCCTGCAGCGAGAAAAGCTCGTCGGGAAAGAGGAGGCCGTGCCCCTCTGGCGCCAATTGCTGCGGCGCTTCCCCCAGGAACCGGCCAGCGCCGATGCCCTCTATGCCCTGGGGCGCCAACAACCCAAGCTCCGCGAGGAGCTGCTCCGTCGTTTCCCAGCCCACCCAGCTGCCCTAGCGGCCGCCCTGGAGGCCGGGCCAGGGGAAGCGGAGCAACAGAAGGGCACTCTTCATCTGGCCCAGTGGGGAGCCCGCTGGCCCGGGGCCAGGGAAGCCATCACCGACCTGTGCCAAAACCGAAGCCTGAGTCCTGCCCACCACGCCCAGCTGTCCCAGGGACTGGCGGAGGCAGGGGATGGGGCTGGGGCCCTGCGCTGCCTGGGAGAGAAGGGTCCGGAAGCGGCCACAGTTGCGGCCCTCAGTGATCGCGGGCGCCTGACACTCGCACGCACCCTCCTGAAGGGCACGCCAAACACCCAGCGCTTGGCAGCCCCACTGCTGATCGAGATCGTGCAGCAACGGCCAGAAACCCTCGAAGCAGAAGAGGCGGTGCGCTTGCTCAGTGAGCAGGAGGGAGACACGACGCCGGCCATCCTGAATCAGCTCCCATCTCGCTGGCAGAAAAGCGCCCCCGTCCAGGCCAGGCTCGCCCTCAGCGACCCCAGCGGAAGGGGTGCCCTGGCCGTGCTGCAGCGCTGGCCCCAGGATCCCGCCAGCTGGGACCTTCAGTGGGAGGTGGCTCGGCGGTTCCTGCTGAAGGGCAACTGGGATGGGGTGGTCGCCATCTTAAATGCCATCCCCGCAGACCAGCTCCCCCCGGCGCTCGCGGCCCGCCACCGCTTCTGGCTGGGCTACGCGCAGCAGCAACGGGGCCAGGAGGAGGAGGCCACCCTCACCTGGAAGCAACTGCTGGTGCACCATCCCGGCGGCTACTACGGCTGGCGGGCCGCAGCCCGACTCGGGAAAGAAGACCTGAACCTCCAACCCTCCCCCACCGAGACCTCAGAAAAATCACTCGGAACCGCGTGGCAGCCCCTGGCCAGTGGCGATGGGGCTCTGGATCAGTTGTGGCGCCTTGGCCAAACCACAGAAGCCTGGGAAACCTGGAGGATGCGCCGGGGCGGCGAACCCCCCAAGGACAGTGGGGACCTGCTGGTGGAAGGAAGGCTGCGCCAAGGGGTTGGGGACGACTGGACAGGGCTGGGCCAGCTCGAGAAGGCCGCCTTCATGCTCAAGCCCGAGCAGTGCTCCCTCCTGCCCCAACTGGAGCATGCCCTGCATCCCAGGCGCTTTCCAGAGGCCTTCGCTCCAGCCGCTGAACAGCAGCAGCTGCCCCTCTCCCTGTTGCTCGGGGTGGCCAAGCAGGAATCCCGTTTCACCCCTGCGGTGCAATCATCAGCCGGGGCGGTGGGGCTCCTTCAGTTAATGCCCGCCACGGCGGCCGAACTGGCAGGGAATTCCCTCAGCACCGAGGAATTGCAGGAGCCCAAGCGCAACGCTGAGCTGGGTGCTCAGTATCTGAGGGCCATGCTGGATCAGTGGGATGGGGATCCCCTAGCGACGGTGGCCAGCTACAACGCAGGCCCGGGGGCCGTGCAGGCTTGGCAGACTCCGGACCGCAGCCTCTTTCCCGAAGTTTGGGTGGAAGCCATCCCTTATGCGGAAACCCGGATCTACGTGAAGAAGGTGCTCGGCAATGCCTGGAGCTACCAGCAGGCGAGGCTCCCCGCCTGTTAGTTCCTCGCCCCCGGAGGGAGAAACATCGGGCCCAGGCTCCCCGAGCCGGCCAACCTGCCAAGGGAGGCCCCCCCTATTACCAGGAGCGCTAGCAAACTCACCGTGACCAGGGGGGGAGGCACAACCCGGGCCCTCACCATGTCCAGCCGGGCCAGCAGCACGGTGCAGCCGAGCACGAGCACGTCGGCCAACATCTCAAGGTGAAGCATGTAGATCCCCACCAGGGTCACAATGAGCAGGGTGGCCACCAGGCTCACCACTCGGCTCGTGGCCATCAGTGAGGACACCTGACGGAGCAGAAGGTCTGGGATGGTGCACAGCACCACCACCATCCCCGCCTGCAGACACTCCATGGCCCAGGACAGGCCATCAATCGTCTCCTGGCCTGGGGTCGCAGCTCGGCTCAGACTCCAATCCAGACCCACATAGGCACTCACCAGGAGCAGGATCAGCAGGGTCGGGGCCCGAAAGGGAAGCAGCAAGTAGCGCAGAAAGGTGCTCATGCAGGCTCCAGCACCAGGCTGATGGCAGCGAATGGACAACTCGGCAGGCATTGTTCGCAGACCAGGCAGCGGGCCGCGTCGAACAACAGACGGCGCTCAAGGATCGGAAACGACAAGGCCCCACTGGGGCAGACACCGGAGCAAAGCCCACAATCCACGCACTCCTCAGGATCCACGCGAATCTCACTGCGGGCCCGGCTCAGCCTCAGGCCCTGGCGTTCTAACCACAGCTCGGCCGCATCCAGCGCATCGATGTCGCCAGAGAGCTCCACCACCATGGTGCCACTCTGACTGGGAGCGATCTGGGCCCGGAGGATTTTGGCGGCCACGTCGAAATCCACCGCCAATCGATAGGTGATCGGCTGATGGACAGCGTCGCGAGGGAAGTAGAGGGTAAGGCGCCTCTTCACGGCCCATGGGCGTTGTGCGGACGCTAGCAAGGACCCAACCACAGAACCGTTCCGGGTGCTGAACCCATTAGGGTCGAGCCACGTTTTGAACGAACCGCGTCCATGGGTGAGCCGGCCCCACCAGCATCCTTTGGCCGTCTTGAGCGCATGGTGCTCGCCGCTGTAGCGGCCTTGCTAGCCCTTGCTCTGTTCTGGTTGCGGGGAGGCCTCCACCCCGAGGCGGCCCTGGAGCGGTTGGCGAGGCAGTCCCCTGAGCTGAATGTGGCTTTAGCAGACGGTCGCCCGACCCTGGTGGAGTTCTACGCCGACTGGTGCGAGGCGTGCCGCGCCATGGCCCCGGCGATGGAGACCATGGAGAAACGCCACAAAGGTGAGCTGGATGTGGTGTTGCTGAACGTAGACAACCCCCGCTGGCAACCCCAGATCGATACCTATGCCGTGAACGGCATTCCCCATCTGGAACTGTTCGACCGGGGGGGACAAAGAGTGAGCCAGGTGATTGGCGCTCGCTCCAGCGATGAACTCGAGTTGCTCGGCTCGGCGCTTGTGGCTGGCACGCCCCTGCCCCCCCTGGCCGGGTCGGCCCCCACCAGCACGCTGGAAGGGGAGCCGTCCGCACCCCTGGCCATCCCCATCGCCCCCCGCAGCCATGGCTGACGCTCTGTTTGATCCTCGCTTCCGGGTGGACACCATCGCCGCCACGCCTAATCCGCAGCAGTGCATTTACGCGGCCATGCACCAGGATTACAGCGAGGGCTTCGTGGCTGCTGAGCGAGACACCTGGCCCGATGAAAACCAGGCCGGTGAGATCTGCGTGAAGCGCCTGCTTGCAGGCGAGAGGGGCCACTACGGCCCGTTGGAGCATGGCCAAATTGTGCTCAATGTGGGTTGGTTCCCCCATTCCGTGATGCAGCAGGCCCGCACCCATCGCGTGGGTGTGAGCTTCGATGTGCAATCCATGCGCTACACGGGGGATCGCATTTGCAAGGCCGCCAATGGCGAACTCGACCTCGAGGAAGTGTTCTATCTCCGCCCTGTGGGCGACTACGCCGACCGTCAGGGGAAGAAATACACCTATTCCACCGCGCAGCGGGCGATTGATCTCGCGCTCTGCAAAGCAGCCGCGGAGCGTTATCGCGACCTTCTGGTGGCCGGCTACGCCGAGGAACATGCCCGCGGGATCCTGCCATTCGACTACCGGCAGCACTTCGTGGTGAGCTTCAGTCTGCGGGCCTTCCTCCACTTCCTCGACCTGAGGGCCAAGCTTGATGCCCAGGAGGAAATCCGTGCCCTCTGCGATCTGATGTGGCCCCATCTGCAGGCTTGGGCTCCGGAGATCGCCGCCTGGTATGAGAAAAGCAGGCTGCACAAAGCTCGGCTCGCCCCATGACTCACACCTTGGCGAGGGTCACCCGCTCCGGTTGGTTCTGATATTTGCCTGCCCTGTCCTGGTAAGTGGTGTCGCAGGGATCGCCCTCAAAGAAGAGAAGCTGGCAGATTCCCTCATTGGCATAAATCCGACAATCCGCCCCCGAAGAATTGCTGAACTCCAAGGTGAGATGGCCTTCCCAGCTGGCCTCCGCAGGGGTGGTATTCACGATGATCCCTAGGCGGGCATAGGTGCTTTTGCCCAGGCAGATCACTGTGATTGTGGGGGGCACCCGCAGCTTCTCGAGGGCCACCCCCAGCCCGTAGGAGTGGGCCGGAAGGATGAAATACTCCCCATCCTGATCCTGTTGGAGCGGAGCGGGCTCAAGATTTGCGGGGTTGAACCGCTTCGGATTCATCACCGTGCCAGGTACGTGGCGAAAGATGAGAAATTCACTGGCCGAAAGGCGCAGGTCGTAGCCAAAGGAGCTGCAGCCATAACTGAGAACAGGGCCACTACGGGCTTCCGGATCGGTGTGGCGCACCAGGCTGGATTGAAAGGGCTCAATCATTCCTTGGGCAGCCTGCTCTTTGATCCAGCGGTCGTTCTTGAGCATGGGAGGGCAGGTTTCGGGCCTTGGCAGCAGAGGCTACGTGGATTGAAGCCAGCTAGACCCTGCGCAGCTCCGTGACCTCATCGGCCATGGCCATGAGCTGCGAGGGGATGGCCGGACCGGTAACGATCACATCAAGATGGGAGGGGCGGTGCCCCAAGGTCTCCAGCACCTCATCCAAGGCCAAATAGCCCAGTTCAATGGCCAAACCCAGCTCATCAAGCACGAGTTGATCCAATCGCCCCTTCAGCAATTGCTCCCGGCTGTAGTCCCAGATTTCCTGAACGGCCTGTCGGACGGCGCTGGCGTTCGCCAGATCCTTCGGCAAATCGGCAGCGGCAGTTTCCAAACAGAAGGGCGTGGCGGGGCGGAGCCACTCCAATCGGCCACAGAGCAGTTGGCTCCCCCCGACCCCCTGATCCACACCACCCTTCAACAACTGGCAAACCAACACCCGACTACCCAGGCCGGCCGCACGCAGGGCCTGGCTCAGCACCCCAGAGAAGCTGCCGCGATGGATGGCGGTGTGAATCTGTAGGAGTCCTTCAGGCTGGGGGGCCAGATGGAGCCTGGGAGGTTGAAGCAGGCGGAGGGGGGCAGGTGGAACCTCGTTTGGCTGGGGAAGACCAGAGTGGGCGAGGCGGACGGTCATCGATGGGGTCAATCAAAAACGAAAAACGTTGCTCCAACGCAAGCCACACCGAAGCACATGCAACGGCATGGATGTGGCCTGGGAATTCGGCCAATGGATCGGGCCTGTGGAGAACACGCACCCTCACCCAGAATGTAGCGGGATATGCGGGTAATGCACACCACCTGTAGCGGAAATACGCCTGGCTCCCCCCATCCCACCCTCCAGGGCCAGTCCAGCGGAACAGCGTTGAATACGGCACCCAAGCGCAAAAAGGTGCGCTGTGATACAGGTCAGACCAGGGTCGATCCTTAGCTTTCGCGCATTGGGCCCTCATCAATGGTCGGCAGCCAGGGATTTAGCCGCTATACCCCAGCTCCCGTTCGGGGAAGCCCTGCAGCCCCTCTTCCATCCGGGCCTGGTCTCGCTGGCAACTACCCCACCCTTCTGGAGGTGATGCCCTCCTTGGCAGGGAGCAGCACCGAAAGCGTGGAACGGGGGAAAACCATTTTCTTCCCGGGTGATCCGGCGGAACGGGTCTACCTCCTCCGTCGAGGCGCCGTAAGGCTCTCGAGGGTTTATGAATCCGGAGAGGAAATCACTGTGGCGCTGTTGCGGGAAAACAGTCTGTTTGGGGTGCTTTCCCTTCTGACCGGCCAGCGCTCAGACCGCTTTTATCACGCGATCGCCTTCACCCGGGTCGAGCTGGTCACAGCCCCTGCTACCTCCGTGCGGCGTGCGATCGAGCAGGATGCAAGCGTGGGCCTACTCCTGCTCCAGGGGTTGTCGTCTCGAATCCTGCAGACCGAAACCATGATTGAGACGCTCACCCATCGCGACATGTCCTCCAGATTGGTGAGTTTTCTCTTGGTGCTCTGCCGTGACTTCGGGGTCCCTGGCAATGAGGGCATCACCATTGACCTCCGCCTATCCCATCAGGCGATCGCCGAGGCCATCGGCTCCACACGTGTCACTATCACGCGGCTGCTGGGAGACTTGCGTAATGATGGCTTGGTGCAGATTGATCGCAAAAAGATCACGGTCTTCGATCCGATCGCCCTCGCCAAACGGTTCAGCTGATCATCCGGCTCCCCTTCAACTCCAGGGCACGGAGGCCAGGGATACTGAATCCAGTCGGGAGGTGTTGTGTCCGGGTGGCTGTTGATCCTTGCCCTGCTGCTGCTGGGGGGGATCCTCTCCACCCTGGGAGATCGGCTCGGAAGCAAGGTCGGCAAAGCCCGCCTGAGCCTGTTCAACATGCGGCCCCGCAAAACAGCTGTGTTGATTACAGCTCTCACGGGCAGTCTGATCAGCGCCATCTCCTTGGGGTTGATGCTCTTGGTAAGCGAACGACTGAGGGTGGGTCTATTTGAGCTAGATCAATTGCAGGAACGCCTTCGGGAGGGTCGCCAGGCCCTCTCCCGTAGTGAGGCCGCCCTCGAACGATCCAAGGGTGATCTGGAACGCAACCGTCAGGAGCTCAAAACCAATCAGGAGGCCCTGAAGTTGAGCCGCATCGAGCGCAACCGTGCCCTGGAAGGGCGCGAAGCCGCCATCAACAGTGAGCGCAAGGTCACTCAGGCGCTCTCTCTGGCCCAACGCCGTGTGGGGGATCTCCGGAATGAATTGCAACCGCTCCAGAATCAACGCCGCAGGTTAGAGACCGAACGGGATCGTTTGAGCAAGGAGGTACGAGGCCGGGATGCGGAGATCCAACGCACCGAAAAGCAATTGGCGGGCGTGCAGGCCCGCATCGATGCAAGCGCCAAGGAACTGAAGGAACTTGAAGGCAAGGTGATCGCCCTGCGGCGAGGAGATGTGCTCATTGCCAGTGGCCAACCCCTGGCCATGGGCCGGATCAAATTGGGACGTCAGGACGATGGACGCCACGCGATCGACACCTTGCTTCAACAAGCCAATGCCAGTGCCTTTCGGCTCCTGCTTCCCGGCCAGAAGGCTGATCGTCAGATCCTTTTGGTTCCCCGCAGTGATATTGAGCGCCTGAATCAAGCCATCCGCAAACCAGGCGTCTGGGTGGTCACCATTCGATCAGCGGCCAATATTCTGCGCGGGGAACAGCGGGTGCTGGCGTTCCCTGATCTGAGGCCCAACCGCAGCGTGGTACGCCGCGGAGATGTTTTGGCGCGGACCGTGCTCGATGGCGATGTGCGTTCACCGGAGGAGGTGCGCAGCCGGCTGAATCTGCTCCTGGCGGCGGCCTTCACCCAGACCCAACGCCAGGGCACCTTGGTGGAAGGGCTTCAGGTGGATGGCGCCGAATTCAACAGGCTGGGTTTGCGCTTGAGCCAGCGGTCGGAGGGCGTGCGGGCCACGGTCGAAGCGGTGGCCCTAGGCAATGCGGACACCCCGGATCCCATTGCCGTTGAACTGCGCTGGAAGCCATGAGGGACGCTTAGTGACTGATCCGGCGGGCCCACTGGCAGGACTGGATCCCGGTCGAAGCAAATGTGGCCTGGTGCGCACCGATGGGGAGGCAAAGGTCATCCTGGAGGCTTCAGTCCTTCCCCCGGACAGCTGCTTCGAGAGGCTGCTGGAGTGGCGGCAACAGGGGCTGATCCATGCCGTGGTGATAGGAGATGGCACGGGCAGCGGGGCATGGCGCTCTCGCCTGACGGGCCGACTTCCGGTTCTTTCCATCGGTGAGCGGTGCTCCACATTGGAGGCACGCCAGCGCTATTGGGATCTGGAGCCGGCCCAAGGATGGCGTCGCCTCCTCCCAGAAGGGCTGAGGCAACCGCCCCGTGACTGGGATGACGTCGTAGCCCAGCTGTTGCTGGAGCGCTGGCTGGGTCACCCCCTCACAAGGCAGCCCTCACGGTGAAGGCATAGTCTCCACCAGCCTCCAGCTGGTAATCGGCGCGCAGCAGAAAACGCAGCAAAGCATCCTGGATCAATGCCCTGCCGAGCGAGGGTTCAATGGTGAGTTCCCCCCGATCAAAGGCCCAGCAAAAAGTCCACTGGAAACCTCCTGCCGTCACCTCCCCCTCCAGGCGACAGGGCTGGAAGCTCTGATGCAACACCCTGAGTTGGGCAGTGGTCGAAGGCAGGCGGCTCAAGGTTCGAGAGCGCAAACAGGGCGGAAAGGGTCAGGATGGCTCGGGGAGGGCGCGGAAACTGTTCAGACGGTTGCCAGCCCGCTCCAGCCCTTGTTGGCGGATGAGCTCCACCCCCCTGGCCACTTCCTCCATCACTTGGGAGAGGATGGGTTGCTCACTCCAGGAGAAAGGGCCAAGAACGTGGCCCACCGCCTGGATTTTCCGGTCGCGAGGATCGCCGGCCGGGGCGCCGATGCCGATCCTCAACCGGGCAAACTCCTGGCTGCCGAGGTATTGGATGATGCTGCGCAGCCCGTTGTGCCCCCCCGCACTACCGGAGGCCCGCAAGCGCAGGCGCCCCAGAGGGAGGTCCATGTCATCCACAATCACGAGCATCTGATCGGCACGGAAACCAAACCAATCGAGAGCGGCACGCACGGAACGGCCACTGTCATTCATGAAGGTTTGGGGCATGAGCAAACGCATGCGATCCGGGCCAACTCCCAGCTCCGCTACAAGACCATGCAACTTGCCCTGTTGTCGGAAGGTCTGCCCCCCGGCCGCCGCCAAACGTTCGAGCACAAGAAAACCAACGTTGTGGCGAGTGTTGGCGTAGCGGGGGCCTGGATTCCCTAACCCCACCAAGAGCTGGAGATCCACCAAGGGTGTCTGTTCAAGCTTGCGGTGGAGAGGTTGGAGTGGTGCCCCCCTCTGAGATGCTGGCCGCACCGTGGTCTTCTCCCTCCTCAACCGCAAGGGCAGTTGGTGACGTGGGGGTCAGGGTGAGGGGGTCCTGATCCTGTGTCTGCAGAGCAGAGCGGAATTCTTTCTCGAATTCCTGGGAGGCACTTTGAACCCCCTTCAGGGTGCGGCCAAGGGTTTTCCCCATCTCCGGAAGACGTTTCGGGCCAAACACAAGCAAAGCGATGGCAGCAATCACGGCCATCTCTGGAAGGCCGATGCCGAAGATGTTCATCCTGAAGGGGGGAGAGGCAGAAAGGAAATCAGGCGGCGCTGTTCCAGTTGACGTTGATGCCCTCCAGCAGCAGGGACTTGTTGTAGAGCTGGAGGATCACCAGCAGAAAAACCAGAAAAAGGAGCATAAAAATGCCCATGACAGGGGTTGTGCCCCAGCCGGGAACGACCTTGCCGTACTCGGAATTCAGGGGGCGCAGGATGTCTCCCAGTCGGGTGCGTTGGGCCATGGCAGCTCGATCCTCTCGGACGGGTCAGCGTTCTGGCTACTGTAATGGTCCTGGCGGCTCCTTCACGAGGCGCTGTCGAGAGTTGTGACGAACTTCCGTCCAACCCAGCCCCCAAGCCTCCATAGGACACGTTGATGGATCCCACGCTCAGCAGCACATCCCCGGCCTTTTCTGTGGCCCTGACCGTGCTGGTGGTGCTCCTGGCTCTGACCGGATTCGGGGTCTACCAAGCTTTTGGCCCCCCCTCAAAGCAACTGACCGACCCATTCGATGATCACGACGACTGACGCCGACGCAGGACCCAGAAGCTGAGGCTCCACGGATTTAGCACCGTCTTCGATTGCTTCTGTTCAGGAGCGAGCACCGGTGCGTGTAATCCATCCACCTCACCCACCACCTCCCAATGGTCCCCGAGGCGAACGTGCCTGCGGATGGGCCCCAAGTTCTGGAGGATCACCACCACTTCACCCTTCCCCGCTGGTCGAGGCTGGAGCCCCACCACCTGGACATCCGGTTCCTGGCTGGGGAACAACGCCATCGGAAAAACCCCTCTTGGGCAGGCGAAAGGCCTGAGCCAGAGGGGAACCCGAAAACGGGAGGCTTGGTTGGGAACGTGTGCCCGCCTCCATCCCTCAGGGGTAGGCATCAGGGCAAGCCTGAGCCGCTGAAGACCATTGTCTGCGCTGGGATCGGGCCAAGTTGGAGACCGAAGCAACGACACCCCGAGCTCCTCCACTCCTGCGGACACGCCCTGGGGACCGTCCAGCAACAGCGCCAGACCATCGCCGCGCCCCCCTTGTACAGAGGCGATCCAGCTCACGACCGGCACCTCCCAACGGGACTGTTCGCGAGGTTGTCGAGGCTCTGCAGGACGCTCGATCACGCCCCCGGGCGTATCAGCGGCCCAGCGGCAGATGGGGGAAGCCAGAGGAACCTGAAGCCGCAGCAGCTCATGGCGCTGGCGCCAGTCGACCTGCAACACCAGTTCAAACCAGGGGGAGCCAGCCAGCAGAGCGCCCTCCAGCCGCACGGGACTCTCCCCGCAGCGGCCGCGCCACACCAGGCGGGCGCAGAGGGGTCCCTGCTCCAGCCACTCGGGGCTCCCCTCCCAAATCCAGGGAAGGGGATGGTGCGGATAGTTTTCGGCCAGGTCCCAGGCATCCCAAAATTCCCCCCGATCTCCGTAGCGGCACCAGCGCAGGGGCGCGGACAGCTGGGCGCGCCCCTGCCGATCCCAGAGCTGCTCCACCCCAGAGGACCCCAGGGTCAGGGCTACCAGACCGTTCTCCAGCCGCCACCGCTCTCCAGCCGGGTTGTCCACACTCCGAACGACCACAGGGTGGTGCACAGGGTTGCTCAGAGTGGGGCTATTGGCCTTCTCAGCGGAGCGGGTGAGGACCAGAGCCGCCACCCCATCCAGCCCTGGGAGCTGCACCCATTCGCCACCCGCGGATGCCTTTTGAGAGTGCAGAACGCCGCCTTGCTGCATCCGCCACGGCCCCTGGGGCAGGCGCAACGTTCTGGGAACTGGAGGGAGGCACTGGAGTTGGCACGCGATCCAAACGTTGCTTTCCTCCCGTCCGGGCCGGCCGCCACCGAGCAGCTGGCACAGGGCCTGATCCCTTCGGGCTCGACTTTGGCGGCGGGCCCGCCGCCAGATGGGCTCGGCCTGCTCAAACACCTCTGGAATGGAGGTGCCGGGAAGGATGTCGTGGAACTGCTGGAAAAGGAGGGGACGCCAATCCGTTGGCTCCGGTTGCGGTGAGCCGGACCGATCCCCTCCACCCGCGGCTGCCAACAGGGCCAGGGCCGTGTCGGCCTCCCGCAGCAGCCGCTCCAGGGTGCGGTTATGGCGTTTCTGATCCGGCCGGCTGGTGGCACAGCCGCGATGCAACTCCAGATAGAGCTCATCCCGCCACACCGGCAGGGTGGGCGCCAGGGGCTCAAGGCGCGAGAGATAGGCACGGAGGGTTCCGTGCTGCTGGGGGGCGGTGCCATCCCGCCCCTGCCAAAGGGCCAGCTGCTCCAGCATCTCCAGGGTCGGGCCACCCCCGTGGTCACCGACCCCGGGCAACCAGAGGGCGTCCCCCACTCCCGTCACCTTCTGCCAGGCGAGGCGATAGCGCTCCATGGCCACGGGGTCCCCATCCGTGCCGATGGGGGCGGTCATCAACGCCAGCACCTCCTTGCCACATCGACCTCGCCAGCGAAACAGCCGGTGGGGGAAGGGGTTGCTGCCATTCCAAGCCAACTTGTGGGTGCAGAACCAGCGCACGCCGGTGGCCGCGGCCACCGGCGGCAGGCCTGCACTAAAGCCAAAGCTGTCGGGCAACCAGGCCACCGGGTGGGTCCACTCCGGGAAAGCCGCCCTGCTGAACCACTGGCCCTCCTGAAATTGCCGCAGCAGGGATAGCGTCCCGATCAGCACACAATCACATTCCACCCAGGGTCCATGGAGCGGTTCCCAGCGGCCCCTGCGCATGGCCTCCCGAATTCGCCCGTAGAGGGCCGGCCGATGCTCCTGAAGCCAGGCATAGAGCGCGGGAGTGGAGTGTCCGAAATGGAGCTGGCTCTGGTGCTCCATCAGGGTGAGAACGGAATGGAAGGTCCGCTCCGCTGCCTGCCAGGTGTCGGCGACGGGCCAGAGCCAGGCCAGATCCAGATGGGCATGGCCCAGTACCTGCCAGCTGCCGTCGGCCGCCCCGTCGCGGAGCCCAGCTGCAAACCCTGCCTCACGGCGCATGGACTGCAACACGGCCACCGTTGGCGCCAGGATGCCCTGGGGATCGGCAGGATCCAGGGGCTCCAGCACAAGCTGGCTGAGCACCAGGGCCCCATCGTCATGCTTCGGACTCCGCAGGCGCAGCTCCACCGACCAGGCCCCCCCTTGCCACCAAGCGTCCGGAAGAAACCAGCGGCAGCTGCTGTCGAAGAGATCGCCCTGATGCACCAACTGCCCCTGCACCCAAAGTTCAGCCGCTTCGGCCCACCAACGCATGGCCAGCCGCGCACACACCACCTGCGGACCAAACTGGCGCCAGGATTCGGGGCAGCTCAGGAAGAGTTGCAGGATGCACCATTGCCCTCCCCGGGGCCAGACAATCAGACCCCGCTCATCCCAATCTGGCCTGTGGCGGCAGGCCCAGGGATGGTGGAGAGCAGCGCAGGTGCTCCCATCGGACAAGGTGCGCCGCCAGTGGGATTGCAGATCCAGGGGGCTCTCGGGCGGGGCGTCCGGGGGGGTCAGCATCGGCGGTGAGGGCAGAGGGATGGGTCCTCAGGGGAAGGAAACATTTCAATCCCGACAGGAACAGCCTCTCAGTAGGCCCTCCCGGCGTGGTTGGCGCAGCAGGCCCCATAAGATGATTCGGCCGCTTCGGGGAACGCCTGTTCCAGTCGCGCCAGCCTCCCCTGTCACACGCCGAAGAGCCCATGCTCGCCCTCAAGATCTCGGTTTACTCGGTCGTTTTCTTCTTTATTGGAATTTTTGTCTTTGGCTTTCTTGCCAGCGATCCCAGCCGCACGCCCAGCCGGAAAGACCTGGAGGAGTGAGGCAGGAGGTTTTCCACCCCTGATCGTTTGAACGATCTTCCGAGTGGCAAACCGGCTAAATTTTGCTGCCACGAGATGGGCTTCGTGGCAGGATCTGCACCACTTTTTGAGGGCAGGCTGCAGGTGGTGCCCCATCGTCAGACCCCTGGGGCAACTCCAAAGATCCGTGTGAAGTTTCCCGCTGGCTTTGCCTTCTGCCTTCTGGGAGGAGTGATCTGGGCCAAACACCCTCCTGCTTTATCAGCCGAAACCCAGCCCCATCCCACTGGTCCCGGGGGTGGACTGGGTCCGGCCATCACCCTGACGGAGGTGGACCTCGTGCCGCCCCCCCCCAACCCCACACCTCAGACGCTGGTAGAGGGGCAGCCCCAGGATCCTCCCACGATTGTGCAGCTCGCACCGCTGCCCACCCCAGAAGCCCAAGGCGCCCCCAGGAATGACACGCCGCCTAAAGGTTCCTCTCAAGCGGCTCCACCGGCCGCCCCCCCAGGGCCGGCCAAGCTCCCCGATCCGGGTCCGCCGGCTCCCGTTCCCCTGGAATTGGAACTGATCAGCAATCAACAGGAGTACGACGCCCAACTCGAGCGTTATGTCAGCACGGGGAACGTCACCGCCAATCTGGCCGGTGGGCGCCTCCAGGCCGATCGAATCGAGGTGGATCCCGCGACCCGCACCCTGTTTGCCCGCGGCAGTGTGCGCTTCCAGAGGGGGCAGCAATTCTTCCAGGCCAGCCGGCTTCGTTACAGCCTGCTGGAGGGCATCGGCGAGATGGAAGACGTCTACGGCGTGTTGGACCTGGACGGCAGTGCCCAGGATCTGAATCTGGAGATACCTCCCTCAACCCCCCTACCCCCTGCCGAGGACCTGAGCTGCACCCCGCCGCTCCCTCCCTTGCCGGAATGGCAGCCCTATCCCTGGTCGATCACGGGGTGGGGCGGAAAGATGTACACCGCCAATTTCGGCGACACGTTCACCTTTCAAGGCGAGTATCGACCAGAAGTGCTGGGGGGCGTGGGCATTCAGCGGCGCGTGATCGACGCAGGGCCCCTCTCCTTCGAGATCGATGCCAATGTGTTGGGCCACAGAGCTGCTCGACAACCGGGGGGCCCTTTCAACCAGTCCGTGCCCTTCGCCGACAGCCCGGCCCAAACCTTTGTGGAAGGCACCTTGGGCTTTGGAGCACGACTGTGGTTACAGCCATGGCTCAATCTGTATTTCCAAGAAGGGGTGAGCCTGCTCAGCGAGCCAAGCAACTGGGAAAAAACCGAACGAAACAAGTACGCCACCTTGCTCAACTACCTGGCCTTCGAAGTGGAGGGTCTGGTGACTCCGGAGTGGTCAGTTGTGGGGCGCATTCACCACCGCTCCGGGGCCTTTGGCACCTACAGCGGCGTCCGGGAGGGAAGCAATGCCTACCTGCTTGGGGTGAGG
This sequence comes from Cyanobium sp., assembly GCA_040399505.1. GTDB lineage: Bacteria > Cyanobacteriota > Cyanobacteriia > PCC-6307 > Cyanobiaceae > Cyanobium. The sequence goes on from JBBARZ010000004.1 coordinate 46,168, forward strand.
CATCGCTTTGGCACAGCCCCCGAACGGCGCCCCCCGCCCCTGCTGCCCCCTGCAGAAGGCTGTGCCGGAGCGCTGCCGCCCGAGCGCTACCCCCTCGACGGCCTGGCTAGCCGATTGGAATCGGTTGCCATGGGACCAGAACAGCTCCCCGGGCCTCCGCCGCCTCCCCCTGGCGGGCGCGTGGAAGGGGAGCCCAGCCAGCCCCAACGCCCAAGGTATGAAGGGGGCTCGGTGTGGAGCCGGGCCCGACAGGCCGAACAGGCTCGCCAGGCAGCCATCGCCAGGTTGAACCAGCGGGTGCGGGATGTGAGTTTCCAGCAAACCCTTACCGCCGAGCGCCGCTTCGGCGTACCAGAACAGCTCCAAAACAACGGGGAGAACCAACCCAGCAACAACCTGAACGATAAGGAGCTCGACTACGGGCAAGTTCGTCCCACCCAGCTGCAGCGGGCCGGCGACAAGAAAAACAAAAAGCTCTTGGAAGGAACCATCACCCGCTGGCGCATCCAGGCCAGCCGACTCACCTTCACCCCTGCCACCTTTTCTGGCGAGCGGGTGGCCTTCAGCAACGATCCCTTCACCCCCGCCCAGTCCTGGATGGATTCCGAGGATGTGGTGGGCACCCTGCAGGCCAATGGCGACACGGTGATCCAGGCGAAGCGCAATGAGGTGGTGCTGGAAGACAGGCTCCGTATTCCCGCCCGTCGCCGCACCGTGATCACCAAGAAGGAGGAGGTGGAGAACCCCTGGGTGTTCGGCGTGGATCGGGAAGACCGCGATGGGGTCTTCCTGGGGTACAACACCCGGATGCGTCTTGGTGAGCGGGGCTCGCTCACGCTCCAGCCCCAATTGCTAGTGGAGCGGGCCATTGATGGCACCAGCAACAGCTACCCCTATCCCTGGCAATCCGCCGGAGCCAAGGCCGTGCAGCAACCCGCCACAGCTGCCGATGATTTCGGCCTACAGGCCCGGCTCAACACTCCCTTCCTCGGCTTCGATGCTCAAGCCCGACTCGATGTCAGCACGTTCAATCCCGACAACATCGCCAATGGCACCCGCAGCCTCGGGGAACTGAAGAGAAACCTCCAGCTCCCCTGGCTGGGCTCAACCGAACTCCGCCTGTTCGGCGCCTATCGCTTCCGCACCTGGAACGGCACCCTTGGCGAACAGGACGTGTATTCCGCCTTCGGCGGATTCCTAGAGAAGGAAGGAGCGCTTCCCAACTGGGGGCGCCTCAGCAGCAATTACCTCTGGAGGGTGGGCCTCGGCAACTATCAAAGTAACGCCTTCAACAGCACCAACCTTGCTGAGCTCTGGCGCGCCAATGCCATCGGCTCACTGAATGTGTCTCTCCGGCTCTGGACAGGAAAACCTGCTCCCCCCACAGCGGTTGAGGGCTTTGCCAACACACCCCAGCCCGTGGTGCCGGGCCTGACCCTGAATGCCAACCTCCAGGGGACCTTGGCCTACTACGGCGACGGCACCAATCAGAACACCCTCAGCCTCAGTGGAGGACCAACCCTCACCCTGGGGCACTTCACCAAGCCCTTCCTCGACTACACCCAGCTCACCATCACAGGAGGCGGCACGCTCCGCCAAGGCCAGAGCCCCTTCAGCTTCGACCGGGCCTTTGACCTGGGCACCATGGGCATCGGCCTCACCCAGCAGATCGCGGGCCCGCTGTTGTTGAGCGGCGGGGTTGGAGTGAACGTTGATCCCAACTCGACAAATTTTGGGGAGGTTCTCCAGTCGTACCTTGAATTGCGCTGGCAGCGCCGATCCTTCGACGTTGGTGTGTTCTTCAGCCCCTACGACGGGCTCGGAGGTGTGCGGGTGCGGCTCCATGACTTCAATTTCAAAGGGCCGGGCCTGCCCTTTGTTCCGTATACCCCACCCCAACAGAGCCTGATGCGCCCCTTCTGATCGGATGTCCTACTGCGCTAGGGGCCGAAGCCTTTCAAGTACGGGAGCCGATGGGCGGTGGCGGTCAACGCTTCGTCCTGGGCCAACAACTGGCCGGTGGCATCCCATTGGCCGCTGAGCAGCATGCGGTGGGGGCCAGGGTCGAGAAACACAGGCCATCGGTTCTCGCCTGCCGCCTCACTCTCCAAAACGACCTCCAGCGCCTCCAGATCCAGCTCCACCACGGTGCCAGGATCGACGGCCACAGCCTGCTGGATCGCCTGCACCGCATCAGCGCCCGCCGACAGGCAGGGGATGCCCAGGGCCAGACAGTTGCCGAAGAAGATTTCGGCAAAACTTTCGCCAATCAACGCCCGAATGCCCCAACGGAGAAGGGCCTGGGGAGCGTGCTCCCGGCTGGAACCGCAGCCAAAATTTCGGTTCACCACTAGCACCGATGCGCCCTGATGCTCGGGTCGATCAAAGGGGTGAGGCCCATCGGGATGGCCGGATCGCTCGGCACGGTCGTCAGCGAAGGCCCCTGCGGCCAATCCCTCAAAAGTGACGCATTTGAGAAAGCGGGCCGGGATAATCCGGTCGGTATCGATGTCGGAGCCCACCACGGCCATCGCCTTTCCACGATGCCGGAGCACGGGGCCGGAAGGAAAGGGCCGGGGTTCAGAGGGAGGGGCGGCCATGACGGACAGGACAGAGTGGTGGTGGTGGATGAAGGGGGCCGCCGTCAGTGGGCAGCAGGGACTCGCTCGGCGAGAAGCTCGCGCACGTCGGCCACATGGCCACGGACCGCCGCCGCCGCCACCATTGCAGGGCTCATGAGCAAGGTGCGACCTGTGGCTGATCCCTGCCGGCCCTTGAAGTTGCGATTGGAGGAGCTGGCGCTGATCTGACGCCCCTCCAGCCGGTCGGGGTTCATGGCCAGGCACATCGAGCAGCCTGGCTCCCGCCACTCAAAGCCGGCGGCGCGGAACACCGCATCAAGTCCCTCGGCCTCCGCTGCCGCCGCCACCTGCTCCGACCCTGGCACCACAAAGGCCTTGAGGCCCGGGGCCACCCTCCGGCCGCGGGCCACCTCCGCTGCAGCCCGGAGATCGCTGAGGCGGCCATTGGTGCAACTGCCGATGAAACACACATCGACAGGCACACCGGCAATGGGCTGGCCCGGGCTGAGATCCATGTAGCGGTAAGCCTCCTCAGCCAGGGGCCGCTCCTCCGGCTGGAGCTGTTCAGGAGTGGGGACGAGCTCGTCAACTCCAATGCCCTGGCCAGGGGTGATGCCCCAGGTGACGGTGGGAGCAATGGTGGCCGCATCCAGGCGCACCTCATCATCGAATTCGGCCTCAGGACCACTGGCCAAGGAGCTCCACCAGGCCAGGGCCCGCTCCCAGGCCTCCCCAGATGGAGCGTGGGGACGGCCTTGCAAGTAGGCGAAGGTGACCTCGTCCGGGTTGCAGTAGCCCACCCGGGCTCCACCCTCGATAGCCATGTTGCAGAGCGTCATGCGCTCCTCCATGGAGAGGGCGGCGATCGCCGGCCCGGCGAACTCATAGGCATGACCCACCCCACCCTTCACCCCCAGGAGGCGTATCACATGAAGGATCAGATCCTTCGCATAGACACCGCTCTGGAGCGCCCCATCGACCCAGATACGACGGACCTTGAGTTTTCCCATCGCCAAGCTCTGGCTGGCGAGCACATCGCGAACCTGGCTGGTGCCGATCCCAAACGCAATCGCCCCAAAGGCTCCATGGGTGGAGGTATGGGAATCGCCACAGGCCACGGTCATGCCGGGCTGGGTCAGCCCAAGCTCCGGCGCGATCACATGCACGATCCCCTGACGTCCGCTGCCAATGCCATGGAGGGCGATGCTATGAGCCGCGCAATTGGCCTCCAAGGTGGCCAGCATCTCCTCCGCGAGGGGATCGGCGAAGGGGCGAGCCTGGGTGGTGGTGGGAACAATGTGATCCACCGTGGCCACGGTGCGCTCGGGGTGGCGCACCGACAGTCCGAGGTCCTTTAGAGCGGCAAAGGCCTGGGGGCTGGTGACCTCATGGATGAGATGGAGGCCGATGAAGAGCTGGGTGGTGCCGGAAGGCAGATCGGCGACGCGGTGCAGATCCCAAACCTTGTCGTACAGGGTGCGGGCGCTCACAGAAAACCCACTGGATCAGACCCTCACCCTAACGGGAGAAGGGCTGATGCTCAGGGCTCCTGGCATTCAAACTGTGGAAAACCCCCCAAATTCCTGGGGAAAATGAGCCTAATCGGGGGAAAACTCTGGTTGCCATGTGTTGTGATCAACCCAGAGATCCTCGAGCTTCTGCCATTGAAACTGCTCAATTCAGGTCGGAGAGCATTTACCGAGGCTCAGGCGCAGGCGGTTGAGGGCTTCACCCACGCTCAGGGCCTGAATGGCCTGACGGCCCCTGGTGGCGTCAAACTGCAGGCCCTCGCTCCAGGAGGCAGCCGGCTCAGGCCCCACCACGGCCACATGCACCAGGCCCACCGGCTTCTCAGATGTGCCCCCTCCTGGACCGGCGATTCCGGTAATGGCCACAGCCCAATCGGTGCCGAGCCGGTGACGGACGCCCTCAGCCATGGCCAGGGCCACGGGATCACTCACGGCCCCCCAACGCGCTAGCAGGTCGGCAGGCACGCCCAAAAGCTCCTGCTTCGCAACATTGGCATAGACAATCACCCCTCCCAGCCAGCTCTCGGAGGCCCCCGGCACGGCAGCAAGCGCCGCTCCCAGTCCCCCACCTGTGCAGGATTCCGCCACCGCGAGGGTCTGCCCCCGCACCAGCAGCTGAGCCAACACCACCGACGCCAGGCTCTCCCCATCCGCCCCGAAACAGGCCATCCCTACACGTTCACGGATCTCCCGCTCCACTGGCGTCAGAAGAGACTGGGCTGAAGCCCTATCGGCTGCCCTCGCGGTGACCCGCAACGTCACCTGCCCCCCGCCGGCATAGGGAGCCACTGTGGGATTGGCCAAGGCCAGAAGATCGGCAACCTGCTCGGCGAGCAGCGACTCCCCAATCCCCCACACGTGCAGCCGCCTACTCAGAAAAATCCCATCAGCGAGTCCTGCCTCTCGCAACCAAGGCACGGCCGTGTTTCGCCACATGGCCTTCATTTCCGAGGGCACGCCCGGGAAGGTGAGGATGGTGAAGCCTTGGACGGGGCTCCAGATCATGCCTGGAGCCGTGCCTGTGGGATTGGGCAGCACGGAGGCTCCTTGGGGCAGCAGGGCCTGACGCCGATTGCTAGCGGCTACGGGTTTGCCCCGGGTTCCCAGCTTGGTCTGAATAGCGGCCCAGACCTCAGAATGCTCTACCAGCGGCACAGCAAAAGCAGCAGCAATGGTTTCCGTGGTGAGGTCATCCGCCGTGGGGCCAAGGCCTCCTGTGGTGATCAACACCCGGCATCGCTGGGACGCGTCCCGAACAGCAGCCATAAGACGCTCCCGGTTGTCACCCACCACCTCCTGGCGGTGGTGCGGCACACCGAGGCTGGCCAGCTCTTGCGCCAGCCACTGGGCATTGGTGTTGAGGATGTCCCCTAGGAGGAGTTCGGTGCCAATGCAGAGCAGCTCGGCGCTCATGCAGCCCCCTGGTGATCTTTGGTCTGCTGATCGGGCTCCTGCTGCAAACTCCGCCGGGTAAGGATCAAAGCAGCTACCAGCACAGCCGTGGCCAGGGTGAGCCAGAGGAAGCGCATTTCGGCATTCGCCACAACCAGGGCCAAGGCGGCAAACCATTGGGTGAAGGCATAAATCATCAACACCGTGCGCCGGTGGCTCAGGCCTGAACGCAGGAGCCTATGGTGCAAATGGCGCCGATCTGGATAGAACGGTGATCGTCCCTCGCTAAGGCGACCCATAATCACCGCCGACATGTCAGCCAAGGGGAGAGAGAGGATGAGCAAGGGGAGAAGCAGGCTCACACTGGTGAGCCCCTTGGCAGGGCCGACGATACTGATGGAAGCCAGGGCAAAGCCCAGGAAATAGGAGCCCCCATCACCCATGAAAATGCGGGCTGGATTGAAGTTGTGGCGAAGAAAGCCCAGACATGCCCCGGCGAGCGCTGCTGCAAGCAGGCCGGCTGCGGGCTGTTGGAGGCTGAAGCTCACCGAAAGCAAGGCCACAGCAGCAATGCCGCTGACCCCAGCGGCCAGGCCGTCTAATCCATCCAACCAGTTGATGGCATTGGTGATTCCCGCCAGCCAGACCACAGTGGCCACCAGGCTCAGGAGTGGCGGAAGCGGCAGGATGTGGCCAAGCTCCCCACCAGCCCCTGGCACATGAAAAGGCAGATCAATATTGCTGATGCGCACGCCCTGACTCCAGACCGCCACCGCCACCGCCACCTGCCCGAGCAGACGGGGGAAGGGCGGCTGGGCAAAGAGATCATCCCCGAGGCCAATCACGAAGTAGCAGAGGGCTCCAGCCAGGGAGGTCCAGATGAGCTGATCCTTATCAGGAGGCAGATCTGCAAACCCCCCGAAGAGCCAGGTGAGAAACAACCCCAGACTGAATCCCACCACAATGCCCACCCCGCCTAGACGCACCATCGGGAAGGCGTGTTGTTTGCGGGAGTCCGGTTGGTCCACCAGCCCCCAACGCAAGCCCAAACGGCGAACTTGGGGGACCACCAGAGCGGTTCCCAAGCTGGCGACAATGAAAGTGAGGAGGGCCGCCGCATTCGGCGTGGAAGCGAGGTTCACGGGCCCTGCATGAGAGGCGCGTCCTCCCTAAGCGGTCTGTAGCGCACGCTGGCCGCCGTAGAGAGGGAAACGCTCACAAAGAGCCCGCACCCGTTCCCGACACTGGAGTTCCACGCTGCTGTCTTCAGGGTGAAGCAGACGGCTGGCAATCACCTCTGCCACCTCCCCAAAGGCAGCTTCATCAAATCCTCTAGTGGTGAGGGCTGCGGTGCCCAGGCGGAGCCCACTGGTCACAAAGGGAGACTCCGGATCAAAGGGCACGGTGTTCTTGTTGGCGGTGATGTTGACCTCACTCAGCAGGGCGTCAGCCACCTTGCCCGTCAGAGCGATGGATCGTAGATCCAACAACACGATGTGGTTATCGGTGCCACCACTCACCACCGCAATTCCCCGTTCCTGGAGGCGGCCCGCCAACACCCTGGCGTTGGCCACCACTTGCTTGGAATAGGCGTGGAAGGCGGGTTGCAGGGCTTCTCCAAACGCCACGGCCTTGGCCGCCACCACGTGTTCAAGGGGGCCGCCCTGGACCCCAGGGAAAACAGCTTTATCGAATTGCTTGCCGAAATCCGCGTCGTTGCAGAGGATCAGTCCTCCCCTGGGCCCCCGCAGGGTCTTGTGGGTGGTGGTGGTGACCACATGGCAGTGGGGCACGGGATTGGGATGTTCACCCGCTGCCACCAGACCTGCAATGTGGGCCATGTCCGCGAGGAGATAGGCGCCCACCTCATCGGCGATGGCCCGAAACCCAGCGAAGTCGATCTGCCTGGGGTAAGCGGAATAGCCACAGATGATCAATTTCGGCCGATGCTCCAGGGCCAGCTGGCGCACCTCCTCGAGATTCAGCCGATGGCTGACGGGATCCACCCCGTAGTGGACAGCCTTGAACCACTTCCCTGAGACATTGACTGGAGAACCGTGGGTGAGATGGCCTCCATGAGACAAATCCATCCCCAGGATCGTGTCACCAGGCTGAAGGAGCGCGAGAAACACGGCGAAGTTGGCCTGGGCGCCGCTGTGGGGTTGCACGTTGGCCCAGGCGGCGCTGTAAAGCTGCTTCGCACGCTCAATGGCCAGCTCCTCGATGCTGTCAACAAACTCACACCCACCGTAGTAGCGCTTGTGGGGGAGTCCCTCAGCGTATTTGTTTGTCAGCACCGATCCCTGGGCTTCCATGACCGCCCGGGAGGCAAAATTTTCACTGGCGATCAGCTCCAAGTGCGTTTGTTGTCGCTTCAACTCCCTGCCGATCAAGGCAGCGATCGCAGGATCCTCGGTGGCCAGGGGCGCATCGATAAGGAGGGACATGGGAACGCTGCACGTAAGCCGAATCGTAGGGAACCCAGCGACCGGACGCCCGTATCCTGAGGCATTAACGAGAAAAAAGCCGCTCTCAAAGAGCGGCTCCTCAAACGCGCCTGGAGAGATTCGAACTCCCGACCCTCTGATCCGTAGTCAGATGCTCTAATCCGCTGAGCTACAAGCGCCAACCCCTACATTCTCATCAGAAGGGGTACCCATCCGTCAACCGTCCCTCCCATTCCCTCACACCCCATGCCCATTCGCTGGTATGGCCCCGCCGATCCAAGCGATCCCACGTACCGCCACTTCGAGCGGGTGGTGAACCTGACGCTGCACGCAGCCCTCTTCGCTTCGATCAATAGTGGGCTCTGGTTTGTTCAGGGGCTTCGCCATCCCTGGAACCACCTGGGCTGGCTCACCTTGGGCTGGGCGGGCCTCTTGTTGCTCCATGGCAGCGTGGTGGTGCTTCTCCGGTCCCAAGCCACCCCTCCTCCGCCATGACACTCTCTGCCCAAGAGCTTGAAGAGCTCACCCAGGCCATTGCAGACCGGTTGTATGTGGAGGTGGCCCAGTGGCACCTCTATCTCGGGGATGCGGGTCTGGCCGCCACCCTGGCCCAGGAGTGTGCGGGACGCCTGGATCAGGGTGCCGCAGTCTGCGCCCGCCAGGCCTTGGAGGCCGTGCAGGTGCCCATCGGAGGTGGGGCCACCCGTTTGCCTTTGGCCCGGTTGATCCCCGCCAACCAGCTGCGCGACCTCGAAGAGATCCTTGAGCCCTATGGCTAGTTCGACCTTCTCAGGCCCTCGGCCCACTTGGAACCATCGACGAATAGGGTGAAGGAATCCGGGGATCCGACGTGCTGATCATCGAGGTCACGAACGCCCGAGATGTGGTGAGCAAGCGCATTGGCCGCCTTGGCAGCCGGCTGATCGGGAAAGTGGTGGATGCGGAAGCACAAGTGGAGAAGGCCCTGATCAACGAGCTTGAGTCGGCCTTCAAAGATTTCGGGATCGAAGCGCGGATCCTTTCGATCGACGGCCCTGAGATGATCGGTCGCTCGCGCCTGGAGATTCCTCTGCAGGTGAGAGAAGAGCGGGATGTGAGGCTCTCCTAGGCCCGGCGGCGCTGGAGGCCACGGAGGATCTCCTTCACTTCAGCGACCCCAAACCAGGTGCCCAGCATCCCGTAGATCCCTGTCGCCAGGGCTGCACTCAAGCCGTTCTGAAGAAGCAGGCCGATCAGGCCCGTTGGCCACTGCACAAGGGAGGACAGCGCCCAGGCGGCTCCCCCGCCCAGCAAGGCCGCCAGAAGCAGCAGTGCTGTGTCGCGCCCCCAGGTGCCAAGGGGGAGGCCCCCGAGCCGGCGATGAAGCACAAAAAGCAGCCCCAGACAGGTGATCACATTCACCAGCACCGTGGCAAGCACCAGACCTGGAGCCCCGAAATAGAGACGGGGGAACAGCTGGCCCAGGCCAGGGGTCGGCCCCCCCACCAGCAACCAGTCGAAGACCGCATTGAGGCCAATCCCCCCAACGGACCAGCGGAACGGAGTGTTGGCATCGCCAAGGGCATAGAAGACCCGCACCAGCACATCCCGGGCCAGATAGGCCGGCATGCCAACCCCATAGGCCATCAGAAGCGACGTGACAAGAGCGGCAGCCCGTTGGTCGAAGGCCCCCCTCTCGTAGACCAGCGCCACGATGGGTGCCGCCAGGCCCACCATCAGGGCTCCTAGGGGCAACATGCTGGCGTTTGAGAGCATCAGGCCCTGACGGATGCGGGCAACGAGCTTGGGGCGATCCTCACGGCCTGTGAGCCTGGCGAAAACCGGCAAGAGGGGCACCAGGAGAGCGTTGGAGAGCAACCCAAGAGGGGTTTGCACCAGCAAATTGGCGTAGCCCAATCCAGCGGCGGCCCCAAGAATGCCGGATGCAAAAAACAGATCCACAAACACGTTGATCTGGAGCATCCCTGAAGAGAGCGTTGCGGGGCCCATCACCTGAAGCACCTCACGCACGCCGGGATGCTTCCAATCCCAAACCAGCCTGAATTGATGCAGACCCTGCCGGGCCAAGGCCGGCAACTGGATCAACCACTGGAGCACGGCCCCAAGGGTCGTGGTGCCCGCCAGCACGATTCCTCCCAGCACGGCCGTGGAAGGTAGGGTGATCGTTGCGCCCAGCTGCCACCACAACAGGCCGATCCCCCCAATCATGGCCACGCTCGACAGCAGGGGGCTCACGGCCGGAAGCCAGAACTCATCCGCCGCGTTCAAGGCGCCGAAGCCCAGGCCGATCAGGCCGGCGAACAGGGCCATGGGGGCCATCCAGCGCAGCTGGAGCACGGCAATGTTGTGCCTGGCTTCATCTAAACCAGGACCTACCAAGGTGATCAGGGGATCGGCGGCAACCAAAAGCAGCACCGTGACCAGAAGGAGTGCCGCTCCCACCAGGGTGTTGATGGCGGCGAGCACATGGGCCCCCTCCTGGCGGGGTCGCCTGGCCAGCACACTCACCATGGCGCTGTGGAAGGGACCATTGATGCCCCCCAGGAGAATCAGCAGAAACCCTGGGAGCACATAGGCGTAGTTGTAGGCGTCGTAAGCGGCACCCACGCCGAACGCCGCCGCGATCACCTGCTGACGGAACAGGCCCGCCACCTTGCTGAGAGCCGTGGCCACAGCCACGATCAGGGCAATCCGTTTGAGGGATGGAGCCAATCCAGACGGGCCCGAAGCCCCACACGTCGCACGGCAGTATGGCGGCCCGCCTTGCCTGTTCCCAGCCCCTCACGCCCATGCCCCCATCCACGGCCCCTCTGAACCCCAGCAGCAGGGGGCCTGGAGGACTGGTTCTTCAGATGCCAGCTCTGGTGGAAGGGGTGCTGCTGCGGCGCTACAAGCGGTTTCTGGCGGATGTGGAACTGGTTGATGGGGAGGTGGTGACCGTTCATTGCCCCAACACCGGGCCCATGACCGGCGTCTTGCTCCCTGGCGGCAGAGTACGGCTGCGGCATGCTCCGGCGCCCACCCGCAAACTCGATTGGACCTGGGAACAGGCTGAGGTGCCAGGGGTGGATGGCCAATCCGTGTGGGTGGGAGTGAACACTGCCCTGCCCAACCACCTGGTGCGGGAAACGATCGAAAAGGGCTATCTGGAGCCCTGGCTAGGTCCGGTGGCTGCCATCCGGGCAGAAGTGCCTTATGGCCAAGGCAAGCGAAGCCGCATCGATTTGCTCCTGCAGCCGGATCCAGCCAACCCCGACCCCAGGCCGATCTATTTAGAGGTGAAGAACACCACCTGGTGCATGGATGGGGTGGGCTTGTTTCCCGACACGGTGAGCGAACGAGGCCAAAAGCATCTCGTGGAGCTTATGGGGCTGCTTCCAGAAGCGCGGGCTGTGCTGGTGCCCTGCCTGAGTCGCCTGGATATCCACCAGTTCGCCCCTGGCGACAGCGCCGATCCTCGCTATGGATCGCTTTTCCGTGAGGCCTTGGCCGCAGGGGTGAACGTGCTGCCCTGCCGGTTTCGCTACGAGGTGGACGCGGTGCGCTGGGAGGGGATTGCCCCCGTGTTGCCCTACCAGCCCGCGCCAGACCCAGAGACAGAAGACATCCCATAGAGTCGGTTTGGTTTGCCCTTGCGCCATGGATACCCACGCGTTCAAGCGTGCCCTCCACCATTCGGAGCGTTACAACCGTCGCGGTTTCGGGCTAGGCGAAGAAGTGGCCGAAAACCTACAAACAGCCTATCAAAGCGATTTGATTGCCAGGATTCGGGATAACGGATATACCCTCCGCGATGGCCGACTCACTGTTCGACTTGCTGAGGCCTTTGGCTTTTGCTGGGGGGTGGAAAGAGCGGTGGCCATGGCCTATGAAACCCGACGGTTTTACCCGCAAGAACGCATTTGGATCACCAATGAGATCATCCACAATCCATCCGTGAATCTCCATTTACGCGAGATGAACGTGAGCTTCATACCAGTGGAAGAAGGTTTAAAGAATTTTTCCGATGTGGCATCTGGAGATGTGGTAATTCTCCCAGCATTTGGTGCCACTGTCCAAGAAATGCAACTACTTAATGAACGCGGATGCCACATCGTTGACACCACATGCCCCTGGGTTTCTAAAGTATGGACAACGGTGGAAAAACATAAGAAACATTCCATCACTTCCATCATTCACGGCAAAGTGAAACATGAAGAGACCCTGGCCACAAGCTCCTTTGCTGGCACCTACTTGGTCGTCCTTGATCTAGTAGAGGCTCAACTGGTTTGCGACTACATTCTGGCTAGCGCCGATGGTCGCACCCCTTCACAAGAGCAACGGGTGTCCTTCATGGATCGCTTTGCGAAAGCTTGCTCACCTGGTTTTGACCCCGACCGTGACCTGCGGCATGTGGGCGTCGCCAACCAAACCACGATGTTGAAAAGGGAAACAGAGGACATTGGCCGACTGTTTGAGCGCACCATGTTGCAGCGGTATGGGCCCAGCACATTGAACGACCACTTTGTGGCTTTCAACACCATCTGCGACGCCACTCAAGAGCGGCAAGACGCCATGTTTTCCTTGGTGGATGAGACCCTCGATCTGATCGTAGTCATCGGCGGCTACAACTCCTCCAACACCACCCATCTCCAGGAGATTGCCATCAGCCGGGGCATCCGTTCGTTCCATATCGACACCCCTGAGCGCATCGGCCCTGGCAATCAGATCTGCCACAAACCTCTTGGAGCTGAACTGTCCACGGAACAGCCCTTTCTGCCTGAGGGACCCATTCGGGTGGGCATCACCTCTGGAGCCTCAACGCCGGATCGGGTCGTGGAAGACGTGATCCAACGGTTGATCCAACTCTGTAGGGCCTGATTCGAACCAGTCTTGAGACCTGGCTTTACATTCCCTAAAGGTTCGTCCTCCGTCCTAAGGTCTGCACCCCTTTCAAGGGTCGGCCACGACCCCAGCGCCCACCACCATCCACGGAGCCCCGTTGCCCTCGCCTTCCCTGGTGTCCACTCCAACGATCGATAGTCCTCCCGAGCCAGAGCACCCCGCCGAGAGGGGCACCGCGGGGCGGCTTGACCCCATCGAGCAGCACCCATCGGGCTTGGTCCTTCGCAACGCCTACGGCAACGACAAACAGGTGTTTCGCTATGCCAGCGCCTTCTCCGACATGATGGAGATGAGAGCTCCGGCCGGCGTGGTGGCGGGATACCTGGACGAACACCAGGGGTGGTTCCAGAGCTGCGCCAGCCCTATGGAAGTCACCCCACTTGGGGAGCGTGGATACGCCCTCAGCCTGGGGCGCTTCGGTAACTTCGGCTTCGAAGTCGAGCCCACCATTGGACTCGAGCTTCTGCCAGAAGACAGGGGTGTTTACTCCATCATCACGGTTCCCCTTCCGTCTACCGATCCTGCTCTGGCCGGGGTCTACGACGTGGACTTCAACGCCTCTCTCGAGCTGGATGAAGCCGGACCAGAGAGAGCAAAGGACGTCTCCCATGAGGATGTTGACAGGCTCATGGCCCACACTCTGGTGCGCTGGCAGCTCGATTTGGCCGTATGGATCCGCCTTCCCTCCATGCTGACCCTCCTCCCGGGGGGACTTTTGCAGAGCAGCGGTGACCATCTGCTACGCCAGATCGTCCGCCAGATTTCCCGGCGTCTGACCTGGAAGGTTCAGGCAGATTTCCATGCACGCCATGGGATTCCTTGCCCCCCTCGCCGCCGGGCTCAGTTTTAAAACACAGAAGGGCCCCGACCAGAAGATTCGGGAACGTCCTAAGAGCTGGTGAGGATCTTGTTGACGATCTGCATCCCCGTAACGGCCTGCCACAGAAACAGGGTCATCAGGGCCATGTTCAAGCCAACATGCACCTTTCGGGCCACCAGATTCCCTTGCTGCATCAACGGCGATAGGGAAGCGGCCATGGCGATCAACGCGGTCATGGCCAGGCCCACAAGAAGGTGGGGACCGAAGAAGAGTTTGCCGTTGTTGAGGTAGGTGACCGCCATGCCACCCACCATTCCCGCCACCATCAACGCCAGCAGCAGGCTGCCCATCAGATAGTGCCGACGGGCGAATTGACCCTTGATCAAGGTTTTGCGCTCCTCGGCATCCGCGGTGCGGGTTTTCTTGGCTTTCAGGCCCAGCACCATGGAATAGGCCGCCAGGCCAAACAGCACCCACATCATCACGGGGTGAAGAAAATTGAGGTTGTGGGCCACGGAAGGGGGAATCAGTTCAAGCATGGCAAGGCCAATCATGTTCAGGCGAAGCTACATCTGGCACTGACCACCAGGCTCGCGCAGACCAGGGTCAAGAGGGGTCAGTGGAGATGGGTCAGTGGAGAAAGTGACGGCGGCCCGTGGTCACCATGGCCAGGCCCAGGGCATCACAGGCGGCGATGCTGTCCCCATCCCGCAGGCTTCCCCCAGGCTGGATCACGGCGCTGATGCCATGGTCTGCAGCGAGACGAACCGTGTCGTCAAAAGGGAAGAAGCCATCGCTGGCGAGCACCGCTTCCTGGGCCTGGCTGCCGGCGGCCGCCAGGGCAATACGGGCCGCGCCCACCCGGTTGGTCTGCCCGCCACCGATACCCAACGTCTGGCCATGGCGAGCCACCACGATGGCGTTCGAGCGCACATGGCGCACAACCTGCCAGGCAAAGCGCAAATCCAGCCACTCCTGTTCGGTGGGCCGGCGCTGGCTCACCACCTGCCAGGCCTCGGGGGTGATGGGCTCGTCATCCGCCTGCTGCACCAGCAATCCGCCAAGGAGGGAGCGGATGTGCCGCCGTGGAGCTGCCTCCACAGCAGCAGGAGCCAACTCAAGCACCCGCAGGTTGGACTTGGCCGCCAGCAGCTCTCTGGCCTCGGCGCTGTAGCTAGGAGCCACCACGCATTCCAGGAACAGGCTCGTGAGGGCCACGGCGCAGGCCCGATCCACGGGTTGGTTCAGCGCAACAATGCCGCCGAAAGCGGACACCCGGTCAGCGTCCAGGGCCCGTTGCAGAGCCTCCGCTGGATGGGTCGCCGCGGCCACCCCGCAGGGATTGGTGTGTTTGATCACCACGGCCGCCGGCGTTGTCTGGGAGGAGGAGCCCGGCTCACCGCCATAACCAAACTCCCGAACGGTGGCCAAGGCCGCCTCCAGATCCATGAGGTTGTTGAAGCTGAGCTCCTTGCCCTGAAGCTGGTGCCCAGCGCCCCATCCCACCGCGGGATCGCCATACCAGGTGGCCTGCTGATGGGGATTTTCCCCGTAGCGGAGCTCCTGCAGCGCAGGAAGGTGGAGCTGAAAATGGCTCTCGCCCCCATCCTGCTCGGCCCACCAACGACTGATGGCAGCGTCGTAGGCCGCCGTGTGGCGGAAGGCCTCCAAAGCCAGGCGGCGTCTCACGGCGGTATTCACCTGATCGGCGCTGAGGGCCTCCAGGAAGGCAGAATATTGGGACGGATCGGTGAGAACGGCCACATGGGCATGATTCTTCGCCGCGGCCCGCACCATGGCAGGCCCGCCGATGTCGATCTGCTCGATGGCCTCGTCCCAGCTCACTCCCGGTTGGGACACGGTGCGCTGAAACGGATAGAGATTCACCACCACCACGTCGATGGGTTCAATCCCCTGGGCCTGCAGATCCCGCTGGTGAGCCGGATCGTCTCGCCTGGCCAGAATGCCTCCATGGATCCTTGGGTGCAGTGTCTTCACCCGACCTCCGAGGATTTCCGGGGCCCCCGTGACCTCGGCGACCCGCGTCACCGGCAGGCTGGCAGCGGCCAGGGCAGAAGCGGTGCCCCCACTGGAGATCAGGCGGTAACCATGGGCCAACAGCCCTTGGGCCAAAGGCAACAACCCCTCTTTGTCCGACACACTGAGGAGGGCGGTAGGGGCCATGGAGGACGCTGAAGCGGAATCGCCAACCTAAACAGCGACTCTCCAGGTGCCTGTCCTCCCCTTCCAACCTGCCGCGAACGACCCATGGCTTCCCCTTCCTCCCTCGTGCTTGGTCCCCAGGAAGCGGATCGGCGTCTCGTGTTGCTCCACGGCTGGGGAGCGGATGCAGATGATCTGCTGGATCTAGGCCGCGAACTCCTGGGATCCGAGGCCTCCAGGGTGAGTGTGGTGGCCCTGCGGGCTCCCCTCCCTCACCCTGGAGGGACAGGACGCCAGTGGTATGACCTGGGGTTGCCGAACTGGCCCGAACTTCCAGCGGCCAGGGCAGATTTGCTTCAAAGGCTGCAAGACCTTTCGGGCACTGTGCCCTTCGAGCGCACTGCTCTGCTGGGATTTTCCCAAGGCGCCGCCATGGCGATCGATGTGGCCGTCGGCGCCGGGCTACCCCTGGCTGGTCTGATCGGCTGCAGTGGCTATCCCCATCCAGGCTGGATACCCCAACAGCCCAAGATGCCCATCCTCCTCACCCACGGACAGGACGATTCCGTTGTTCCATTTGGAGCGTGTGAAGCCCTGGAGCAAAGCCTCAAGCAGAACGGTGGAACAGTGGAGACGCTGGCCTTCGTCGGGGGTCATGGCATCGATCCAGGGCTTTTCCCTGCCATGCGCACATTTCTCAGTCGCGTCTGGCAGGGTGAAGCCTGAGAGGAATCAAACAGATCAAACAAAGGCGTATTCGTATTCTTCCACTTCCTCCCAGTCGTCGGCGGCGAGAGCTTCAATACCCTCGAAGAGCACGTCTTCACCGATGCGGTCGACGATCAGGCGTAGGGACGGAAACAGAAAATGGTTCTCTTCAGCGTACTGAGCACTGAACAGACCCTTCTCTCCCCAAAAGAAACGGTCAGTGGTGTGCTCGTTGCGGCGGACATTGAGAATGGCAGGAGCCTGCAGCTCTGTTTCAGCGATGAAACGGCGGGCTGCGGTGACGGGCTTGTGAGACCCGGTTTCCAGGTTGAAGGTGGGGACATGGGCCAGCACGCGCTGACCTGCTAGACGACGGCGGCTGATCCGCTTGCGCTTCTTGGACATGTAGAAATCACTCCAGAGGTGGAGTGGAGAGAGGGGGAAGGGAAGGGCTGGCAGGAGGGGAGAGCAAGACGAGCTGGTTCTCCGTTTGCCGGGACGCTGAAGGCGGCCCACGGCCCTACGTTCTGTCGTCCGGGAAGCGATCAGGGAGGATCGCAGCCATTCGCCTGGGGCGGTGACCCACTCGGAAAGCAGAAACTTGAACCTGTCTCTGCTGTAGCCTGGATCGCAAGGGCTTTGCAACCTTTGGCCGAGATGGCTGGACAACTCCTCCCGTCTGGGGACTGGGAAGTAGTGGTCGATACATGCACTTTAAAGCTTTTTTTCCGATTTCACCCTTCGGGATCGTCAACTTTTTTTAAGTTGGCCCCTACGCCTGGGCCTTCGCCCCTGTGACTCCTGTCTCCGAGCGGTTTCTCGTCCTACTCCGCAGTCAACTGGGGCAATTTGTCGACTGCCCAGACGTGGAAGCCCTCGTCGTTTATGTGACCCATCCAGGCCAGGGGAACATTCCCACCCTGCTCCCCCTCGGGCAATGGCCGGAAAACGCTCGACGCCTCACCGCCATCGGCAGCGACAGCCAACTGCGGGTGCCGGCCGAAGAGCGGCGCTGGCTTCCTCTCCGGGATGGCCCAGCCCTACTGGGAGCCCTGCAGGTGGAAACCCGAGGGTCCAGCTGGTCGCCCCTTCTGCAACAACGGCTTCAGGGGGTAGCCATCTGCCTAACGGAAGCCCTGCGCCTTGATCTGGAGCAACAGCGTCTCCAACGACGGGTGGAAGCCCAGGAAGAACAACTCAGGTTGTTGGTGCATCAGCTGCGCAATCCCTTGACCGCCGTACGCACGTTCGGCCATTTGCTGCTGCGGCGCCTGAAGGAGGACAGCGACAGTCGCAGCCTGGTGGAAGGACTGCTGGCCGAGGAACGCCAGCTCAACAAATACGTGGAGGCCATCAGCGCCCTGGCCCAGCCCGATGGGCTGTTGCCAGCCTCCAGCACTCCCGATCCCCTTCTTCTCCCCCCCCTGCTTTCGGGGCCCCAAGGGGTCGGTCTGGCCGAACTCCTGGCCCCACTGCTACAGCGGGCAGAGGCCACTGCTGCGCTCCAGGGGCGGCAATGGGAAGGCCCCAAGGCCCTACCCGAATGGCGGGGTGAGGGCAGCTCAGTGGCGGAAATCCTGGCCAACCTGCTGGAAAACGCCTTTCAGTACAGCCTTCCGGGAAGCCCCGTAGGGCTGCACTGTTCCCTCACCTCCGGAGGCCTCAGCCTCACGGTTTGGGATGGGGGGGAGGCGATCGCGGAAGAGGAGCGGGACCGTATTTTTGAGCGGGGGGTGCGGGGGTTCCAAAGCCAGGGCAAGCCAGGCACGGGACTGGGTCTTGCCCTGGCAAAAACTCTGGCCCGCCATCTGGGCGGAGATCTTGAGCTCGTGATTCCCCCGGCCCTCGTGGACGCCTCCCTGCCAACCCGGGGAAATGCCTTCCAGCTCAGCTTGCCGGTCCAGACAGAGCACTTCGCGCCAGCGCCATGAGCACCAACGCCATCCCTTCGGTCCACTCCACACAGGCTCCATAGCTGTCACCGCTGTGCCCCCCCAGCCGGCGCCCGAGCCAGCGAGGCACCAGTAGGGCAGGCAGGGCACCCACCAGCCAAGCGGGGCCCCAACCCAGGGAGACGCAGAGCCAGAGGAGAGCCACCACGGCCAATAGGCCTGGACGGGCCTCCCGGAGCAAGCCGGTCCAATGCTTGCGGTGAAATCCCGCCGACCCCTCACCATGCAGATAAGGGAACCAGGCCACGGCCAGCAGGGGTGCCATGCGGCCCCAAAGGGCCGCCCACACCAAAGCGAGGGGAGCGGAGGCCTGAAGGGTGGCCAAGGCGGCTGCCTTGACCAGAAGAAGCAAGGCGAGGGCCTGGGCCCCGCTCGCCCCCACCCGACTGTCCTGCATGGCCTCCAGCACCCGGTCCCCCGCCGCCAGCCCATCGGCGGTGTCCATGGCCCCGTCCATGTGCAATCCGCCCGTAAGCCACAGGCCAGCAGCCAGCACAGCGCACACCTGCGCCAGCAGGTGCCCTTGCCCCTGAAGCAGCCACCAAATCAGGGCCTGCTGGGCGCCAATCAGCAAGCCCATCCAGGGGGCAAACCGGGCGATGCGCTCAAACCGGGGGCGGATGCCAGGCCAGGCGGGCAGCACGGAATAGAAGATCCAGGCCCCGGCCAGATCCTGGAGCCAGGGGGGGGGGGAAGAGGCCGTAGCTGGGCGTGGACAGAGCAGATCCACCCTGACATGGCTCCGCGGGGGGGGGGAAGCCAGCCGTTTAGTTTCAAATCCCCTGGTGAGGAACGTGTCAGCCCAGGCCTTTGCCTTCACCATCACGGCCCAGTGCCCCCACACCCGTGCTCGCTGCGGACACTGGCACACCCCCCATGGAACGGTTTGCACCCCCCGTTTCATGCCTGTGGGCACCTCTGCCACGGTGAAGGGCATCAGCACTCCCCAGCTGGCGGAGACGGGGGCCCAGATGGTGCTGGCCAACACCTTCCACTTGCACCTCCAACCCGGAGAAGCCGTGGTGGCCGAAGCGGGTGGGGTGCACCGCTTCATGGGCTGGCAAGGGCCCATGCTCACCGACTCCGGCGGCTTCCAGGTGTTCAGCCTGGCGGCCATCAACCGCATCGATGATGAAGGGGTGGCCTTCCGCTCCCCCCGCGACGGCTCGGCCATCTTGCTCACACCCGAACGCTGCATGGCGATCCAAAGGGATCTTGGCGCCGATGTGGCCATGGCCTTCGACCAGTGCCCCCCCTATCCGGCCACAGAAGCGGCGGTGGCCGAGGCTTGCCGCCGCACCCATCTCTGGCTGGAGCGCTGCATCGCCCATCATCAGGGGGGAGCCCAGGCCCTGTTTGGAATTGTGCAGGGGGGGTGCTTCAGCCACCTGCGGGAGGAATCGGCCCGGGTGGTGACTGCGATGAATCTGCCAGGCATCGCGGTGGGGGGCGTGAGCGTAGGTGAACCGGTGGAGGAGATGCACCGGATCGTGGCCCAGGTGGCCCCGTTCCTGCCAGAGGATCGTCCCCACTACCTGATGGGAGTAGGCAGCTTGCGCGAGATGGCGGTGGCCGTGGCCCATGGCTTCGACCTGTTCGACTGTGTGCTCCCCACCCGCCTGGGGCGACACGGCTCGGCCCTGGTGGGCGGGGAGCGCTGGAATCTTCGCAATGCCCGTTTCCGTCACGACCACAGCCCCCTCGATACCCGTTGCCCTTGTCTGGCTTGCCGTCAACACAGTCGGGCCTATCTGCACCATCTGCTGCGCTGCGAGGAGATGCTGGGCCGTACCCTGCTGAGCCTCCATAACCTCACCACCCTCCTGCGCTTCACCACCGCCATGGGGCAGGCCATTGCGGAGGGGTGTTTTTCAGAGGATTTCGCTCCCTGGGAGCCCGCCTCCCCGGCGTCACACACGTGGTAGGTTCCAGCCACCGCAAAGGATTCCTTCCGGCATGGTCCTGCACGTGTTTGCCCAGCTTCCAGAGGCCTACCAGGCCTTTGCCCCCCTGGTGGACATCCTGCCCATCATTCCCCTCTTCTTCTTGCTTCTTGCCTTCGTGTGGCAGGCTTCAGTGGGCTTCCGCTGAGCACAGCCCCCATAAAGGCCGGCAAGGCCAGCATCCGACGCCAACGCGAAGGCTCCTGAATGAGGCGATAGAGCCATTCCAGATGGATCTTCCCCATCCATAGGGGAGCGCGTTTTTTGGTACCAGCCCAGACATCAAAGCTGCCCCCTACCCCCATCCAGATACCCCGCAGGGGGTGGGGCAGGTCATGGATCCAGAGCTCCTGGCGGGGCACCCCCAAGGCAACGAGCACAAGATCGGGTTGCATCGCCAGCAGACGCTGCTCCAAATTGGGCCAGGCCTCAGAGTCTCTGTAGCCGTCAATGGCCATCACCAGCTGGAGATCAGGGATCTCCGCCTTCAGCCGGTGACAAAGATGATCCAGCACAGGGGGGCTAGCCCCCACCAGGGCCACGCGCCATCTCTGGCCTGCGGCATGTTCCAGAAGGTTGCGAGCTAACTCGATTCCGGGCGCACGCCGCACCCCAATGCCCTGCCGCCCAAGGGCCCAGACCACACCTGCCCCGTCCGGGATCACCAGATCCGCTCCACGGATAGCCCCGGCCAGGGCGGGATCGGCCAGGGCCGCCATGGTCATCTCGGCATTGAGGGTCACGATCTGCCCGCCCCCCTTGCCATGGAGAGCGATGGCCGAGGCGAGAACGTCATCGCACACGCTCACCGGAATCCCTAGCACCGTGGCCTGCAAGGGGTCCGTGACGTTTGTTGCCGTGGAAGGGGACATCGCGGAGGAGAATCTGTAGCAACCGTGAAGGTGATCAACCAGTGGGGATACGCACCGGTGACGCGACCATGGTGAGCCAGGGGGATCGGAACGCCTGCCCAAGGGAGGCAGCTGGTGACGCGGCCCCCGAGGCGCTGGCCCTGCTCCAGCGGCTGGATCGGGAGATCGAAACGGTGGTGCTCTCCCGCCAACACCCGCTCACGGGATTGCTACCCGCCAGCACGGCCAACACCGTTCATGGCAATTACGGCGACGCCTGGGTGCGTGATTGCGTCTATTCCATCCAGTGCGTGTGGGGGCTGGCCATGGCCCACCGGCGCCAGCGCGGCGCCTGCCGGCGGGCCTTCGAGCTGGAGCAGCGGGTGCTGCAGCTGATGCGGGGGCTGCTGGCTTCGATGATGCGGCAAGCCCCCAAGGTGGAGCGCTTCAAGCGCAGCCTGCGCCCGCTGGATGCGATCCACGCCAAGTTCGACACCGGCTCAGGCGCCACGGTGGTGCCCGATGACGGTTGGGGACACCTGCAGCTGGATGCCACGGCGGTGTTTCTGCTCCAGCTGGCCCAGCTCACCCGCTCCGGAGTGGTGGTGGTGCAAACCAGCCACGAGCGGGATTTCGTGCAAAACCTGGTGTATTACGTTGCCCGGGCCTATCGGGTGGCCGATTACGGCATTTGGGAGCGGGGCGATAAGAGCAACCATGGCCTACCAGAGCGCAACGCCAGCTCCATCGGCATGGTGAAGGCAGCCCTGGAGGCCCTCGATGGCATCGATCTGCTGGGCCCCCACGGTGATGGGAGCTATTGCCTCACCATTCCCCAAGACGCGATCGTGCGCCTGCGGCGGGCCCTTCGCAGCCTGCTACCGAGGGAGTCGGCTAGCAAGGAAGCCGACAGCGCCTGCCTATCGGTGATCGGCTACCCGGCCTGGGCCGTGGAAGATGGGGAGCTGGTGGCTCGAACCCGCAGCAAGATCCGCCAAGACCTGGGGGGCGCCTACGGGTACAAACGCTTCCGGCGCGATGGCCACCAGACGGTGATCGAGGATGTGAGCCGGCTGCACTACGAGCCGGAGGAGCTGGCGGAGTTTGAGCACATCGAGTGCGAGTGGCCACTGTTTTTGGCCTACGAGCTGCTCACGGCCTGTTGCGAGGAGCGATGGGAGGAGGCTCGGCGATGGCGGCAGCGACTTGCGGAACTGAGTGTGACTGTGGACGGGGTGCCGCTGTTGCCGGAGCTCTACCTGGTGAGCAAGGAGGCCATCGCCGCGGAGCGGCGCAACCCAGGTAGCCAGCCCCGCCGGCCCAATGAAAACGTACCCCTGCTCTGGACCCAGAGCCTCACCTGGCTGGCAGATCTGCTGCTCCATGGCCTGATTACCCCAGACGACCTGGACCCCCTGGGTCGACGGCATCGCCAGCGCCTTGGGGCCGAGCGGGTGATGGTGGCCCTGGTGCCCGACGACGATGCCATCGCCGCTCAACTCGCCGCGAACGGCCTGCCCGTGCACCCCCCCGGGGTTGGCCCCGTGCGGGTGGCCACCTCGAGAGAATTGGCCCAACGCATGGCCACAGTGGGCGCCAATGGCCGGCTTGGGCTCAGCGGCCATCCGCCCGTGCGGATGGAAACCATGGCGTCGGCCCGGCTCTACCGACACAACGGCGAAGCCCTGGCCTTCCAACCGGCGGTGCTGGAGGAGGACACCTTTTACCTGGCGGACGACCCCCGCCAACTCGTGGACACGGTGGCCAGCGAGCTCCGGCTGCTGAGGCGCCATTGGCGGGGCCAGGGGCTGCCCTTGCTGCTGATCCCCATCGCCACCATTCCCTTCCAGCGGGATCCCCAGGCCTTCTTTGACCTGGGCCGCACTTTGCTGGGGGGGGAGGTGGAGGGGGTGCCTGTGCAGCTGGCACCTCTGGAGGCGCTGGCGGCCGCGGCCAGCTGGGTGGACTTGCCCCCCCAGGCGGAGGCGGCTTGCCGGCTCCATCAACCCCGGCAAACCCTGCTGCCCGCCAGCCGCAGCCACCGGCCCCTCACAGCCCGCCAGGAGCAGGAGCTGGAGGACATTTCCGTGGCCGCCCTGATCGAGCGGCTCTGGAGCAGCCACTCCCTCCAGGAGCAGGCAGAGGTGCTGGAGCTGCTGGGCCGCCGGCTTGGGCCAGGCGCCCAGCTGCAGGGCCCCAAGGCCGGCACCTCCCTGCGGCTGATGGAACTGCTGGAAGAGGTGTATCGGCGCGGACTGGAGGAGGGCGACTGGAACGTGGTGCGCCGCACGGCGGGGGTGATGGGCCTGGTGCACCCCCAGCTGGAGGATGCCCTCACCGATCTGCTGGTGCGGCAGAAACAGGTGGTGGTGGGGCGCAACTACACGGGCCAGTCGCTGATCAGCCAGCCCCAGGGCAGCAAGATGATCGCCGCCATGATCCGCCGCTTCAGCGGCGAGGATGCGCGGGAGTGGATGCTGCAGCAGGAGCTGTTGCTGGCGATCGACAGCCTGGCCCGGCTGGAGCCCAGCCTGCTCAGCGGCAGCCTCACGGTGCAACTAGGGCAGTTGCTGCTGCTGCTCACCAGCGAGCTGGCCAGTGAGGCCAACCTCAACCCCAGCGATGCCTTTGAGGAGCTCTGCAGCCAGCCCCCCCATGCCATCCGCCGACGGCTGCGGGCCGTGCTGGCCGATGTGGAGCACGCCAAAACGGCCCTGCAACGCAAAGAGGAGCTCCACCTGCAAGGCGGGCGGGTGCGCTGGGAGGTGCCCGATCCCCTGGAGGAGCTGCCCAAGGGGGGCTGCTGGCTGCAGCACCGCCTGCGGCTGGGCGCCCTGCAGCGGGTGCCGCGGGATTTCTATCCCGGCATCTGGGAGCTGCTGCGCCACTGTGAAGGCATCGTGATCGGCGACAAACTGGAGCGGCGCAACCGGCTGGAGAGCGCCCCCCTGCTCAATGACCTCACCCCCGGCGAGCGCAATTTCGCGGCCCTGGTGGAGCAGCTGCTGGGCAAGATCGAAGCGCCGGAATATCGCCAGCTCTGCACCGAAGCCCTGCTCACCCTGATCGCTTTTGTGGCGGCCAATCCCCAGGTGCGCTTCGACGACGACCTGGCCCTGGATGTGGTGATCGGCCACGCGGTGCGGGTGGGCTGGCAGCAGAGCCACCCCCTGGTGAGCGAGGGGGAGTATGGCCGGCACAAGGCCGAGGCCTGGGATACCTTCTACCGCTCCTCCCCGGCCCAGTGCCGCCGCTGGCAGCTGCTGGCCCTACAGCAGCTCAGCAGGGCCGGCCAGCCGCCACGCGCCTCGCTGCCCCAGGTGCGGGCGGCGTGAGGGGGCCATCAGCAGGACTCTTGATGTTGACCGCCATCCATCCCTATGGGTATAGAAGAAAATGCTCCCGGAAGTGAACGCCGTTGATGGCAGCCTGGCCATGCTCAATGGAGCCGGGCCACGCCACCAACGGCGAGGCGCCTCCGGCGCCTGTTCAGTGAACAACCAACAGCCGCAAGCCAACAGCCAGTGTTAAACAACAGCCAGTGTTGAGGGATTGAGCAATTAAGCGTTGAGGGAAGGGTCCTGGGGGAGGCACACCACACGGAACCCGATGAGGCCGTCGGCGTCGCCGGGTCGGGAGTGGCTGCGGGAGGCCGAGCGGCAGTACCTGGGGTCGAGGCCCCAGGAGCCGCCGCGCAGCAGCCTTACGGCAGCACTGTTTTCGTCCTCTGCATCCACCCAGGCACAGCCATCGGCGGGAGCTCCGACATAGCTGTCATGAAAATAATCCAGGCACCACTCCCACACGTTGCCGTGCATGTCGTGGAGCCCCCAGGCATTGGCCGGGAACATCGCCACGGGCGCAGTCTGTTTGCGGTACTCACCTTTAGGTCCATTGGCATAGACATAAGTACCGTTGTAGTTCGCCAGTTTTGATGAGAGCGTGTCGCCGAAGGCAAAAGCCGACGTCGTGCCCGCCCTGCAGGCGTACTCCCACTGGGCTTCGCTGGGCAGGGTGTAAGCGCGGTCGGTGCGCTCGGCCAGGCGTTTGCAAAACACCATCACCTCCCGCCAGCTCACCTTTTCCACTGGCCGTTGGTCGCTGTCGGGCTGATCCTTGAATCGTGAGGGGGTGGTGCCCATCACGGCCCGCCACTGGGCCTGGGTGATGGGCGTCTGGCCCATCCAGAACTCCCCCAGCCGCACCCGATGCTGGGGGCCTTCGGCGCTATAGCGATCCGGCTCATCGTCTGGTGAGCCCATCAGAAACTCCCCCGCCGGAATCCGCACCAGGGGCAGGCTCACCCCTCCCCCCAGATCCTCCAACGCCCCTTCCACCTGCAGCGGTTGGCGCTGCACCTCCCACG
>JBBARZ010000005.1:0-67584 GCA_040399505.1 Cyanobium sp.
GGATGTCAAACCATCCCCGAGCTGCTGGCGCGCGTCCTACAGCGATCGTCATGGGAGCTGCTTTACGTAGCGTTACATCCGAAATGGTAAGGGGTGTTGCCGGCTGGTGCGCCAACGGGCGATCGATCCAGGGGGTAAATGAGCAAAAGTGCTCACCAGGCGGCGGGAACGCCCTCCCTTTCTTCTGCTCTGCAACGCTGGAGAGCTGGCTGATGCATTCTCATTTTTGGATGCTCTTCCGCCAGAGTGGAGTGGCGCCCGTTTCCGCCATGTACGTCGTTGAGCTTTCTCTCCGCCTCACCCCCATGCCCATTGCGGTGCAGCGCAAGGAGCTGGAGCCGGCCCAGGCCCTCTATGAAGAGATCGGCCGGGTGCTCGAAAGCGGAACCCCAAAACTGCTGGAGCTCACCTGTGAAAAAGACCCCCAGAAGCGCATCCGCCTTCTCACCTCGGAAGTGGTAGCCGTCCAAATCTTTGAAAAATCAACTGTTGGCGGCAGCGGCAAGCGACCCGGATTCAGTTTTGAAGGATGAGGTGGTTGAGACAAGAACGTCTGCCTCCGCTGGCCACGGTGAGATCCCCCTGGTGGTGGAGGGCCTGGATTTTGCTTGGGATCCCGATCGGCCAACCCTTCAAAACTGTTGCCTTCAGATCCCGAGGCCTGGCCTGTGGATGCTTGTGGGAAGCAATGGCAGTGGCAAAAGCACACTCCTGCGATTGATCGCCGGATTGCTGCAACCAAGCCGGGGAACCATTCTCACGCCCTTGCATCCAGCCATGGTGTTTCAAAATCCTGATCACCAACTGCTGATGCCCACCTGTGGCAGTGACCTGCAGCTGGGACTACCGGAAACCCTGAACCCCCAGCAAGGGGAGAGCCGGGTGGAGGAGCTCCTCACCCTGGTGGGCCTCCAGGGGATGGCCACCCGCCCAATCCACACCCTCAGTGGAGGCCAGAAGCAGCGCCTGGCCATCGCCGGGGCCCTCGCGGCCGAAGCCACCCTGCTCCTGCTCGATGAACCCACCGCCCTCCTGGATCCCGAAAGCCAGCGAGACGTGGTCGCCCTGATTCGCGGGCTTTGCCGCCAGGCACAAGGCACCCTCACCGCCCTATGGATCACCCACCGGCTGGAGGAACTCAACGATTGCGACGGGGCAGCCCGGATGGAACTTGGCAGAGTGGGACCCTGGCAATCAGGGACAAAGCTAGTGGCGAGACTCTTGCCCACAGGTGGGGGGGGCGGGTAAAGTGAAATGTCCCTTTCTGGGACGTCAATCCTCGGTAGCTCAGCGGTAGAGCGGTCGGCTGTTAACCGATTGGTCGCAGGTTCGAATCCCGCCCGGGGAGTTTTTTGTCCACCAACAAGCTGGACCGCTCTCACAGGGTGAACGGAGGGGGTTCGCACCAAAATCTTTCGGATCTCCCCCAAATTCCGATAATCACCGCAAAATAAGCATTCAGGCTGGTGCTCGCTCCATCCTTCCTCATCCCCTCCGCAAGCCTCGATTTTCCATGAAACCCTGCATTCTTCTTGTTGAGGATGACAGCGACATGCGTGACCTGGTGGCTGGCCATCTCGAGCACGGGGGCTTCAACGTGCAGCGGGCGGAGGATGGGATCAAAGGCCAGGCCTTAGCGCTCCAATACAGCCCAGATGTGATTTTGCTCGATCTCATGCTTCCGAAGGTGGACGGTCTCACCCTCTGCCAACGGCTGAGGCGCGATGAACGCACGGCCCGAATCCCCATTCTCATGCTCACGGCCCTTGGGGGAACAAAAGACAAAGTGAGCGGCTTTAATTCCGGAGCAGATGACTATCTCACTAAGCCCTTCGACCTGGAGGAGCTCATGGTGCGGGTGAAGGCACTCCTGCGCCGCAGTGAAAGGGCTCCTCTCTCAAGCAAACACAACGAAATCCTCAGTTTTTCCTGCCTCACCCTGGTTCCAGAACGGTTTGAGGCCATCTGGTTTGACATCCCCGTGCGGCTCACCCATCTGGAATTCGAATTGCTCCATTGCTTGCTCCAACGCCACGGTCAGACCGTGGCACCTTCATTAATTCTCAAGGAGGTGTGGGGCTATGAACCGGACGATGACATCGAGACCATTCGTGTTCATGTGCGCCACCTGCGCACCAAGCTGGAGCCTGATCCACGCAAGCCTCGTTTCATCAAAACCGTTTATGGGGCGGGCTACTGCCTGGAGCTGCCGACGGAAGAGCAACTGCCTGAGCTGGTGCCCCTGATGGCGGAATCCCGGCAGGCCTCCTGAACCATCCTTACGAAACGCAAGCCAAATCAGGCGCTCTTGGCCATGCGCCCCAGCTCCAGCAGGGTGACCTCCCAGGCCAGACGAGGTTGCACATGGCCAAGGAGATGCTTCCGCAGCACCTCCAGCCTGGCCATGTGGTGCGGATTGCAGTGTTGATGCCACAGCCAGGTTTGCCACCAGTTGAGGATCCAGAGCTGCTGATCTCCCTCCAACCCCTCGCTCACCTCTCGGGCCAAATCCAAGGCGCCCAAAGGATTGGTGGGCACCTCCTGAAGCCGGGCGGCCAATCCATCCGGCAAACGATCCCATTCCCGGCGATGGGCCAGGAGCGCACCGGGCGACCCCCCTGCCAGAGCCAGAAGGGCTGGGGAATCCTGCGGAGGGGCACTCTCTAGGGAGGAAGTTGCCTTGGTGAAAACCTCAGCGATCTGGGTGGGGGAGAGGGGATGGAAGGGGATGGATTGGCAGCGTGAGCGGATCGTGACCAGGAGCCGCTCCGGAGCAGCACTGATCAGGATCAGCAGGCCATCCCCGGGTTCCTCAAGGGTTTTCAGCAGGGCATTGGCCGCAGCCTCGGGCATGGCCTCCGCGGTTTCGATCACCACCAGGGGTCTGGAGGATTCGATCGGGCGGCGGGCCAAAAATCGCCCCACCTCCCTCACCTGATCGAGGCGGATCTGGGGGGGAGTGCGGCGACTGACTCCTTGGGCCTCCGCCTGGGAGGCTGGCACCAGCTGCCCCTGGTGAAGGTAGGTGGGCTCGATCCAGAGAAGATCGGCCAAATTCCCCTGGGCCAGGCGCCGGCGGAGTCCCCCATCCCCGCTGCCACCCGTCAGCATCCCCTCCAGAAACCGGCGGGCGGCCAGGCGCCGGCCAACACCATCGGGCCCCGCAAACAGGTAGGCCGGTGCGAGCCGGCACCGCTGGATGGCCGCCTGCAGGAGCTGAACGGCGAGGGTCTGGCCCACCAGGTCAGCGAAAAGAGGGACGTCAGCCATGGGGTAGTGATGGGCCGCAGAGGGGAAAGCGTTCCAGCAGGGTTTGGCGGCACCTCTGGGTGACCACCCCGACGTCGCCTGTGGCCTCCACACGACACCAGGAAGGCCGCTGGGCCAGGACAGCGAAACCCTCCTGCACCCTCTGGAGGAATGCCTCCCCTTCCGCTTCCATGCGATCTTTTCCCCGATGCTGGCGCCGCTGCAGGGCCTCCCGGAGGGCAATGTCCAGCCAGAGGGTGAGATCAGGCTCCAGGCCAGCGGTGGCAAAGGTCTCTAACTGGCTGATCGCCTCCAGGGAGAGCCCCCGACCATGGCCCTGGTAAGCCTCGGTGGAGCCGCTGAAGCGATCGGAGAGCACCCAGTGGCCCGCTTCCAGAGCAGGCAGGATCCGCTCCACAACATGCTGGGCTCGATCGGCGGCGTATAGGAGCAATTCCGCCCTCTCCCCTGGCACCTGGTGAGAGTGGGGGTGAAGAAGGAGCTCGCGAAGAGCCAGGCCGAAGGCCGTACCCCCGGGCTCTCGGGTCACCACCACGTTTGCATGGGCAGGAAGCAGACCGCTGCAGGGCAACCATTCGCTCAGGGCTTGAATCTGGGTGGTTTTGCCACAGCCGTCGATGCCTTCCAGCACCACGAAACATCCCCTAGTGGCCATGGCTGAGCAGGAGGGCGTTGACCACAACGGTGATGGAACTCAAGGCCATCAGCAAGGCGGCAAGGGGGGGTGTCAGCTGAATCCCGAAGCCTGGAAGAAGGGCTCCTGCGGCAATGGGCAGCACTATCAGGTTGTAGCCGAAGGCCCAGGCCAAATTCTGTCTCACCTTGGCCATGGTGCTTTGGGCCAACTGGAGCGCTTTCACCACGTCGGAGAGCCGCTCTCCCATCACCACCACATCCGCTGAGTCCTGAGCAATCTGGGTGCCCGTGCCCACGGCGATCCCCAGATCAGCCGCGGCCAGTGCGGGGGCATCATTGATGCCATCGCCCACCATGGCCACAGGGCCCTGGGAACGCCAGCGGGAGAGGGCTTCCACCTTCTCTTCAGGGCGCAGACTCCAAGCCAGCTCGTCCTCCTTTAGGCCCACCTGGGCCGCGAGGTGACGCACACTGGCCTCCCTGTCACCACTCAACAGACCCAACATGAGGTGCCGGGAGCGGAGGGCCTCCACGCTCTCCCGGGCATCGGGGCGGGGCTGATCCTCAACGGCGATCAACCCCAAAACCCGTTCCCCCTCCCCTACCCCAACGAGAGTGGCTTGAGACAGGGGGCCAGCTGCCATCAAGGCAAGAGCAGAATCTGGCAGGGAAAGTCCCTGCTCCTGCAACCAGGAGAGCCGACCCACCCGGACGGACTCGGTCAATCCCCCCAACCGACCCTCCACCCCCTGGCCAGGATGGGTTTTGCTCTCCACCACAGGCAAGAGCTCCAGGGTTCGGTGTTGGGCCTCCTGGAGGAGGGCATAGGCCAAGGGGTGACGGCTTTGCTGCTCCAGGCTTGCCGCAAGCTGGAGCATCCACAGGCCCTCCAGCCCTGAACGGCCCCGGTCCTGCGGAGTCTGGGAGAACGGCTCAAGGGAGGTCACCATGGGCCTTCCCACAGTGAGGGTTCCGGTTTTATCAAACACGACGGCGCCCAGTTGGGCGGCCGTTTCGATGGCATCCCCCCCGCGGAAAAGCACACCTCGGCGAGCCGCCAAGGCGCTGCCCACGCTGATGGCCGTGGGGGTGGCCAGACCCAGTGCACAGGGACAGGCCACCACCAGCACGGAGATGGCCAGTTCAATGGCCAGACCGAAGGGGGAGGTTCCCATCACCCCTGGGCCATGGCCCAGATGGCCGGCATGGCCCACCAACCCGCCGTGGGAAGGATGCAGCACCCAGGGCCAGAGCCTGGATCCCCAGAGCCACCAGAAGAAAAAGGTGGCGGCGGCCAGAGCAAGAACGAACTGAGTAAACCCACCCGCCACCCGATCAGCGAGCCCCTGGATGGGAGCCTTGCGTGCTTGGGCCCGTTCCACCAGCTGCACGATCCGAGCGATGGCCGTCTCCCGGCCGCAGCGACTCGCTTCCACCACCAGAGGGGCTTCCAGATTCAAGCTGCCCGCATCCAGCTCAGTGCCTGCCGCAGCCTCCAGGGGAAGGGGTTCTCCGGTGAGGGCCGAGCGATCCACGGCGGAAGAGCCGCTTTGCACAACCCCATCCACAGGAAGTCGATCCCCGGGGAGCACGAGGATGTGGTCGCCAGGCCGCAACCCCCCGGAGCGCACAGCACGAGGGGGACCCCCATCCATCAGGAGCAAGGCCTCGTCAGGCTGCAGGGAGGCCAAGTCTTCGATAGCACGACAGCTGCGATAACGGGCACGCTCCTCCAGGAATCGCCCAGCCAACACAAAGCCGAGCAGCATCACGGGCTCATTGAAAAAACAGGGAAGCTGGCTCTGCGGCCAAAGCCATCCCACCGCACTGGCGAGGTAGGCACTTCCCATGCCGAGTCCGACCAGGCTGTCCATGCCGGGATGGCCCGAAACAGCAGATCGGAATCCTGTTCGCAGGATGGGCAGCCCCGGACCTGCCAGAGCCAGCGTGGCGATGAGACCATGGAACCAGGGGGCCAGAAAAGGGGCCAGGGCAGGGGGCCAGGCCTGGGGCACCGCCATGGCCCAGTGGCCGAGGCCGGAAACCACCACAAGGAGCAGCGCGACCAGAAGCTGGCGCCAGCGTTCCCACCAGCTTTGCTGCCGCAACCGTTCTCGGCGGCTGGACACCCCATCATCGCCGTCCTGCCTCAGCTTGCCCTCGAATCCCAGGCTCCGCAGACTGCTCAGGAGGGGCTCCAGCCTTTTTTCTCCCCCTTCCAGCTCCACCCAGGCGGTGCGGGTGAGCAAACTCACACTGGCTTGCCTGACCCCAGGCTGCTGCTGGAGTCGTTGCTCCACAGACCGGACACAGCTCCCGCACTTCATCCCCTCCACATCGAGCAACACACCCACCGCCTCCGTCATGGAGACATTGGACGCGTGGGTAGTGCTGGAGAGCGAGGAGAGCAAAAGATCCCGATGGAAACCTAAATACCCTAGGCAAGCTGTCCAGGGTCAACAGGTGGCAGGCCGAACAGGCAGGATGGGATGAGGACGACTTTGGCGCCGTGCCCCGCTCCCAGCGCAACGACAACTTCATCGATAAAAGCTTCACCGTGATGGCCGACCTGATTCTCAAGGTGCTGCCAACCAATCGCAGGGCCAAGGAAGCCTTTGCCTACTACCGCGACGGGATGAGCGCCCAGGGCGACGGGGAATACGCCGAGGCTCTCGACAATTACGAGGAAGCCCTGAAGCTTGAAGACGATCCCAATGATCGCGCCTTCATTCTTTATAACATGGCCCTGGTATTTACCAGCAATGGAGATCACGACAAAGCCCTTGATTTTTATACACAGGCACTCGATCTCAACAGTAAGATGCCGCAGGCTCTTAATAACATGGCTGTGATCCATCACCATCTCGGTTCGCTTGCGCAAGAGAAGGGCGATGCGGATGAAGCCGACCGCTGCTTTGACCTTGCCGCGGATTGTTGGGCCAAGGCAATCCGACTAGCACCAAACAATTACATCGAAGCCCAAAACTGGTTAAAGACCACGGGACGGGGAAACGTAGACATTTATTTTTAGTTTTTTGACCCCAGAAGTTCTCTTTTAAAATTAGTTTCCACTCTACAGAGAGACTAATCCCTGCTGGCTATGTTGAAGCTTGGCTAATCTTCCGCCGGACTCACCCCCAAAGCCCCAACCATCGCCTCAGCAAGGCTGGATGACTCCAGGAGCTGCAGTCCTATGGCTGCTTCCGCCGTGCCTAAGCCCGTCCCGCTGGGAACGATGGCTCGGGTGAATCCCAGGCGGCTGGCCTCCTGGAGGCGCTGCTCCAACTGCCCGACCAGCCGCAGCTGTCCACCCAATCCCAACTCTCCGATGAGCACCGTGCCCGACGGCAGGGTGAGATCCCGGTAGCTGGCCACCACGGCTGCCGCCACTCCTAGATCCCCTGCAGGCTCATCCACCTGCAGCCCGCCCGCGACCGCGAGATAGCAATCAAACCGCGACAGGGGCAAGCCGAGGTGCTTTTCGATGACCGCCAGAATTTGGTGCAAGCGGTTGGTGCCGATGCCCGTTGCCGTACGCCTTGGGCTGGCGTAGCTGGTGGTGCTCACTAGGGCCTGCAGCTCCACCACCAGGGGCCGGGTGCCTTCAAAGGCCACGATGGTGGCCGTGCCGGAGCTGGGCTCCCCACCCCCCAGGAACAGTTCGCTGGGGTTGGTGACCTGCGCCAGGCCCCCATCGCGCATCTCAAACACCCCCAGCTCATAGGTGGCCCCAAAGCGGTTCTTCGCGGCCCGCAGAAGGCGGTGGCTGGCAAAGCGGTCTCCCTCGAAGGTCAACACCGCGTCCACCAAGTGTTCCAGCACCTTGGGCCCAGCCAGGACCCCTTCCTTGGTGACATGGCCCACCAGGACGAGGGCCACCCCATGGTGTTTAGCCAAGCGTTGCAATGCTGCCGCACACTCACGCACCTGAGCCACCGTGCCTGGAGCGCTGCTGAGGTTGGGGTCATGGAGCGCCTGGATGCTGTCGACCACGGCCACCGCCGGCCGAAGACCCTCCAGCTCCTCAAGAACCCGATCCAGATCGGTTTCCGCCAGCAGCTGGAGCCCGGCCCCTGGCGAGGGAATGGCCGATGGGGACGTTTCGTCCTCGAGGGACGAAGAAACCAGCCGGCGCCAGCGCAACCGCACCTGCTGGGCGGACTCCTCTGCGCTCACATACAGGACGCTGCAATGGCTAGCCATGGCCTGGGCCACCTGAAGGAGCAGGGTGGATTTGCCAATTCCCGGATCGCCTCCCAGCAGCACCAGGGCCCCAGGCACCAGGCCACCTCCGAGCACCCGATCCAGCTCGCTGAACCCCGTGTTCAGGCGGGCCAGGGGTGGGCTGCTTTGGTCCTGGATGGGGGTGGAGCGCTTGGGTCCTGGGGGGTCACTTCCGCTCTCCATCGATTGGCGGAAGCGATCGGGGCGACCTTCGCGACCGGCCGGCTGGGCTTGCTCAACGAGGGAATTCCAGCTGCCACAGGCCGCACAGCGGCCGAAAAACTGGCGGCTCTGGGCCCCACAGCTCTGGCAGATGTAAATAGAAACGGAACGGGCCAAGGGCTGTTTGTAAAGAAAGGTGGCTTTCGGTGAAAAGAGTGCCCCTCAGGCCTTTTCAGTGGTTCGGATCCGTTGTAACAGCAGCGCCCTTGCAATGACGGCGACCACCCCGGCCAAAGAGACCATCCTTGTCGTGGACGACGAGGCCAGCATTCGACGGATTCTGGAGACCCGTCTCTCGATGATTGGCTATCAGGTGGTGACTGCCTCCGACGGCGAAGAAGCACTGGAAGCATTTCACCGCGCCAGTCCTGATCTTGTAGTTCTCGATGTGATGATGCCCAAGCTGGATGGCTATGGGGTCTGCCAGGAGCTGCGCAAGGAATCGGATGTGCCGATCGTGATGCTCACGGCCCTGGGCGATGTGGCCGACCGCATCACGGGCCTGGAACTCGGTGCTGACGACTATGTGGTGAAACCCTTCAGCCCGAAGGAGCTCGAAGCCCGCATTCGCTGCGTGCTTCGGCGGGTGGACAAAGAGCAGGTGGCGGGAATCCCCAACTCGGGGGTAATTCAAGTGGCCGACCTGCGGATCGACACGAACAAGAGGCAGGTTTACAGGGGAGACGAGCGCATCCGCCTGACCGGCATGGAATTCAGCCTGCTGGAGCTACTGGTGAGCCGCTCAGGTGAGCCCTTCAGCCGGGGGGAGATTCTCAAGGAGGTTTGGGGGTATACACCCGAGCGACATGTGGACACCCGTGTGGTGGATGTTCACATCTCCCGGCTGCGTTCCAAACTGGAAGATGATCCCGCCAACCCCGAGCTGATCCTCACAGCCCGGGGCACTGGCTACCTCTTCCAGCGCATCGTTGACTCCGTTGCCTCAGAAGGACTCTGACCACCTCCGTTCCCCCGGGCGCCCGTCCCTGAACCGGCGTCAACGGCCAAACCGGACGATCCGGCGGCTTGTGATCTGGTACAAGCGCAACGCTGCGGTGACCAGCTTGGTGGACACCGCCAGCGCCGCCAGCTCCGTGGCTGGAGTGGCCGCGGGCACGGTCCTCCAGCCCCTGGTGCTGGATCCCCTGCGCCGGCTGCAACAGGGCACGGAAGGCCCGGAGGACTGGCCTCTGATCCAGGACCGGGACCGGGTCTGGATGGCCGTCGATGGGATGGGAGGCGATCACGCCCCTGGCCCCATCCTCGAGGGATGTCTGCGGGCCCTTCGGGTGCTGCCGGTTCGCATCCGTTTTGTGGCCGAGCAGGAGCCTCTTGCGAGGGCCGTGGCCTCCTTGGGTCTGCGGGATGAGCTGGAGGATGTTCAAGCCCGTGGCCTCCTGCAAGTCGTCCCCAGCGGTCGCTCGGTGGGGATGGATGAAGAGGCCACGGTGGTGCGGCGCAAGAGGGATGCCAGCATCAACATGGCCATGGATCTGGTGAAATCCGGCCAGGCGATGGCCGTCTACTCCGCTGGCAACTCCGGCGCCGTGATGGCCTCCGCCATCTTTCGCTTGGGCCGGCTGCGGGGAATCGAGAGGCCGGCTATCGGAGCCCTCTTCCCCACCAAAGACCCGGCCCAGCAGGTGTTGGTGCTCGACGTGGGTGGTAACACCGACTGCAAACCCGCCTGGCTCCATCAATTCGCCCTGCTTGGCTCGATCTACAGCCGGGATGTCATGCAGGTGGCCAGTCCCCGGGTTGGGTTGCTGAACATCGGCGAGGAGGAATGCAAGGGCAACGACCTGGCCTTGAAAACCCATCCCTTGCTTGTGGCTGATTCCCGGCTGCGCTTTGCCGGCAACTGCGAGGGACGGGATGTGCTCTCGGGCGCGTTCGATGTGGTGGTCTGTGACGGATTCACGGGCAACGTGTTGTTGAAGTTTCTCGAATCCGTGGGGAGCGTGCTGCTGGACGTGTTGCGGGCTGAGCTGCCGCGGGGCCGGCGGGGGAAGGTGGGCTCGGCCTTCTTGAGAAGCAACCTGGTGCGCATTAAGAAGCGCCTTGACCATGCCGAGCATGGGGGGGCCCTTCTCCTGGGCGTCGATGGTGTGTGCGTGATTGGCCATGGCAGCAGCAAAGCCCTCTCCGTGGTGAGTGCCCTCCGCCTGGCCCATTCCGCCGCAAGCCATCACGTCATGGATGACCTCCATGCCCTGGGTGCGGAGGCGGCTGCAGCCACCTGTGATTGACTGATCCGAACCGAATCCCACCGGTGACGGAGCCCACTGCCAGCCATCGCAGCTCCACCCACCTTCAGGGGATGACCATCGTCGGCTCGGGACGGGCACTGCCCTGCCAAACGGTAAGCAACGAGGCGTTGCAAGCCCTGGTGGACACCTCAGACGAATGGATTCGCAGCCGCACGGGAATCGGTGCGCGCCGGCTTGCAGGGCCAGGTGAAACCGTCACCACCATGGCCACGGAAGCCGCCCAGGGCGCCATGCGTCATGCCGGCTGGAAACCCGAAGAGATTGATCTGATCCTGCTGGCCACTTCCAGCCCAGACGACCTGTTTGGCACCGCCCCCCGGGTGCAGGCCGCGCTGGGGGCCCACCAGGCCGTGGCCTTTGACCTCACCGCCGCCTGCAGTGGATTTCTTTTCGCCCTGGTCACGGCGGCCCAATACATCCGCACAGGAGGCGTGCGCCGTGCCCTGGTCATCGGAGCCGATCAGCTCAGTCGCTGGGTGGATTGGAGCGATCGGCGCACCTGCGTGCTCTTCGGGGATGGGGCGGGAGCCATCGCCCTCGAAGGATGTGCCAAGGGAGATGACGACCTGCTGGCCTATCGGCTGCGCTCCGATGGCACACGCAATGCATGCCTCACGTTGGCTCAGCATGAACAATTCCGGGACTTGCTGGGCGGAATCTCCACCCAGGTGGGGGGATTTCAGCCCCTCTTCATGAACGGGCAGGAGGTTTATAAGTTCGCCGTGCGCGAGGTGCCCCTGGTGCTGGCCGAAGTGCTTGAGGCGGCTGGCCTGGGAGCCCATCAAATGGATTGGCTGCTGCTGCACCAGGCCAATCAAAGGATTCTTGACGCCGTGGCCGAACGCTTTTCGGTGCCTGCAAACCGGGTGCTCAGCAATCTGGAATGGTACGGGAACACTTCAGCCGCCACTATCCCCCTGATGCTGGATGAAGCGGTGCGGGAGGGACAGGTGCAGCCGGGCCATCTGCTCGCGACCAGCGGGTTCGGAGCCGGCCTGAGCTGGGGAGCGGCGGTGGTGCGCTGGAGCGGGCCAGCGGTCTCCACGTAATCTCCAAGCCCAACAGCGCATCTCGTTCATGACAGTGGCCTGGGTGTTTCCGGGGCAAGGATCACAGCAGTCCGGCATGGCCGACGCCGTGCTCAGCCTCCCCGGAGCTGCGAAACGCTTCGCTCTCGCCTCCGAGAGGCTCGGGCGGGATCTCCTGGCCATCTGCTCAACCAGCGAGACGGGGGAAGGCCTACAGAACCTCCATGACACTCGCAACACCCAGCCCGCACTCTTTGTGGTGGAAAGCCTGTTGGTGGATGCCCTGCAGTCCCAGGGTCGACAACCGGAGCTGGTGGCCGGCCACAGCCTGGGAGAACTGGTGGCCCTCTATGCCGCCGGAGTGTTTGACGCCGACACGGGTCTGGCTCTGATGCAGTGCCGCAGCGAGCTGATGGCGACCGCCGGGGGCGGGGCGATGACGGCCGTCATCGGCTTCGACCCCCAGCAACTGCATGAGCTGGTGGCCACTACGGAAGGAGTGGTGGTGGCCAACGACAACAGCGAAGCCCAGGTGGTGCTCTCAGGCGCACCGGAGGCCGTGGCCGCCGTGAGCCGGGTCCTCCGCTGCAAGCGGGCCATTCCCCTGGCCGTCTCCGGGGCTTTCCACTCCCCTTTCATGGCTGAGGCGGCGGCCCGCTTCGCCGAAGAGCTTGAGCGTGTTCCCTTCCGTGAGGCCACCGTCCCCGTGGTGAGCAACAGTGATCCCACACCCGAGCGCGACCCGGACGTCCTGAAGAGCCGGCTGAAGCGGCAGATGACCAGTGGGGTGCGCTGGCGGGAAACGATGAAGTGCCTGGAGCAGGAAGGCATCCTGACGGCAGTGGAGATTGGCCCAGGAAACGTGCTCAGCGGACTGATCAAACGCGGCTGCCCCGGAGTGGAGACGGCCCAAGTGGGGAGTGCCGCCGATCTGGAGTTGTGAAACAGCCCCTGCTGCATGCTGCCACTCCCACCCTCCCTTACCACCTGATGCGGTGGCTGGTGGTGTGGCCCTTCTTTCGATTCCTCCTGCGAGGTCGAACCGAAGGGAGGGCCAGCGTGCCACCCCATGGGGGCCTGGTGGTCGTCGCCAACCATGGCTCCCATCTCGATCCCCCGCTCCTCAGTTGTGCCATGGGTCGACCAGTGGCCTTCATGGCCAAGGAGGAATTGTTCCGTGTCCCCCTGCTTGGGCCCCTGATCCGAGCCTGTGGGGCCTATCCCGTGGCGCGAGGGGTAGGAGATCGGGAGGCCCTGCGCACCGCCTGCCGCAGGCTGCAGGAGGGCTGGGCCACGGGGGTGTTTCTTGATGGCACCCGCCAAGCTGATGGGAGGGTCTCCAGGCCTCTTCCCGGGGCGGCCCTACTGGCGGCCCGCACAGGACAACCGCTGCTGCCGGTGGCAATCATCAACAGCCACCGGGCCCTGGGTCCTGGGGGACGATTTAAACTGGTGCCCGTGCACGTGCGCATCGGCACACCCATCCCTCCTCCGGCCTCCACCCGCCGAGAAGATCTGGATGCGGTCACTAAGGCCTGCCAAGGGCAGATCAATCGGATGCTGGATCAAGGGCTGATCACAACTCCCCTAATCGCCGCAACCACCCCGCCAGCTCTGTTCTCCCCCAGATCTTCAGATCCCGGCCGCTGATCACCCAGACTGCGGCTCGGAGCCCATCCCCCCAGATTTTTTTCTGTGTTTCCGTCACGCAGGCGTTGCCACACGGCACCGACACGGGGGTCAGATGAATGCCCCTGCTGCCCGCCACGATCCTGCCCACCAGCAAAGCCCGCTGCATATGGTCACGGCTGGTCACCAGCAGGGCATGACGAATCCGGGCCTGGCGAAGGTCATCCACCAAGGAGGTGAAATTGGTGAGTGTGTCTCGGGCGCGATAATCGAGGGTCACCTGGCCAGCCGGGAGGCCCTCCCGCTCGCGAAACAACCAAGTGGCATATTCCGGATTGGTGCCGCCACTAACCACTACAGGCAGGCCGTCTGCACGAGCCAGTTGGGCGGCCACCTGTTCCCGAGCGGGATCTCCTCCGAGCACGAGGATCATCTGGGGCGGCGGCGGCATGGGCCACCACCAGCCGCGGGACAGCCACAGCAGAGAAAGCCCAGCGAAACCGAGAGCCATCAGGGGCATGCGCGGGGATCGGCGCCGAAGCCGCCTCCTGCTCCGATGGGTTGGCCTCACAGGAGCTCCACTGGGCTGGTGGGGTAGATGGGCACCACGGACGCCCAGGGGGCGGGCCTGCCAAGCCCTGCCACCTCCTGGCTGATGGCCAGCAATTCCCCTACATCAGCGGGAATGAGGTGTTGAGCAAAATAACGACCATGGCTCCCCAGCGCCTGAAGCACATCACCCTCCTGGCGATACAGCCGGGGAGGATCCAGCTCGGCAACTCCCCCAGGAGTGCTGGCCTCTAGGCGGTATAGGCCCGCCACCACCCCATGGCGGGGGAGCTCCTGCCACAGGATCAGTGGTTCGGGGGAGGGTTTCTCTACGAGCAGGCGCCGGGCCATGAGGTGAAAACTGCTGATCCCATCAAGGGGCAACGACAGCTGCTGGCAGAGGGTGCGCGCCATCGCCACGGTGAGGCGGGTTCCTGTGAACCCACCTGGCCCGGTGGCCACGGCCAACCGAGCCAGGTGGGGCCACTCCCGAGCGGGCAGCAATGTCTCCACACACGGCAACAGATCATTGGCCAAGCTCCTCCCCAGGGGAAAGGCCTCCATCCGAGGGGTTAAATCTTGCTGCCCAAGGGGCTGCAAGGCCACGCCAAGACTTTCGCTGGAGCTGTGGAGAGCCAGCAACCAGCCCCTGGGGCCGGGGTCCACAGATTCCCTCATGCCGGGATGGCCTGATCGGGCCGAAGGCGTTTCCAGTGGCCTGGATCGGCGGAGAAACTCTCACAAGCCCTGACATCCCACTCCATCCCCACAGAGCCGCCGGGCAGCTCACGAATTTGAATGTGCACATCGGGCCGCACTGGACGAAAGGATGGCTGGGGATTGAGATGGGGAACGCCATGCTGGCGCTCCACCGCGTGGTAGGCCTGGCAGCGATCCACCCAATGGCAATCCACGCAGATACACATGCCGCCTGATCCCATGGGCTCCCCCATTTTGGCGTGTGACTCCATGCCCCACCAGGCGCTGTGGGCGGTTCTGGCTGCCAGAACATGGCCCTTGCCCTTCCACCTCCTCCCCCCCGGCACAGCCCTAGTGGGGGGGGCGGTTCGGGATGGCCTGATCGGGCGCCTGGGAGAACGACCAGATCTGGATCTGGTCGTTCCGGGTGATGGGCTGGCCCTGGCCCATCAGTTGTCCCGGGAGCTGGGGGGGACGGCCGTGGATCTGGATCGGGAACGGTCCATCGGCCGGCTGGTGCTGAAGGGCTGGACCCTGGACTTCGCCAAACAGGAGGGTGACTCTTTAGAAGCGGATTTGAACCGACGGGATTACACCGTCAATGCCATCGCCCTTCGTCTTCCCATTGGCCAAGAGACGTTGGCTCTGATCGACCCCCTCCACGGGCTGGAGGACATCAAGCAGCACCAGATGCGGGCCCTTTCCGAGGCAAATCTGCTGGACGATCCCCTCAGGCTGCTGAGGGGCCTGCGGCTGGCCACCGAGCTGGACTTTGCGATCACAGACCAGACCTGGAGATGGATCCTGCGCCACCGGCTCAACCTGGCCGCAGTCGCCGGGGAGCGCGTCCTCGCCGAGTTGCAACGCCTAGTGAGCTGTGTGGAGGGGAACAAGGGGATCGAGCTGCTTATTCAGAGCGGCCTGCTCGAGGCTTGGACACCCCGCTCAGAAGGCTCCTCCCGGCCCCTTTCCCTCGCCCATCTCTCTCCCGCCCAGGCCAGAGCGCGGGGGTTCACGGAGGAAGAAACAGCCATGGCCCTTCCATTGGCCAGGCTGGCGGCCCTGCTGGATGCGTCCAGCCTGGAGGCCTTGCATGCCAGTCAGAGACTGCAACGCCGCTGCCGCCACCTGCGGCGCTGGCGCCAGCGGCTAGCGGCCCTGGACCTTCTCAATGACCAGGGCTTCGACGGCCTTTCAGAGGCCGAACAACTGGAGTTGCACCGGCAGTTGGGTGCGGACCTGCCCGCCCTCCTCATGGAGCTGGTGCCTCCCCAGGCTGAAGCGGCACTCAAGCGGTGGCGGGATCCCGGGGATCCCCTGTTCCATCCCCAGTCACCCATCGATGGGCGAAAACTTCAAGATCAGCTGCAGTTGTCAGCTAGTCCCCTCCTGGGGCAGCTGCTCGCCCACCTCTCTACTGAGAGGGCTTTCGGCCGCCTCCCTCGATATGCCTCCGATCAGCAGACCCTGACGACAGCCCGAACTTGGCTCAAAACCAAAGGGGTCCGTCGCCATGATTAACTTCATGGTGCAACGGCGTCCACCATCGCCAGGCGCAGTCTTTTTCTCTTCTGCCACACTTTCCATGAGCGTTCGTCTTTATGTCGGCAATCTGCCGAGCGTTTTTGATGTCAAGGAGCTTGAGGCTCTGCTCAGTGGTGTGGGAGAAGGCATCCGCTTTAAGGCGGTGAACGACCGTGACACGGGAGTCTGCAGAGGTTTTGGCTTCGCCAATGTGGAGGATCCCAACATGGCGGAAACCCTCATTGCCCAGCTCAATGGCCACGACTTTGGAGGGCAAGCGCTTCGCATCGAAGTGTCCGAGCGCCGCGACAGCCGCAGCTCGTCACAGCCCAGGGAGGATCGTCGGACCGGCGGAAGCAGCCCCAGCCCAGTCCGCAAAGCAGCCGACAAGGTGGTGCACGCCGACCAGGTGGAGACCGATGCTCCTGATCCCCGCTGGGCGGGAGAACTGGCCAAGCTGAAAAACCTTTTGGCTAACCAGACGGTTGGGGTCTAGACAGAAACCGATGGCCCCCTCCACCCCCCACTTATGGGATTGGAGGGGCCATCGCATCGGCTGGATTCAGGAGGGCTCCCCTGATGACCCAAGCGCAGTGGTTCTGATTCACGGTTTCGGCGCCAGTGCTCGCCATTGGCGGCACAACATTCCCGTGCTGGCGGAGGCAGCGGAAGTTTTTGCCATCGACCTGCTGGGGTTTGGCTCCAGTGCCAAACCACCTTCCCGATTACAGGGAGAGATTCCACGTCCTGGGTCAGTTCGCTACGGCTTCGCTCTCTGGGCTGAGCTTGTCGCCGATTTTGTTGCTGAACACGTCTGCATGGGATTCCCGGAGAGGAAGGTTCACCTGATCGGTAATTCCATTGGCGGGATTGTCGCCTTAGCCACCGCCAAGCTGATGAGCGAACGGGGTCATCCTCCCCAGCAGGTGATCCTGATCGACTGCGCCCAGAGGACGCTCGATGAGAAACGGGTCGCGGAGCTTCCCTTGCTGCAGCAGCTCACCCGACCGCTGCTGAAACGGATGGTTCGACAGCGGTGGCTGACCACGTCGCTTTTTCAATTTTTAGCTCGCCCTCCTTACATTCGCCGGGTCCTGGCGGTGGCCTATCCAACGGGGGCCAATGTGGATGAAGAGCTGGTAGATCTGCTCTATCAACCATCGAAAGATCCGGGAGCTCCCGAGAGTTTTCGCGGCTTCGTGAACCTCTTCTCTGACGTGCTGGCTCCCGATCTCCTGGCGGAACTGCCGGTGACCGTGCGGATGATCTGGGGCAGCCGGGATCCCTGGGAATCCACCCAGGAAGCTCAGAGGTGGACGCGGGAGTTCAGCAGCATTCGCGAGCTGAAAGTGGTAGAGGGACTTGGGCACTGTCCCCACGACGAGGCCCCTGAGAAAGTGAATCCCATTCTTCTCGAGTGGCTAGAGGCGAATTAATGCACCTGAGCCAAAACGTAGGAGAGGGGAAGATCGAGGAGTTTGCCGGCCGTGGGCACAAAGGCCCGGCGATTGAAGACATCAAAATCATGCCGTTCGATGACATCGAGGATGCCCCGATAGAGCCGCAGGGAAGCCCACACCGGCCAGCGTGCATCGGCTGACAACCAGCGCACTCCCTCCTCTGAACGGGCAAACCATTCTCGGGCCCGAGCCAATTGAAACGTCATGAGCGCGCGCCAGTTGTCATTCAGCCGTCCGGCCATAAGATCAGATTCAGCATAATCAAAGCGCTCCATCTCATCTTCCGGGAGATAGATCCGACCACGGGCCCGATCTTCTCCCACATCGCGAAGGATGTTGGTGAGCTGATTGGCAATCCCGAGGGCAATGGCCGCTTGGGTGGGATCGGGGCGCTCACTCCAGGGCGCGGAGGTGTAGGCAGGGTCCAGACCCATCACTGCCTGACTCATCAGACCAACCGTACCCGCCACCCGATAGCAATAAAGCTCCAGTTCCGCAAAACTTGCATAACGTTGCTTTCTGACATCCATCCTCTGACCTTCGATCATGTCGAGATAAGCCTGTTTCGGCTGGGGAAATCGCTCCATGGTGTCCACCATCACCCGGTCCAGATCATCCGCGCTGTGGCCGTCAAAAAGGGCTCGGGTCCGCTCTTCCCAGGCATCGAGACGGGCCAGCAGGGTCTCGGCGGGCAAGGCCTGGGCCTGGGGGCTGTCCATCAGCTCGTCGGTGCGCCGACACCACACATAGATGGCCCAGATTGCCCGGCGCTTGGCCGGTGGCATCAACAGGGTGCCGAGGTAAAAGGTTTTGGCCCACTGGGCAGTTTCCTGGCGACAAAGCTCGTAGGCCTCATCCAAGGTGACCAGGGAGCGAAGGGAAGGAGTGGTTCCCACCACAATCACCTCCCCGCGACGGCGCCGACCATTTCCGGGAATGGGGCCCCTGAGGTGGCTGCTTCCGAA
The DNA here is from genome assembly GCA_040399505.1 of Cyanobium sp. Taxonomy (GTDB): domain Bacteria; phylum Cyanobacteriota; class Cyanobacteriia; order PCC-6307; family Cyanobiaceae; genus Cyanobium. Next base: position 18,477 of record JBBARZ010000005.1, read on the forward strand.
ATTGCCTGCGCACAGAGCTTGCCGCTGAGCACAGCCCCTTCCATGGATGCCAGATAGCGTTGCATGGTGTAATCCCCGGCCATAAAGAAATTGGAGATGGGTGATTTCTGGCCCGGCCTCAGTTGCTGGCAGCCTGGGACGGTTTTATACACAGACAACGGCGTTTTTACAACAATCGACTTACGAAGTTTGGCGGGCTGATCGGTGGCGAAATGCTGGGGGAAGAGCCGCTTCAGCTCCTCCATGGTGGCCGCGACGATGTCCGCATCCGATTTGCCGATCCACTCCTTGGCTGGGGCAAAAACCAGCTCCAACATCGAACGATCAGGATCAGCGTATTCCTTGCATGTATTGCTCATATCCGCATAGACACTGAGCAGGTCGCTGCGACTGAACAGCAAATGGTCGATCTCGGTAAGCTTGCGATCAAACCAAAGGTGAATGTTGATGACCGGCACACCGTTGAGGCCAGCCAACTTAGAGAAATAGGGTATCTGCTTCCAAGGCTCGGGCAACAGCAGCTTCAAGGGATCCACAGGTAGGGCGCTCACGTAGGCATCCGCCTTAACCTGAGGGTCACCATCCCCGCGCCCTCCCATTCGGAAGGCCGCCACGGAGCCATCCTCATGGAGCTCGATGGCACGGAGGGCCCGCTCCATGATCACTTCACCGCCTTTGGCACGGATGTACTCCACCAGGGGTGCACAGAGGCGTTGGGGGGGGTTTCCATCCAAAAACGCCATGCGGGAACCATCCCTCTCCTGAAGAAAGCGATTCAAGGCCGTGAGCACAACCGTGCTGGAAATCTCATCGGGACCGATGAAATTAAGCGCCTTGCTCATCGCCAGGAACACTTCATCATTGACCCGTTCGGGAATATTGTGAATTCTCAGCCATTCGCTCCAAGAATACCGGTCGCAATCTTCCACATAATTTTGGCCGCGAAGCATGGCAGGCACGAGGCCTAAGCCAAAGGCAATCTTCTCAGGCCAGGTGAGCATGTCGTTGTTTGACAGGATCGCAGCCACTCCATTGATGGGTGCCGGAAGATCAGGGAAGTCGAAGCGGCTGTAGGTGCCGGGAACATCCCGTTGGTTAAAGATCATGCTGTGGCTTTTCCACTGCAAGCGATCCTCGATATCCAATTCCGCAAACAGCTGACGCATGTTGCGATAGGCCCCAAAAAAGATATGCAATCCTGTTTCATACCAATCGCCATCGCTGTCCTGCCAAGCCGCCACCTTGCCCCCAAGCACATCCCGCGCCTCGTAGACCACGGGGGTGTGTCCGGCATCGCAAAGATATTTGGCGCAGGACAAACCAGCCAACCCTGCCCCTGCAATGGCAACGCGCATGGCGGCCCCAAACACTCCGGGCAACCTTATCGGTCTGCAGCACCAAAGCGTCGACGAGCCCCCCTAAGGGGCCTGCCTTCTCCCTAGAGTTGCCTTAGCCCTTAATGCCTTGTTCATCCCAGACCATGGACACGCTTCTGAAGTCCACCACCCGGCACGTGCGGCTGTTCACGGCAAGGGTGGAAGGGGGTGATCTGGTGCCCGATGCCAGCCAACTGACCCTCGACTTAGACCCAGACGAGGAATTTCTCTGGGATGAGGGTGTCGTTCGCAAACTGCAGGATCGCTTCCGTGAGCTGGTGGCCGCCCATGCGGGAGAGGATCTCAACGACTACACCTTGCGGCGCATCGGATCGGAGCTGGAGGGATGTGTACGCCAGCTCCTTCAAGCCGGTGAGCTCCGTTACAACCCGGATTGTCGGGTATTGAACTATTCGATGGGTCTGCCCCGCAGCCCAGAGGCCCTGTGACCCGCTCCCGACCAGACAACTGGGGCGACTTCTCTGAAGACCGGCGCCCGGAGCGCACGGTAAGGGACAACACCAGCAACTGGAATGGCCGCAACCAGTCCTACGGGCGTTCCGAGAGGGAGTCTCGCTATCGCAACGATCCAGGGCTGGACGACCGAGGCGGCGGGAGGGGTTCTGGAATGGGCGGGGGAGGAAGTCCTGGCGGTGGCGGCTTCAATGTGGCCACGGCAGCCCTGCTGGCGGGGGTCCTCGTCGTCGGCATCGGCATCGGGAGCGCGGTGACCAGCACTACCCAGGGCAATCAAGGAAACATCGCCAGCAGTCAGCAGTTGGACATGGCCGTGCCCGACCCGGAATTCTGTAAACAGTGGGGTGCGAGCGCCTTTGTGATGGATATCGAGCTCTACACAACGATGAACCCCAGCAGCAGTTTTGTGACCCAGCCCACACTGCAGCCCGGTTGCGTGATTCGCAGGGAAAACTGGACCGTGCTCCAGAAGCAGGGCGCAGTGACGGCAGAGCAGATGCGGGAATGCAAACAACGCATGAACACTTTTGCGTACATCGGCTCCATCCGCGACAAACCGATTGTTCGTTGCGTTTACCAAACTGATATCAGTGGTAACAAGTTCCAGGTGCCGGGAGTGGCAGGAGCGGGAGATGACTCCGTTGGCGTGACTCCAGAGGGGGACCAGTTCTGAGCTCTTCGCTCAGGTAGGCACCACCGGGGTGAGAACCTCCGCGGCCTTGGTCTGAGAAGGTTGCCGTAAGGGACTTTCAGGGCTAGCGAAGACCGGAAGAACCTCCTTGCGGAAAGCTTCGGCGGCCCTAGAGCAATAGCGTGCGGGGTGGCTGATCAACTTGAGCTGCCTGCGCACCTGCAGATCGGCAACCTGGGGCCTGTGCAGACTGCCAGAGGCCAGTTCCCTTTCGATGGAAACCACAGGCAGGAAAGCAGCTCCAAGGCCAGATTGCACCGCATTCTTGATGGCTTCAAAGGAATTCAACTCCATCTCAATCTTCATGCGTCCCACATCCAGTTTGGAGCGGGAAAGGAGTTGGTCCACCATTTTGCGGGTGGTGGACTGGGCATCGAGGCAAACAAACCCCAGGCGGTAAAGATCCTCCTTCGTCAGTTCGGGCAGACGGGCCAGAGGATGTTTCGGAGGCAACACCAGGGCGAGTTCATCGTTGGCATAGGGCACCACCTGGAGCAAATCGTTGAGATCCGGGGGCAACTCCCCGCCGATGATGGCCAGATCCACCTGGCCATTGGCCACACCCCAGGCCGTACGTCGGGTGCTGTGCACCTGAAGCTGCACAGACACCTCGGGATACTTCTGACGGAAAAGGCCGATCATCCTGGGCATCAAATAGGTACCTGTGGTTTGGCTGGCGCCAACAATCAGAGATCCGCCCTTGAGATTATGAAGGTCATCCAAGGCCCGACAAGCTTCCTGACACTGGCTGAGGATGCGGTCGCAATAGCTGAGCAGTAGATGGCCCGCCTCGGTGAGCTGGGCTTTGCGCCCCCCCCGATCAAAAAGAGCCACATCCAGCTGCTTCTCCAAGTTCTGAATCTGCAGACTGACGGCTGGCTGGGTCACATAGAGGCTGTCGGCAGCTTTCTTGAAGCTGCCCTCACTGGCAATCGCCCGAAGGATGCGGAGCTGATCAAGGGTGAAAGGCAGATCTGCCATGGGCTCTGGTGGTCCTCGGTGTGGTCCGCGGAAGGGTCCTCGGGTTGGCCGATGGCTGAACCGGCAAGTCAGGGTCAACTGTAGGGGGGTTGCCGGTTGGCAGACTGATCCCATACGACTTGCATTAAGCGGCGAACGGTAATGGCCAGCACTCCCCACCACAGCAGTTGGGTGATGGCCCTCCTCCTCCTTGGTTTCGCCCTGTTACACAGCGGAGGAGCGGCCCTGCGGCCCTGGGGGGCAACTCAGATTGGCGAGCGGGCCTGGCGCCTGCTGTTTGCGGCGATCAGCATTCCTGCAGCCGGCCTTGTCATCACCTATTTCCTGAGCCACCGCTACGACGGCATCCGCTTCTGGAACCTGCAGGATCAACCCTGGATGATCCCATTGGTGTGGGCCGGCACTGCCCTGAGCTTCTTTTTCCTCTATCCAGCCACCTACAATCTGCTTGAGATTCCCGCCGTGCTGAAGCCCGAGGTGCGGCTCTACTCCAAGGGCATCATGCGCATCAGCCGCCACCCCCAGGCCGTAGGACAGGTGCTCTGGTGCGCCACCCATCTGCTATGGATCGGCACCAGTTTCATGGTGGTCACTTGTGCTGCCCTGATTGCCCACCATGCCTTTGCGGTTTGGCACGGCGACCACAGGCTCCGCAAGCGTTTTGGTCCCGCCTTTGAGGAATGGAGGGCCAGCACCTCAGTTCTTCCCTTCCAAGCGATAGCGGATGGACGGCAGCAGCTGCAGCTGCAGGAATTCTTCAGGCCCTCTCAGCTGGGCATCGCCGTGGCGGTGGGGGTGCTCTGGTGGGCCCACCGCTGGATTGGATCGGCCGCAACGGCATATTCCCGCACGGGCTTGGCCCACTGGCTGGGGTGAAGTGACAGGGATAGCTGAATCCCCTGCACGGCCTGACTACACTTATCTGACGCTTGATCGATGGGGATGCCTGCTGCTGACCTGGCCTGGTTGATACCCCTGTTGCCCCTGCTGGGTGCCTGCATCACGGGCCTTGGCTTGTTGAGTTTCAACCGCACCGTGAACCGCCTCCGCAAGCCGGTGGCCTGGTTTCTCATCACCTGCGTGGGAGCGGCTGCGGTGCTCAGTTTCGCCGTACTGGCGGAGCAACTCGCCGGAGCCGCCCCGCGGGAGGTGCTTTTTGATTGGGCAAGTGCGGGCACTTTCAACCTGCAGATGGGCTACAGGGTCGATCCCCTTGGAGCAGTGATGCTCTGCCTGGTCACCACCATTGCCCTTCTGGTGATGGTGTATTCCGACGGATACATGGCCCATGACAAGGGCTATGTCAGGTTTTTCACCTACCTGGCCCTCTTCAGCAGCTCGATGTTGGGTCTTGTCATCAGTCCCAATCTGCTCGAGATCTACGTGTTCTGGGAGCTGGTCGGCATGTGTTCCTACCTATTAGTGGGCTTCTGGTACGACCGGGATGGGGCAGCCAATGCGGCCCAGAAGGCTTTCGTGGTCAACCGTGTTGGCGACTTCGGATTGCTGCTGGGAATCTTGGGTCTGTTCTGGGCCACAGGCAGTTTCGGGTTTGAAACCATCGGCATTCGTCTTCATGAGGCAGTAGTGGACGGGAGGATCACTACGGCCGTTGCCGTGCTCCTGTGCCTGCTGGTGTTCATGGGGCCCATGGCCAAATCGGCCCAGTTTCCACTCCATGTGTGGCTCCCGGATGCGATGGAAGGTCCCACCCCGATCTCCGCCCTGATTCATGCGGCCACCATGGTGGCCGCAGGGGTGTTTCTTGTGGCGCGGCTTCAGCCGGTCTATGCCCCTTACCCCATGGTTCAGATGGTGATCGCGGTGATTGGCACCATCACGCTTTTTCTGGGCGCGTCCATTGCGCTCACCCAACAGGATCTCAAAAAAGGCTTGGCCTACAGCACGGTCTCCCAGCTGGGCTACATGATGTTGGCCATGGGCTGTGGGGCGCCTGTAGCTGGCATGTTCCACCTGGTCACCCATGCCTTCTTCAAGGCCATGCTGTTTCTCGGCTCCGGCTCCGTGATCCATGCCATGGAGGAGGTAGTGGGTCATGATCCGGTGTTGGCCCAGGACATGCGCCTGATGGGAGGTCTGAGAAAATACATGCCCATTACGGCCATCACCTTTCTCATCGGCTGCATTGCCATTGCCGGGATCCCCCCTCTGGCGGGGTTCTGGAGCAAGGATGAGATTCTCGGCCAGGCCTTTCACACCTACCCTCTGCTTTGGGGCGCTGGGTTTCTAACGGCGGGCATGACAGCCTTTTACATGTTTCGCCTTTACTTCCTCACCTTTGAAGGGAGCTTCCGCGGCAACGACAAATCGGTGCAAGCCCAGCTTCTTGCTGCTGCTGGACGGGAGGGGGAGGAAGCCAACCACAGCCATGGCTCTAGCCATCCCCATGAATCGGGCTGGCAGATGGCGGCCCCGCTGGTGGTGCTAGCAGTGCCTTCCATCCTGATCGGCCTGCTGGGCACCCCTTGGAACAGCCGTTTCGCAAGAGTGCTGGATCCTGAGGAGGCTGCAGAAATGGCCCACCACTTTTCCTGGAGCGAGTTTCTACCCCTGGCGGGCTCCTCCGTGGCCATTTCCATCGCTGGTATCACTCTGGCTGTGCTGGCCTACTTCCTGCAACGCATCGACCTGGGGCAGACCGTTGCCGCCCGTTTCCCTGCGATCAACAACTTCTTTGCTAACAAGTGGTATTTAGACGCAATGAACGAAAAGGTATTTGTTCAAGGGAGCCGTACCTTGGCCAAACGGGTTCTGGATGTGGATTCCAAGGTGGTTGATGGGGTCGTGAACCTCACCGGCCTGCTGACCCTGGGGAGCGGTGAAGGGCTCAAATATTTTGAAACCGGACGGGCACAGTTTTATGCCCTGATCGTTTTTGGGGGGGTCATCGCCATGGTGGTGTTGTTCAGTGCCTTCGGGTGATGTGTGACATCCCCCATCGGAGAGCGGCTTGAGGGGAAGATATTTCTACACTTCTATGAGTGAATTTTGAGGCCGTGGCCTTCCCCTGGCTCAGTGCCGCAATCCTTTTACCGATCGCCGCATCTCTGTTGATCCCCTTCATTCCGGATGAGGGGGATGGCAGGAAAGTTCGCTGGTACGCCCTGGGAGTGGCTCTCACGACCTTTTTGTTGACCGTCGGGGGCTACCTGAATGGGTACGACCCTTCTGTCGAGGGGCTTCAATTGGTCGAGCGGGTGTCTTGGCTTCCAGAGCTGGGGCTGGCCTGGTCCGTGGGGGCTGATGGCCTATCCATGCCGTTAATCCTTCTCACAAGCTTCATCACTTCCTTGGCCTGTCTTGCCGCCTGGCCGGTGACCTTCAAGCCAAAGCTTTTCTATTTTCTGCTCCTTGCCATGGATGGCGGCCAGATCGCCGTCTTCGCTGTCCAGGATATGCTCCTATTTTTCCTGGCCTGGGAGCTAGAGCTGATACCCGTTTATCTGCTGCTGGCCATCTGGGGAGGTAAGAAACGCCAGTACGCGGCAACAAAATTCATTCTTTATACCGCCGGTAGTTCCCTTTTCATTCTGCTCGCTGGACTGGCGATGGCCTTCTATGGCGGAGGCTCACCAACCTTTGAGTACACAGAACTTGCAGCCAAAGGATTCAGTACAGGTTTCCAGGTCCTCTGTTACGCCGCTTTTCTGATTGCTTTTGGGGTCAAACTTCCCATTGTTCCTCTTCACACCTGGCTCCCTGATGCCCACGGGGAAGCCACCGCCCCCGTCCACATGCTTCTAGCGGGAATTCTCCTGAAGATGGGTGGCTATGCCTTGCTTCGCTTCAATGTACAAATACTTCCTGATGCTCACGTAAAGTTTGCACCTTTTTTGGTTGTTTTAGGAGTAATCAATATTATTTATGCTGCCCTCACCTCCTTTGCTCAACGAAACCTCAAACGCAAAATCGCCTATAGCTCGATCAGCCACATGGGATTTGTGCTCATTGGGATTGGCAGCCTAAGTGCCCTTGGCACGAGCGGTGCCATGCTTCAGATGGTGAGCCATGGCCTCATCGGAGCCAGTTTGTTTTTCCTCGTGGGTGCCACCTACGACAGAACCCACACGCTCCAGCTGGATGAGATGGGAGGGGTGGGCCAGAAGATGAGAAAGATGTTCGCCCTCTGGACCGTTTGCTCGCTTGCCTCCCTCGCCCTTCCTGGCATGAGTGGCTTTGTCTCAGAGCTGATGGTATTTGTTGGCTTTGCCACCAGTGAGGCATACACCCTTGGCTTCCGCATCCTGGTTTCCATCTTGGCGGCAATTGGAGTTATTCTTACTCCCATCTATCTCCTGTCGATGTTGAGAGAAATCTTTTTTGGCAAAGAAAATGCCGAACTAGTTTCCCACAGCAATCTTGTCGATGCGGAACCACGAGAGATCTATGTGATCGCCTGTCTTTTGATTCCGATCATTGGCATTGGCCTTTATCCCAGGATTATGACGGATAGCTACCGGGCCTCGATCGAATCTCTTGTGCAAAGGGAAAACCTTGCCTTCGCCAAAATGGGTCCACTACCGTTGAAAAACGTTTTTCGCCCCGCTACTTCCCTGGTGGAGATGCCTGCGGTCGCCCTGCAGGCGCCGCCATTGACAACCTTCCATCCCACCCCCTAAGCCAGTATCAGTACGCTGCCTCCTTGTGCGTCAGCTCAACTTCCTGCTGATCTTCAGCTTTGGCTTGGCCATGGTCATGTTCACGCTGGAAAACACCACACCCACCACGGTGCGCTTTCTTCCTGGACTGAGCTTCACCTTTCCCCTTGCTGCCCTTCTTCTTCTTGTGGGCGGCCTAGGGGCGACTGCAGCATGGATCTATGCGGTCTGGAGCGGGGTGGTGCGCAAGGTGGAAACGCTTCAGAACGATGGCGAGCAAGAAGCCCAGCGAGTCCGGATTCAAGAGTTAGAAAATGACTTACAGCGCTATCGCGCCACGGTGGACGCCCAGCTGGGCCTGTTGCCAGCCGCCGGAGAGAGCACCGCTCCCTCCGGCAATAGCTGAAATCGGTTCCAGAATTTAAAAAACGGGTCTGGATTGTGCTGAAGAGGGAAGGTACCTTGAGCAAATCGTCAGCACTGGGGGGGCTGTGGCAGAAGCGGGCGCCCGTATGGCGATCCGAATGCTGCAAGATGCCGCGGAGCGGGGAGAGATCGATCCCTGGGATGTGGATGTGATTGCGGTCATTGATGGCTTTCTCGACAAACTGCACCAACGCATCTCTGCACCGAGACTGTCCCTTGTCCAGGGCACAAGGTTTGAGCAGGATCTGGCGGAAAGCAGCGAAGCGTTTCTGGCAGCTTCCGTCCTGGTGGGATTGAAGGCAGAACTGCTGGAACGAACCAATTTCCCCCCGCTCGAGGCGGACGAATCGTTTTTTATCGATCAGGTCGAGCTGGAATCCGACCATGATCTGCAGATTCCCCTGCCCCTTCGTCCAGAGCGTCAACTTCTCCGTCGCCCGGTCGCCCCTCCCCCCCTGCAACGACCGGTGAGTCTTGGCGAATTGATCCGCCAATTGGAGGAGATTGCGGAGCGGCTGGAGCAGGACGAACGCCGCCCGCGTCAGCGGGGAAACCGCCGCTTCAGCGAACGGATGGCCATTGCCCAGGTGGCCGCCCTGGCCCATCGGGAAAAATTGCCGGAAACCACAGCAGCACTCAACGCCTTCATCCAGACCGCCTGGCCTGGGGAGGGCCATGCATGGCTGGACTTTGATGCCTTGGTGGACGCGTGGGGGGCCTGGACGGCCCACGCTCCAGAAGACGATCTGGATCGAGACCGAGTAGGGGTCTTCTGGGCCTTGCTGTTCCTGAGTTCCCAGGGGAAGCTGGAGCTGCAACAACACGGTGGCCTATTCGGTCCCCTGAGCCTGCGGCGCCTCTTGACCGTCTTTGAGACCACGGAAGGCGTGGCCCCCGGAGAAGGGTCAGCTTCCCTGCCGGCTCCGGGAGTGATGGCGGCCTGAGAGAGGCCGTAAAGTGGGTAGATTCTTTTGAAAAACGCCTGCGAATGAAGGCGATGATTCTCGCGGCTGGAAAGGGAACCAGGGTTCGCCCGATCACCCACACCACGCCGAAGCCCATGATTCCCATCCTGCAGAAGCCTGTGATGGAATTTCTTTTGGAACTTCTAAAAGAACATGGGTTTGACCAAATTATGGTCAATGTTTCTCACCTTGCAGAAGAGATTGAGAACTACTTCCGCGATGGCCAGAGATTTGGCGTGCATATTGCCTACAGCTTTGAGGGCCGCATTGAGGATGGTGAACTTATTGGCGAAGCCATGGGTTCCGCCGGCGGCATCAAAAGAATTCAGGATTTTCAACCATTCTTTGACGATACCTTTATCGTTCTCTGTGGGGATGCACTGATCGACCTTGACCTCACGGAAGCGGTCAAGCGCCACAAGGCCAAAGGAGCTATGGCGAGCCTGATCACGAAGCGTGTTCCTATGGATCAAGTCAGCAGCTATGGCGTCGTGGTTACCGACGACGATGGCAAGGTGCTCTCTTTCCAGGAGAAGCCTTCCGTTGAAGAGGCTGCCAGTGACATGATCAATACAGGTATTTATATTTTTGAACCACAGGTTCTAGACTTCATACCTTCTGGAGAAGCATTTGATATTGGTGCAGACCTTTTTCCAAGGCTGGCGGAGGCTGGTGCAGCCTTCTATGCGCTCCCCATGGAATTTGAGTGGGTAGATATCGGCAAAGTTCCCGACTACTGGCAAGCGATTCGCAGCGTGCTTCAGGGGGATGTTCGCCAGGTCCAGGTTCCCGGCATCGAGGTCAAACCAGGCATCTACGCTGGCCTCAATGTGGCTGCCAACTGGGACAAGATCAATGTGCAGGGTCCAATTTATGTTGGGGGCATGTCCAAGATCGAAGATGGCGCCACCATCATTGGTCCAGCAATGATTGGTCCAAGCTGTCATATCTGTGAGGGCGCCACCATTGATAATTCCATCATTTTTGATTATTCCCGCATCGGCCCAGGGGTCAATCTCGTTGAGAAGTTGGTCTACGGGCGTTATTGCGTAGATCGCAATGGCGATCATTTCGATCTCCAGGAGGCGGCCCTGGACTGGTTGATCACAGATGCACGCCGTCAAGACAAAATTTCCCCATCCCCTCAGCAAAAAGCCCTGGCCGAACTGCTAGGCACTAACTTCGCCCTCAAGGCGAGCTGATCCAAGCAACAAACGTTTCCATATCAAATCATGGCTATACCGGCCAATTTCAGAATTTGTGGGATCCGCTCCTCCGCCTTAACGGCCATCAAGTGCACACCTTGGGCAATGCTTGAATAAGTGCTGATCTGTTCAGCAGCAATAACCATTCCTTCCGCTGCAGGATCTGCGGCTGCGGCCAGGCGATCAATGAGATGCTCAGGAATTGCCGCGCCTGGCACAACCCTGTTGATGAACTGGGCATTACGGGCGGATTTCAACAGAAATACACCCGCCAGAACTGGGATTCCCAGAGGGCCCGTGATCTCCTCCACAAACCGCTTCAGGGCATCGGGATGCATCACCATCTGGGTTTGCACGAAGCGTGCCCCAGCATCTGCTTTCCTGCGAACGCGACTGGCCAGCCCACTCCAGCTGGGTGAGTGGGGATCGGCTGCTGCCCCGCAAAACAGGTGGGTTCCCCCATCCGGCAAAAGCCCTTTCACCGGGTCAGCCCCCGCATTCAAGCTGGAGACCAGCCTCAATAAGCGGACGGCCTCAAACTCGTTCACGGGCCTTGCCTCAGGCTGATCACCAGCGCGAACAGGATCGCCCGTGAGGCACAAAACATTGGGAATCCCCAAAGCGTGGGCCCCCAGGAGCTCGGCTTGGAGAGCGATCCGATTGCGATCCCGGCAGGTGAGCTGCAACACGGGCTCCGTGCCTTGCTCCAGCAGAAGCCGGCACACGGCCAAGCTGCTCATCCGCATCACAGCCCTGCTGCCATCCGTCACATTCACGGCATGGACAAGGCCCTTCAATGCCGCAGCAGCCTCAAGAGTGCGTGTCACATCCCCTCCACGAGGAGGAGTCACCTCAGCCGTGATGGTGAACTGGCCGGACTCCAGAGCTTGAGCAAGCTTCACAGAAAACAGCTTCGATCAGCAACATCATGAACCAGGATCCTCCCTAGGATGAACAAATTGGAATGGTCTCCATGCCCGAGAGCAACCTCCGCGACCAGCCAAAACCCCAGGGCGTGGGGGTGAGCAGCGCAGATCTCTCTGAAAGGGAGCTGGAAATCATTGAATTGGTGGCCACCGGCCTGACCAACCAGGAAATTGCAAGCCAGCTCACCATCAGCAAACGAACGGTGGATAATCACGTCAGCAATATCTTTGCCAAAACGGGTGCGAAGAACCGTGTGGCTTTGATTAACTGGGCCATGGATCAGGGCAAAATCTGCAGAGATGGCTTCAATTGCTGCACCCTTCCCATGGGACCAGGGAAACGTTAGAGGCCGTGAAATAATCGTTTTTCAGAAGCATCCCAGGTTTGCCAGGGCTGGCGAGCCAGGGAAGCATTGCTGAACTGATGCAAACCGGTGATTTCCTGGGCGCACCAGGAAGGGATCTCAATTTCCTGATCGGCATAGAGGAGCTCCACTTCTGCAATCAAAAGGGGAGCGTTGGCTCCACGAAAAACGTCAAGCACCCACTCTCCGCCCGGGAGGAGCAATCCATGGCGTCGTTTTTCCAAACACCAACTCGACAATGCCAGCAAGGCCTCCGCGTCAGCGAAGGGGATTCCATACTCAAATTCCAGCCGCGTGGCCAAGGAGGCCCCATCCGGCACGGCCTTGATCGTGAGCCAGGCCTCTTGCTCCCCACCACTTTCTGCCTGCTGCAGGCGAATCCTTGTGGTGAGACCGTCCTCCCGGCTCTGCAGATAGCCCTGCCGAAACTCAGCCACCCAGACCACATGGGCTTGCCACGCATCGCCTGTGACAAGAAAGCGGCGCTCGATTTCCAATGGCATCTAGGGTTCAGGCTAATTCGGGGAAGGAAGGGCACTGGTCAGGCTCCCCGCCCAGTGCAATTTGTGCGTGAGAGTGCTGTAGTACGAAGGGTTTTGGTTGAGAACCACCATCAGGGCCACGCAATCGCTTCGCTGCACCACGCAACGGTCACCGGGTTCCAGCACGGTGGCCTGCACTCCATCTTTCCAAAGCCGCACCCGACGGGAGCTTTCCCCCAGGGGCCAAATGGTGAGCCTGGATCGGGGAGGAACCACAATGGCACGGCTGGAAAGGCTCATTGGGCAGATGGGGTTGATCACCATGGCCTCGATGCCTGGATGGAGAATGGGTCCGCCTGCTGCCATGGAATATCCCGTAGAGCCCGTGGGCGTGGCGATGATCAAGCCATCACCCCGATATTGATCCACCACTTCCCCATCAATATCCAATTCCAGCTGACAGGTGGGCGAGAGTTCATCGAGGCAGGGCCTAAAATAGAAATCGTTTAGGGCCGTGTGGGGGCCCTGTAGAACCCCATCTCCCGAATCAATGGAAGCGGCGATCATCATGCGACGCTCAAGCGCAAAATGATCCTCCCTCAGTCGCCTCCATAGGGTGTCTCGTAGGAGGCGACGATCGTGGGTCAGGAAGCCCAGGTTCCCGCCCACGTTGAAACACAGGATGGGCACATCCAGGGGAGCCAGGTGCCGCGCTGCCCCAAGGACTGTGCCATCCCCTCCAAGCACGAGAGCCAAGTCTGGCCGTTCCATTTGGGTGGCCAGCAATCCGGGGAAGGGGTTGGTGGAAAGGCCGCTTTCCGCCACGGTGACCTTCACATCGAATTCCTGAAGTTCCTGAATACAAAGTTGGGCCTCCCTTTTAGCCACCTGGCTGTCTTGCCGGATGATTAGCCAGACCCGTTCAAGACGCATTGGCGAGGGGTTACCAGCGGAGAAGGTTGAAGCGTTCCATATCCACGGTCTCCCGGTTGCGATAAAGAGACAAGAGAATGGCCAGGCCCACCGCTGCTTCAGCCGCCGCAACCGTGATCACAAAAATGGCAAATACCTGACCCCTCACCAACTGGCCATCCAAGTAATTGGAAAAAGCCATGAGATTGATATTCACAGCATTAAGCATCAATTCAATGCTCATCAGCACTCTCACCGCATTCCGGCTGTTAATTAGACCCCAAACCCCAATACAGAACAGGAAGGCAGCAAGGGTCAGGAATGCTTGCAAAGGGATGGGAGTGGTGAGTGACATGGAGAAGAGGATGGGTTTGGGACTTTCGAAGGAGGTGAATTCAAGGCGTCGTCGAAGACTGTGTGCGATCCACCAGGAGAGGGGTGCGAGCTTTCTCGATAAGCCCCTGGTCCGCAGGCTCACCTGTGATCACATCACTGGCAAAGACATCCCTGCGGGCCAAGACGATGGCGCCGATCATGGCCATCAGAAGAAGAACGGAAGCAAGCTCGAAGGGAAGTAAATAATCCGTAAAGAAATGCTCACCAATTCGGAATGTGGCTTCTTCGCCGATGGAGGTTGGGCCTGGAAGGGGCCAAACGGTGGTGAAGGCAACTCGGAGAAGAAGGATGAAAAGACCAATACAAACCCCGCCCGAGAGAAGACGGCGGGAGAGAAGGCTGGGTATCGCGGTGAGATTTTCCTTTTTGTTCACAAGCATGATGGCAAAAAGGATGAGCACATTCACTGCGCCGACATAGACAAGAACCTGCGCAGCAGCGACAAAACTTGCATTTAGCAGCAAATAAAGACCTGCCACAGACAGAAAAACACCACCAAGCAAAAAAGCGGAGTAAACAATGTTTTCCAACAGGACAACACCCAAGGAGCCGATCACCAAAACGGCTGCCAGTACCAAGAAACAAATCTGTTCTGTCGTTGATGCGATGGTCATGGCATTTGTTCCTTGGAGCTCGATGGGCTAGCCGCGCTGGGGGGTTCAGACACGATCTCAGCAGGTAGCTTGCCAGCGCGAGGGGATGTGGCAGGCACCCCATGGGGCTCCACAACGCCCTTGGGCAGATAGGCCAGTTCCCGCAAGGGGAATACAGAAGGATCAGTCGTCACACTCGTGGGGAGCCTGCCAAGGGCGATGTTGTCGTAATTGAGGCTGTGGCGATCGTAGGCAGCCAACTCATATTCCTCAGTCATTGATAGGCAATTCGTAGGGCAGTATTCTACGCAATTACCACAAAAAATACATACTCCAAAATCAATTGAGTAATTGCGCAATTCTTTCTTTTTCGTACTCTTGTTCATTACCCAGTCAACAACGGGGAGGTTGATGGGGCACACCCTGACGCACACCTCACAAGCAATGCATTTATCAAACTCGTAATGAATGCGACCTCGATACCGCTCCGACGGGATCAGCTTCTCGTAGGGATACTGAATCGTGATCGGCCTGCGGCGAAGGTGGTCAAAAGTGACCCCCAAGCCCTGACTGATGTATTTGGCAGCACTAACGGCATCTTTAGTGTAATCACCAACCTTTTGGAGAAAGCCAAACATGAACGTTAAGGGGGTAGAACAAGGGGTGAAACCATGATGCCCAACTTCGCAGTCAACTGACGATGCCAGGCCGTTAGTGGGCTCAACCTCCGAAAGCGGCGGGAAACGCCAATTTGAGAGCTGCCGTCACCAGCAGATTGACCAAGGCAATGGGAAGGAGAAATTTCCAACCGAGATCCAGCAGCTGGTCGATGCGAACCCTGGGGACGGTCCACCGCAGGAGGATGGCAAAAAACACCAGCAGGTAAGCCTTGAGCACGGTCATCACAATGCCCAAACTGGCCGTGATCACCTGAACCAGAGGGCTGTCGATGGATTGGCCGAACCACTGGGCCAGCCACTCCACAGGCAGAGGAAAGCCCCATCCCCCAAGGTAGAGAACGGAAACAAGTAGGGCCGAGAGAACCAGGTTGATGTAACTCCCAAGATAGAAGAGAGCAAATTTCATCCCCGCATATTCCGTCTGGTAACCCGCCACCAGCTCTTCTTCCGCCTCTGGAAGGTCAAAAGGCAGCCGCTCACATTCGGCCAGTGCGCAGATCCAGAAAATGATAAAACCCACTGGCTGACGCCAGATGTTCCAACTGAGAATGCCTGCACCCGTCTGCTGATTGACAATATCAACAGTGCTCAAAGAGTTGCTCATCATGACAATCGCCAGAACGGAGAGTGCCAGGGGGATTTCGTAACTGATGGATTGGGCCGCGGCCCGCAGGCCCCCAAGCAAGGAATACTTGTTGTTACTGGCATAACCACTCATCAACAGCCCGATGGGCTGGATGCTGCTGAGGGAAATCCAGAGAAAGATCCCCACCCCCACGTTGCTGATCAGAAGGTTTTGGCCAAAAGGAACCACCAACCAGGACAGGATCACGGGCACCAGTACCAACACGGGACCCAGGGTGAACAGCAACCCGTCTGCCCTGGCGGGAATCACGTCTTCCTTCACCAAAAGCTTCAATCCATCGGCCATGGGCTGAAGGATGCCAAGGGCTCCCGCGTATTCCGGCCCGATGCGCTGCTGCACTGCCGCTGAAATTTTTCGCTCCAGCCACACATTGACCAAAACCCCCACCACAGCGGCAATGAGGACCAGAAGCATGGGCAGGGGAAGCCAGATCACGCGGGCAAGCCCGGGACTGACCCCCAGGCCTTCCAGTAGGGAACTGAAGCTGGCTTGAAGGTCCAAGCCCGGGGTGACGAAGCCAGGCAAGACCGGCGGTGTCAACGGCATGAAGACGCGCTCCAATTGGCAGGCAACTTAATCGGAGAGCCACGCGCTTGGGCGGAACTCCCCCTCCAGCGAACCACCTAGGTGGGGATGGGACGCTGCTCCAGGGGAAGCCAGGCCCGCTCAGATGCCCCTGTATAGATCTGAGTGGGCCGGTAGATGCGGTTGGCCCCCAATTGCTCCCGCCAATGAGCCAGCCAACCAGCCGTGCGGGCGATGGCAAAGATCGGCGTGAAGAGGTCGCGGGGAATCCCGAGCTTGCGATACACCAGGCCCGAATAGAAATCCACGTTGGGGTAGATGCCCTTGGGACCCAGGCGATCGGCGGCCGCCGCCTCCAGGGCCCGAGCCAGGTCGTACATGGGATCGGAGCCAAACCGGGTGAAGAGCTCCTCCGCCAGTCCCTGCAGGATCACGGCCCGCGGATCCTTCACCCGGTATTCCCGGTGGCCGAAGCCCATGATCTTCTGTTTGTTGGCGATGGCCCGATCAAGCCAGGGCTCCACCTGATCCACCGTGGCGATCTCCTCCAGCATCTCCAGCACATCCTCATTGGCCCCCCCGTGGAGGGGGCCGGCCAGGGTGCCCACGGCGGAGGCCACCACCGCATAGGGATCGGTGAGTGTGCTCGCCGTGACCCTGGCGCTAAAGGTGCTGGCATTGAGACTGTGCTCCGCGTGAAGAATCAGGCAGGCATCAAAGATCCGCGCGGCCGTGAGATCCGGCTCCCGCTCGGTGATCATGTAAAGAAAGTTGGCGGCATAGGACAGATCGTCCCGGGGCTGGATGGGGTCCTGCCCTTTGCGGATCAGCTGGAAGGCCGCCACCATGGTGGGGATTTTGGCGATCAGCCGCACCACCGCCGCCGCCACGTACTGGGGATCGTTGAGGGCCCTCCGGGAATAGAACAGACCTAGGGAGGCAGCACTGGCCTGCAGGGCATCCATCGGATGGCCAGATTCCGGGAAGCACTTCATCATGTCTCGGATGCGAAAACTCACCCGGCGGTGCATCTGCACCTCCTGCTCGAATTCCCGCAGCTGGAAGATCGTGGGGAGCTCCCCCCAGATGAGGAGATAGGCCGTTTCCAGAAAGCTGCTCTGGCGTGCCAGCTGATCCAGGGGATATCCCCGATAGGTGAGCACCCCCCTCAGCCCGTCGATGTCACAGATCGCGGATTGGGTGGCCGGCACACCCTCCAATCCTGGTCGGAAGGGGATCGTGACGGGAGTGGCGGGTGGCGCAGCCTCCCCTGGAGTGGGGGCGGCATCCACTGCGCTGACCGGTGAAGGGGTCGCCGCAAAGCTGTTACCGGAGGGCTTGGCCGCCATGCCTGCTCTTGCGAATGCCTCGAACCTACGTGTCAGGGGAAGGCCCTGGAGGTAGCCCTGGCTGCTACTTCGGCGGACGGCGTTAAGCCCCCCTGAGAATCCGGGGGGTCAGCAGGAGCACCAGCTGCACCTGAGAGGAGGGCATCGGGGCCTTTGGAGAGAGGATCTGGTCCCAGCGGAGCAAGGCCAGCCCCGCCTTCTTGAGGGCCACAGCGCCTGGAGGGGCGGCCAGCAACCTGCAGGCCAGGGATCCCAGATCGGGTTCATGACCGACCAGCAGCCACCGACGGGGACCATCACCCTGCCCCTGGCTGATCAATTGCTGGAGCAGGGGCAAGGGATCCGCCCCAGGGGAGAGGCCGTCGTGACAGGTGAAGGCGGGAGCGAGCCCCATCTCCACCGCCAGTTCAGCGGTCTGGGAAGCGCGGAGGAGGGGACTACTCACCAGCACGGGGGCCTTCAGGCCCAGGGCACAGCCCCGCTGGCAGATCAGTCGGGTGCGTTTGCGTCCTTCGGCGGTGAGGGCCCTGGCCCCATCCTCCCGGCCACTCCCTCGAGGTTCGGCGATGCCATGCCGCAGCAGGAGGAGCTCCACCTCAGCCATGGGGAGGCGCCGCAAATGCGATCCGGGCCGTCCAGCCCACGGTGCTGTCAGCCGGTTCCAGGGCCAGGGCCAGGCTGTCCAGCCCCTTGGCCAAGGGTCCGCCGGCGACAGTCGTCAGGCGCGTCCAGGGACCCCAGTGCTGGAACAGCGCGGTGGCCGCCTCTTCTCCCAACGCCCAGCGCAGGGGGGCTTCAGGCCGGTTGAGATCCTCCAACTGCTGTTGGCGCGCGAGCACGCTGCGACCCGCCGGCTTCTGGTGCAGCATGGCCAGGTTGCCCCCCCACCAGGCCACCCCATCACGGGGGCGCCACCACCCGGAGACGGCGGCCTGCAGCTGATCCCCTGCCCCCTGCTTGGCGTCCAGACGGGTCCACACCGTCACGGTCTCCCCGTCCACCTCCAGGGGCGCATCAATCAGCCCCTCAGCCGCCAGGGGCGCTTCCAAGGCCTCGGGACGGGGGGTCTGGTCGTTGGTGCCGAGCAACCAGCCCTCCGGGGCCCTGGAAACCAGCAGCACCCCTGGATCCACGGCCGCCAGCTGCAGGGGCAGGGGACCGCTCCCAGGGGGCGCGGTGATCGCCTGCACGAGGGGCTTCAGCCAGGGCAGGGCAAGCAGGGACATGGGGTTGCGCAGGAGCGCCAGACTCTGGGATTCCCCGCCAAGCCCCTTGAGAAGAAGGGTTTCCGTTGCCAGGGCCTCCCGGGCTCCGATCCCGGTCTGCGGAGAGGAGGAGGCCGCCGGGGATGGGGCACCATGCAGGACACCCTGGAACTCCAACTGGCGGCCATTGGGATGGATGGATCCCACCAGGAGGGGATCGCCCGTCCCGTCAGCCGCTTGGACCTCGGGGAGCCCTAGCCAGGGAGAAAAGGCCTCAGAACGGGCCACAAGCAGGGCTATACCCTCCCCAAGCTGCTCCACCCCCTCCTTCAGGGGCGTGAGGCCGGCCTCGTTCAGCGCATCGATCTGGGACACATCCAGGGCCCGCTCCAAGGTGGTACGTCCGGAAGCGATCAGCACAAGGTCGTCCTGCACAAGGGCCGTCGCCAGGGGCGCCGGATCCCGTCCGACAAGGGCGCCTCTGCCGCTGATCAATCCCATGCCGCGGTATTGGCTGATCTGCAGGCCACTACCCGCCAGGCTGCGGGATTGCCAGAAGCGCTGCAGAAACCGGCGGGCCCCCTCCCCGTCCTTGCTGGAGAGCACAAGCAACCAGCTGCTGCCAGGCTCACCATCAGGAGCATCGAAAAGGCTCAGTCCGATCTCTGGGGCCAACCAACCTGCCAACTCATCGTGATAGTTGAGGCCAGCCGCCGCAAAGGCCCCGTCCCGGAGCCGCTCCACCGCCTTCGTGGCCGCTTCCCTTTGGCGGAGGGGGGCCACCGCCCTGATGTAATCGACGGGCTGTACCCCATCACTGAAGATGTAAAGGCTGAGGGGAGCCTGCCTCGGCACAAAGCGTGCCGCCCGGGGAATGGTGAGGGTGTGATGCTGCAATTGCAGGGGGCCCCGTTTCCATAGGAGCCACCAGCCGCCCCAACCCAAGCCAAGGGCCAGCAAGGCCACCATCAGGAGAACGGCAAGGAAGGGCCGACCCTTCATTCGGCTTCCGCGGGATGCCACCATCCTGCCCTGCCGCTTCTGACTGCCATGTCGCTGACACCGTCTCCTTCGACGCCCCTCTCTCTCACCCCTGAGGAGCTCGCCGATCGGCTCCAGGCTGGGGAATCCCTCCAACTGGTGGATGTGCGGGAAGCCCAAGAGCTGGCCATGGCCCGACTGCCCTATCCCGTGGAGCACCTTCCCTTGAGCCGCTCCGCAGAGTGGATGGGGGAGGTGGACACCCACTTAAGGCGGGACCGACCCGTGGTGGTGCTGTGCCATGCGGGAGTGCGCAGCTGGCAGTTCGCCTGCTGGCTGATGGAGGCCCAGGGCTTCCACGAAGTTTGGAACCTGCATGGGGGAATTGATGCCTGGAGCGTGCGCGTGGATCCCGCCATTCCCCGCTATTGAGAAAGTCCAGTTCACATCAATCTGCTTATCATCATTTCCTCGCTTAAAGGTCTGGTGCACTCCCTCTCCCGCCGCCAACAAGAGGTGCTCCAGGCCACTGTGCGCCACTATGTGGACACCGTGGAGCCCGTGGGCAGCCACACCCTGGTGCGTCGTTTCGGATTTCCTGCCAGCCCCGCCACCGTTCGCTCGGCCATGGGGGCTCTGGAACAGCGCGGCCTCCTCACCCAACCGCACACCTCCGCCGGCCGAATCCCAAGTCAACTGGGCTATCGGCTTTACGTCGATGAGCTGCTTCCCGCGCCGGGAGCAGCAGCCACCCAACTCGAGCGGGAGCTGGCTGGCCTGAGCCTCCAATGGGCTGCACTGGATGATCTGCTGGTCTATTTAGCCCGGCGCCTTTCGGATCTGACGGGACTTCTGAGCCTGATCACCCGCCCTCGCAGCCGGGCCCCCAAGCTCCTGGAAATCCGCCTTATGCCCAGTGGCGAGAGCCTGCTGGTGATTCTGGTGCAGGGAAGTGGCCTGAGCACTAGCCTCCACCTGCGCCTGCTCCCAGGCATCCAGACGGAATTGCCGATCCTGGAACGCTGGACCAATCGCCAATTGCAAGAGCCTGGTGATGGGGCGATCTCCTGGGAGCTGTTACCTGCGGAATTAGCCTCGAGCGGGAGACTCTTGCGCCAGGCCCTCGACAGCCATGCCCTGCTCACAGGGGGTGCGGCGGGAACGGTGGTCGCCGCAGGGCTTGGTGGATTGCTGGCCCAGCCTGAATTCACCCGCACTTCGTCCCTACTGCCCCTGGTTCAGCTAGTGGAAACTGAACCCGATCAGGTTCTGGGCCCCCAGGCGGCCACGGATCTGGAGAGCCTGGTGTGGATTGGAAGCGAGCATCCCCACACGGCCCTCGGGCAATGCGCGGTCGTGCAGTGCCCCTACCTAACGGGCGATGGGGGCAGGGGGGTGGTAGCCCTCGTGGGCCCCATGCGAATGGCCTACGCTACGGCCAGCGCAGGGGTCAGGTCAGTGGCGCATTTGCTGCAAAGGCGTCTCAGCTGAGAAAGAACCTTTCGTGACGTCATGACCTATTGCCTGGCTTTTCTGCTAGATGCGGGACTGGTTTTTGCTTCTGATTCCAGAACCAATGCAGGGGTGGACTACATATCGTCCTACAGCAAAATGCATGTGTTCAAGCCAGCCTCCGATCGCATCTTTGTGATCATGGCAGCTGGAAATCTTGGCACGACGCAGGCCGTTCTCAATCGCATCCGCCGCGATATTGATGAGCATCAAGCGGGTGTCGAGGACAAGGAAGCCGGATTGCCGGAAGGCCCCAGAAAAGCAGACAAGAACGATCCCCCTGATCTTCTTCAAGCCCACTATTTATTTGAAGTTGCCGACTATATTGGCAACCTCAGTGTTGCGGTCCAGCGTAATTATCTCCATTCCCTCCGCGAGGCTGGAGCCACCGGCGAAGCCAGCTTCATCCTGGGGGGACAGATCGCTGGCCAGCCCCATGGGCTTTATCTCATTTATCCCCAGGGGAATGCAATCATGGCCACACAAGAAACTCCCTTTCTACAGATTGGTGAAAGCAAATATGGCAAACCCCCGCTTGATTACATCGGGCACCACGGCATGAGCCTGGAGGATGCGGCCCGTCTTTGCTTGGTGTCCCAGGTGGTCACCCGCCGCTCCAACCTCACCGTAGGCCCTCCCTTTGAGGTGGCCATGGTCCCAAGGGATGGCCTGGAAGTAAGTCGGCGCCTGAAGCTGCAAAAGGATTCGGTGCTCATCAGCCGCTCCATGGAAACCTGGGCCCGCAGCATGCAGGACACCCTGGCCAGGTTGCCCCGCTTCAGCTGGGAGGAGGATCCGCTTTAGCGGCTCAGAACATCCAACCGGTCAGCCACCGTGTTCACATCCTTGTCACCCCGGCCTGAGAGATTCACCACCACTTCCGTATCGGGCTCCAGGGTGGGGCAGAGCTTATCTAGCCAGGCGAAAGCATGGGCCGTCTCGAGGGCGGGAATGATTCCCTCCAGCCGACAGAGGAGCTGCAGGGCATCGAGGGCCTCGGCATCGGTGACGGCGGCGTACTCGGCCCGCCCGATGCCCTTGAGGTAGCTGTGCTCGGGACCCACACCGGGGTAATCAAGGCCGGCGCTGATGGAATGAGCCTCCTGCACCTGGCCCTCCTCATCTTGGAGGAGCAAGCTCATGGCTCCATGAAGCACACCCACGCGCCCCTCAGTGATCGTTGCGGCATGGCGGCCGGTTGGCACGCCCTCGCCGGCTGCCTCCACTCCGATTAGGCGCACGTTGCTGTCTTCCACGAAGGGATGGAAGAGCCCCATGGCATTGGAACCTCCGCCCACACACGCCAGGAGCACATCAGGCAGCCGGCCGAAGGCGTCCTGGCACTGTTCCCTGGCCTCCCGGCCGATGCATGCATGGAAATCGCGCACAAGCATGGGATAGGGGTGCGGTCCGGCAACCGAACCAAGGATGTAGTGAGTGGTTTCCACGTTGGTCACCCAATCGCGGATCGCTTCGCTGGTGGCGTCCTTGAGGGTGGCGGTGCCAGCGGTGACAGGCTGCACGGTGGCTCCCAGCAGGCGCATGCGGAACACATTGAGAGCCTGACGGCGCATGTCTTCGGCGCCCATGTAGATCATGCACTCCAGACCGAAACGGGCGCACACGGTGGCAGTGGCCACACCATGCTGGCCGGCACCGGTTTCGGCGATGATCCGATGCTTGCCCATCCGCAGGGCGAGGAGGGCCTGACCGAGGGCGTTGTTGATCTTGTGGGCGCCTGTGTGGTTGAGGTCTTCCCGTTTCAACCAGATGCGAGGGCCTCCATCCGGGCGGCGATAGTGCTCGCTGAGACGCTCCGCCTCATAGAGCGGAGAGGGGCGCCCCACGTAGGTGCGCAGAAGGTGGTTGAGGCGCTCAGTGAAGGCGGGATCAGCCCAGGCCTTGGCTGCAGCGGCCTCCAGTTCCCCCAGGGCCGGCATGAGGGTTTCCGGCACGTACTGCCCGCCGAATGGACCAAAGCGGCCGAGGGGGTCGGGTCGGGCAGTGGGAGCGAGAAGAGAGGGGTCGGGCTGACCGGCGGCGTTGGGGGGGGAAACAGTGCTGGTCACGTCGCGGCCAGAAAATAAGTGCATCCACCCTAGGCAGCTGGAGAGGCGAGGAGCCCTCAGGGCGTCAGGCCATCGCGGTGCAACACGGCGATCACATCCAAAATCTGATCCGATCGTTGCGGGGGAAGACTCATCAGGGAGGCCATTTCCCTCAAAAGTCCGGTTTCCTCAGCCGATAGGGACTGATCCCCGTGGACAAGGTGGGCGGCCATCGCTAGGGCCGTTTCCTGCTGATCCAACGACAAAGCAGGGATCGCTCGAGAAATCAGGGCGCGCCAGCCCTCGGCATGGAGCTGATTGAGGAGCTCCTCAAAGAGCCGGCCCATGCTCTCTTCACTCCGTTCTCTGAAGGGCTGGCGTCCGTCCAATTGGGCTCTCAGAAGGCGTGCCTCCAAGGGATCCACAACCCCATCGCAAGCAACGGCCACGAGGGCAATGGCAGCAAAGGCCTCAGCGGCATTCATCGCGGGGGGCATCAGGGAAATCCATTGGAGCAGACCTGGCCACCTGCTGGAGCAACGAATCAAGCCCAGGCGATGGCAAGATTCGCTCCCAGGGTCGTTTGGATGGTGAACAGGCCGAGGCCCCCAAGGCTGCATTGGCGGATTGCAGCTCATCTGGTGCTGCTGGTGGGAACCATTGCTGGCAGCGTTGCGGGGGCGACACCAGCACCCCCGAGCTGCGCCGAGGCCCTAGCGGCGGTGGAGCAGCAGCAGCGCCAGCTTCTGGAGGTCTCACCAGGGCTGGAGAGCGTGCTTTTCGGAGAGATCCACACCCGTGCCGCCGACCACGCCTGGCAGCTCCGCAGCCTGGAAACCCTGGCCCAGGGGCGCCGACCCCTGGTGCTGGCCCTGGAGATGGTGCCGGCCCCCCGGCAGCCGATCCTCACCCGCTATGCCACCGGCCAACTGGAGGAAAAGGCCTTTCTGAGCGAGGTGGATTGGGCAGGGGTCTGGGGTCACGACCCCGAGTTGTATCTCCCCCTGCTGCGCTGGGCACGGCAGAAGGGGGTGCCCCTGCTAGCCCTCAACGTGGAACCGAAGGTGGTGAGACGGGTACGGCGCGAGGGGTGGGCAGCGATCCCTGCCGTCGAGCGTGAACGGATCGGCTTGCCCGCACCTACCGGGGAGGCCTACCGCCAACGGTTGCGCATCGCCTGGCAGGCCCACCGGTCCATGGGGTCCAGGCCGGGCGGTCGGCTTACCAAGGCCGATGCAGAAGACCTGGAGCGGTTCATCGCCAGCCAGCTGCTGCGCGATCGGGCCATGGCGGAGCGGATCGCGGCAGCCCATCGCCGCGATCCGCTCAGGCTGGTGGTGGTCCTGATCGGCCTGGGGCACCTGGAGGGCGGAGAAGGCGTCCCCGCCCAACTGCGGCAGCTGGGCCTGTCTCGGATTCTCACCCTGCAGCGGCCTGAGCTGCCGGAGGGGTGCGGGCCTCCCCCACCCGGCACCCGGCTCGGTGCATACCTGGAGAGTACCGATGGAGCCGTATGGGTGCGCCAAGTGGCCCCGGGATCGGCGGCCGAAGCCGCGGGCCTCAGGCCTGGCGATCGGGTGCGAGCTGTGAACGGTGACCCCGTAGAGCGGGCCGGTCAGGTGATCCGCCGGGTGAGGGAACAGCCCCAGGGGGAACCCCTCCGCCTCCTGATCGAGCGGGGAGGACGCCGACTGCTGCTGCAGCTGCGGTTGCTCTCAACTCCTTCCAGGCCACCAGGGACAATGGGAGGCACCCGTCGCCTGACAGGCCTCATCTTCCCATGACAGCCACCAATCCTGTGGCCACCAATATCGTGTGGCATCACTCAACGGTGACGCGGGCAGCTCGGGCCCACCAGCGGGGTCACCGCAGCGCCATCCTCTGGTTCACTGGGTTAAGCGGAGCCGGCAAGAGCACCTTGGCTAACGCAGTGAACTCCGCCCTATTTGAGCAGGGGCTTGCCTGCTACGTGCTCGATGGCGACAACGTGCGCCATGGGCTTTGCAGCGACCTGGGGTTCTCCGATGGGGATCGGGAGGAAAACATTCGCCGCATCGGCGAAGTGGCCAAGCTGTTTCTGGATGCGGGGGTGGTGGTGCTCACGGCCTTCGTCTCTCCCTTCCGAGCGGACCGGAAGCGGGCTCGGGCCCTGGTGGACGCGGGAGATTTCGTCGAGATTCACTGTGCCGCTGATCTGAACGTGTGCGAAGAGCGGGACACCAAAGGGCTTTACGCCAAGGCACGCAGTGGAGAGATCAAGGAGTTCACGGGCATCTCCAGCCCCTATGAGGAGCCGGAACAGCCGGAACTGCGCATCGACACGGGTCACCAGAGCCTGGACGACTGCGTGTCGCAGGTGTTGGCCCACCTTCAGCAGGTGGGGGTAATCCCTGCCCCGACGGAAGGCTGATGACCAGGAAAGGCGGTTGGCAGGAATTTGATGGGCCAGCCAATCTGGCCCGACCTGCCGCTCCAGCCTCCAGCACGCCCAAGGCCCAGCAGCGGGTGCGGGTGCAGCGCACCAAAGCGGGCAAAGGGGGTAAGACCGTGACCGTGATCAGCGGCCTGGAGATCTCCGAAAGCGAGGCCCTGGCCCTATTGAAGACCCTCAAGGCCAGAGTGGGCACGGGGGGGGCCATGAGAGAGGGCCTTATGGAACTCCAGGGCGACCAAGTGTCCGCTGCTTTGGCGGAGCTGGAGAAAGCAGGATTTCGGCCCAAGCAGGCGGGGGGCTGAACCTCGGGAGCACCTGATCGAAAGACGTTTGGATTGATGCCCCACACTCTCTTTTTCAGAAGATCCCCGTAGATCAAAACTGGGTCAGCGAACGGAGGGCAACGCCGGAATACGCCATTAGGTCGGCTTCCTCCCAACCGTGAGCAGTGCCGGGATCGGCAAGTGGATCAAATCGCCACATCGAAATGCCAGCGCCCCCTCAACGATGGCTGCCTGGATCCGGCGTCGGTCTGCTTCACTCTGCTGCGCCAGCAGCGAGGAAACCCTGGGCGAGGTATCCGCAAGTTCTAACACGGTGTGAGGGGAGTCGAGGCGAAAGGCAAGCGGCAGCTCAACGATCTGCGGCCGCTCAAAGCCCGCCGAGATCAGCAGTTCGGTGCAGGGCTCCTTCTCGCCGAAACGCAGCCGAGGCGCTGGCACCGGGCTGGAGATGGCGCCCTGGCCATGGGCAGCGATCGCATCCCGCACTAAGGCGTGGAATGCCGAGGGGCCAGGAGGGCGCCACATGGTGAAGGCAAACAGGCCTCCAGGGCGGAGGATCCGAAAGGCCTCCGCGATCGCCAGCTCCTGATCGGGGACATGGTTGATCGCAAACAGACTGCAGGCTGCGTCGAAGACGCCGCTGTCCTCCTCCAGCGCCTCGGCGTCGCCCACCCGGAAACGGCCGGCGGGATAACGCCGCTGGGCCAGGGCGACCATGGCTGGTGCAAGATCGATGCCGCTGGCCACCACACCTCGCTCCAGGGCGGCGGCTACGGTCTGACCGGTCCCACAGCCGATGTCGAGAAGGCACTGACCCGGGCGCACCTGCAGGGCCTCCAGCGTCGGCACAATCGCGTCGGCCGTAACCGCGCCAAACAGGCGGTCGTAGGCCTCGGCGCCCCGTTGCCATGTGGCGAACTCCAGGGCCTTGAAGGAGTAGGGCAACGCCACACGGACTGGATAGGCGAGAGCCAGCCTGCCTCAGCGGCGGGGAGGCGCGTCCACCGCAGCCCACACCCGCGGCTCTGCGCGGCGCCAGTAGCGGGAAAAACGGCCCAGATCCGGAGTTCCAGTGCCTCCCCAGGGGAGCCCCACGAAGGGTTCGGGATCCAGGATCCGCAGGGGCAGAGCCTGCGCGACTCGGGCCGCAATCGCCGTGAAACGGGGATCCACCGCCCGGCTGGTAACGATGCCATCAGCGCCGGCAGCAGAGGCAGCAGCCAGCAGCTCCGCCGTTACGTCTCCCTCTCGCACGCAGACAGGCAGCTCTGCAAGACACTGACGCAGGAAGAGCTGCCGACCTGGAGCGAGAGGCACCGGGGGAACGCCGGCGCTATGGCCGCCGGTTGTGGCCGTGTGGCCCTCGATCAGCTCCGTGTCAAACACAAACACGGCGGAGCTGGCGGGATAGGCGCGCAATGCCGGGTTAGCAGGGCCCAAGGCCTCGCCGTGCACCCACACAAGTGGCCTCCTCAGGGGCGAAGCGGCATCGAGGCCGGGCAAACCCTGTGAGAGCGTTGGAGACGGGGCATTTTGGGGTGGGTGAGCTACCCGGGCAGCCTCTGCGCAGGGATCGAGCGGCCGAAACAGCTGCCCCTGCAATCCTTCATAACTCGCCTCAAAGGGACACCCTCCTGGTGTCCCGCCCCCTCCCCGAGCTGCCGCTGGGCAGCCAGCACAGAAGCGGCCGCTGCTGAACCGCTCCAGATTTGCCCGGTTGAAGATGTAGGGCTTCTGGCTGAAGGCGCTGGTCACCCACTGCCAGCTGAGATTGTTGCTGGCCGGATCCCCATCGAGAAGGTGTTGCAGAAACCAGCGGGCTCCCGCCTGCCAGCGGACCCGCCGCCAATGCACCACGTAGGCGGCGAGCCACATGCGGGCATGGTTGTGCAACCAGCCTGTGCCCATCAGCTCCTGCGCAAAGGCGTCCATGCAGGCCAGGCCCGTGGCGGCCGAAGCCAAATCCGTGGGCAGCTCTGGCGCGTAGGAGCTGGGGGGATGGCCCGTCTTGAGGGGTTCCCGGTCGTGCCAGATGCCATCGCCCCACTGGTGCCAAAGCCGCTGCCAGTAATCGCGCCAGCCCAGCTCGGCGATCAGTTTCTCGCCGGCCCGGCGCTGGGCCGGGGTCCACCCCTCCCTGTCTCCAGCGTGGGGTTCCCCAAACAGCTCCCCCTGCTGCACCGGAGATGCCGATCTGCTCCCCGCATCTTCTTCCCGCAACCGGTCAAACACCGCATCCCGCACCTCGGCCAGGGTGAGCACCCCATGGCGGATGTAGGGCGACAGCCGAGTGACGGCTCCATCGAGATGATTGCGGCTGGCCCCGTAACGGGCCGGATCCATCAGGGCAAGGCGGGCTTCCGCCGCACGGCGGCCGCCTGGGAAGACGGGCGGGCGTTCCATCAGCCGGGGGTTCCATCGAGCACCGCTTGCTCCACGAGCTGGCGCCCTTGCGCCACCAGCTCCCGCACTCGCTCGGGTTCGGCCGCGGGGCGCTCACCGGCCACCACCGCCCGGTAAAGGTCGGCCACGCTCCAGGCCGCGCTGGCGGGATCGGAGGCGAAGCGGGGAATCAGGTGCAGGTGCAGATGGGGCGCCCCCTCCCCGAAGGCGATCGCATAGACCCGCTCACAGCCGGTGAGGCGCTGCACGAGCTGGCTGGCGTGGCGCACCGCCACCCCCCAGCTGGCGGCTTCCTGATCGCTGAAGGCAAGGGGCCCGCCCAGATGGCGGCGAGCATCCAGGAGCAGCCAACCGGCCAGAGGCGACGCATCAGGATGGTGACGCAACAGCCACATTGCACCCTTACCCAGTTCATAGGCCTCCTGGTGGGTGGGATCGCCGTGGATCTGGCAGATGGCGCAGGGGGGAGTCATGCCACAACAGTTCGACACATGCCCTGATCAGCGCTGATCAGAAGTCTTCAGGCCGGTCGCCAGGCGAACGGGTCGCCAGATCTTGAAATCAGGCAAGTTCAAGTTCAGGGGCGCCAGCAGAAGCTCCTCGTCTTGGATCGTCACCCCTTCCTGAGCCGGCAGAGGGGTGAGGGCAGGGATGGGATCGTTCAGATCCTGATTCGCACCCGGGGTGGCGGCTGGGTCGGCCAAAGCTTCCAACAAAGAGGGCGGCGCAGGCGAATCAAGCGGTTGGCACCCTACCCATAGGGAGGGAAACAAAGCTTGGTCCCATCCCCCGGGGGGGTTTAGCTCCGAAGGAGCCTCCTCAGGGGGCTCAGACATCACGGGTTTGAGATAGGTCTGCTCGTACCAACAGGCAGGCAGAGGAGGCTCAGCCCCTTCAGGTGAGTGGCCCCAAACGTTCTCGAGGGCCCAGGGAGCAGGTTCGGGGAGATCAATTAACACAAAACGAGTGCGAGGAATGCTGCTTCACACAGGCCAGATATAGACTTATTCAAATTTATCCTCTTCAAATTTAGCCCTAACCAACGTTGTCTCAGGGATCAGGGAGCCAAAGGCCCACCGGCCGATTCCATGGCACTCCCATTGGGCTCCACGCTGCGGGAGAATCCCCCGATTCCTAGCCCCTGTCCTGCCCCCATGCTCCTCGACCTGCGCGGCAAGAAGGCCCTCGTCACCGGCATCGCCAATAACAAGTCGATCGCCTGGGGTATCGCCCAGCAACTGCATGCCGCTGGCTGCGAATTGGGCGTCACCTACCTGCCGGATGAGAAGGGACGTTTCGAGGGCAAGGTGCGTGATCTCACCGCTCCTCTGGCGCCCACCCTCTTTGAGCCCCTCAACGTGCAGGAGCCAGATCAGATCGAGGCGGTGTTTGCCAAGGTGGCGCAGCAGTGGGGAACGCTGGATGTGCTGGTGCACTGCCTGGCCTTTGCCGGCAAGGAGGAGCTCATCGGCGACTACAGCGCCATCAGCCCCGAGGGCTTTGCCCGGGCCCTGGAGGTGAGTGCCTACTCCCTGGCGCCGCTCTGCCGTTATGCCAAACCCCTGTTCAACGAGGGGGCTAGCGTAATTACCCTGAGCTATCTGGGGGCCGAGAGGGCCATCCCCAACTACAACGTGATGGGGGTGGCCAAGGCGGCGCTGGAGGCTTCGGTGCGCTACCTCGCCGCTGAGCTGGGGCCCGAAAAGCAGGTGCGGGTGAACGCCATCAGCGCCGGGCCGATCCGCACCCTGGCGAGCAGCGCCATCGGCGGCATCCTCGACATGATCCACAACGTGGAGGAGAAGGCCCCCTTGCGCCGCACCGTGACCCAGCAGGAGGTGGGCAGCACGGCCGCATTTCTGGCCAGCCCCCTGGCCAGCGGCATCACCGGCCAGGTGATCTACGTGGACGCGGGCTACTGCATCACGGGGATGTAAGGGGTCAGCCCCAGAGGTTCTGCACCACTGCGTTGCCAACGTTCAGGCCCACGTCAAAGGAATCCAGGCAGGCCTCGCGGATGTGCACGCCGCCATAGATGCGGCTGAGGGCATCCTCCAATCCAGCCTGGTAGAAGCTGTTGCGGTCTACGCCAGTCTGATCCTTGAATCCCGTGAAGCGGCGCTCCACCCCAGGCAGATCCTGGGAGGTGGCAGCGAAGGTCAGGTCGTCGCCAAAGAAGTGACTCATCACGCTGGCAAAGGTGCCCCCCATCGCCGAGTGGCCGGAGAGAAAATCCGGAAACGGTGGCGACTCGATGCCATTGATGGAGGACAGGAGGGTTCTCCACTGGGGGTCACGCACGGTGAGGGGAGAGCCATCCGTGTCGGAGATGGTGCCGGTGATCAGATCCCAGGGACGGGGTTGAACCTGGGTGTACTTCTCCTTCCAGGCGCAGATCACCGCATCCGCCATCGCCAGATTCAGGCTTGCCAACAGCTGGGCATTGGTGAACAGGGAGGTCTCCTGCTCAACGGCCACATCCATGGCGATGTCCACCAACTGGCCGTAGGGGCGAAAGGTGTCAGGCCGGTCATAGGCCCAGAAGAGGGCGATTTCCGTTTGATCCGGTGTCCGGAGCAACGTCGTCTCTTCGGTGTTCGTCAGGCCTCCATAGAGGCGCAGCTCATTGAGCTGTTCGGCGTAAAGCGCCAAATTGACATCGGGCCTGGCCTGCAGCCCATCCGAGCTGAAGTCATCGGCGCTGCTAATGACCCATGGCGTCACCGATCCCCAATTGGAACCAAGAGCCACACCGGCCATCGGCCCAGTGGGGGCAGGAGTCCAGACGTATCCAGGGTAGCCGTCACTTGGAGGGATGTAAGGGGTGGAATTCTTCGAGCCGTCGTTGGCGCGTAAGGCCAGGATCTGATCCGCCATGCTCGCGCCAAAGGCCAGGCCTCTCTCGCGGCTTGCCTTCGAAGCATCCAGAGCCCCTAGGCTGTGGTTGAGCTGATCCTGGATCAACCCCATCTCCCCTGGGAGTTCCAGGGAGAGGATTCGATAGGCAGCGCCAATGAGGGCCGCATCTCGGCTGGCCTCCTTCGGAGCATTCAGGTCGAACTGATAGGGAGTCACTTGATCCCCAAAGGCGGCCAGGGTGTCCAACAGGGCTGTGGAGAGCATGGCCATCAGGCGGGTGCCTGAGGTTGGGGGGATTCCGGGCTTGCCGTAGCTGCCTGCTGATTTGATCGCATTCAGGGCACAGCTGGTCCAGACGAGAATCGGATCAGCCTCTTTGGGGTTCACCAACTGGCGGCTTTGATGGTGCGCCAAATCGGAGCCGCCTTCTACTCCTGGCGCCTCAACGGTGGCAATCAAATAGTAAGAACCGGAGGCCAGTGCTGAATTTTGGGTGGCAAATTCGATTTCAAAGTCCGATTCATTTTCGGAGGACTCTGAATCAACTGGAATGGTGAAGAAGCGCTGTTGGATTAGAAGGTCATCACTACCTATATGTTGATCAGTTGACGCATAAATAGATATCTTGGCCGCTTGAAAAGCCTCGATTGACGACTCTTCCTTTGATCGGCTAGGTTTTCGAAACATATTCATTTCAAGCACTTCCAACCCTACTTGAGCCAAACCCCGGGAATCGGGCTCCAGGCCAGGGACTTCAAGCAATTTGAGTTGTATATAATAGTCACAAAGGGGAAGCAATTTGAAAGGCGCATTTGTCGAATGAGGCATCCATCTCGTGAAGCAGATACAAAATCTATCACTCCTTCAGACTGATTGCAAGAACCGCCAGATCGCTTTTTATTAGCTCATGATGGTGTCCAGGTTTTGAATTGCAATAATCAATAATTTCGGCCAATTATTTATAATCTAGGCTAGGCCTTCATCAGGTGCTTCGCTCAGAGTGACTGCCCAGAACCAGCTGCCGGGTGGATGAGGCCAGTCCGCTTGTGCCGTTTTTTGCAGCGACGAAGGGACATCGTCCAAAAGTTGCTGCAAAAGGCTTGCGAAATCCGCCACATTGTCCGTCACCCAGTCCTGCAACGGCCAGTAGGAGCGAAAGAAGCTGGGCCCAAACCGACCCGGGCACCACGCCGCGGCATGATCAACCCAGTTGCTCGATCGCCAGCCAGGCGCGGTCATCCATGACGATCGGGAGTTCCTGCCGCATCGGCTTCATCCACCGCGTTACAAGCGAAACCGATGTGCGTGTGCGCCTCAATCTGGATGGCACCGGCCAATGCACGGCCCGCACAGGTGTGGCCTTCCTCGACCACATGCTCCAGCAGATCAGCAGCCACGGCCTGATCGATCTGGAGATTGCCGCCACCGGCGACATCCACATCGACGATCATCACACCAACGAAGATGTAGGCATCGCCCTCGGCCAGGCTCTTTCCCAGGCCTTGGGGGAGCGGCGGGGGATCCATCGCTTCGGCCAGTTCCTGGCGCCGCTGGATGAGGCTCTGGTGCAGGTGGCCCTCGACTGCTCCGGACGCCCCCACATCAGCTACGGCCTCCAGATCCCCGCCCAGAAAATCGGCACCTACGACACGGAGCTGGTGAAGGAGTTCTTCGTGGCTGTGGCCAACAACGCCGGCCTCACCCTCCACCTCCGCCAACTCGAGGGGGTGAATTCCCACCACATCGTGGAGGCCTGCTTCAAGGCCTTTGCGAGGGCCCTGAGGCAAGCGGTGGAGATTGACCCGCGACGCGCTGGAGCCGTGCCCAGCAGCAAGGGCGTACTGGAACAGGCAGGTGGCTGAGGCCCGCAGCGGCCTTGGCCACTCATTTGACAAACTGTTAAGCGATGATGATGGTCGGCTTCCTTGCCACCCAGACCATGACACTCGCTCCCGATCGAGCCCCCTTCCCAGCGGCCCCAGGGGAGTCGACGCCCAAGGCCTACGACCGCGCCGATTGGGCCAGTGCTTTTCGAAATGTGACCCTGGAGCTCACAGATGAGCCCCTCCAAGCCACAAAAGGAACCATCCCGGCCGGCCTTCAAGGCACCCTCTATCGCAATGGGCCCGGACGGCTTGAGCGGGGAGGGCATTGGGTTCACCATCCTTTCGATGGCGACGGCATGGTGACCGCTGTGCGCTTTGGGCCTGAGGGGGCCAGCCTCACAAATCGCTTCGTGCGCACCGAAGGCTGGCTCGCCGAGGAGAAGGCCGGAAAGCCTCTCTACCGCGGGGTGTTCGGCACCCAGAAACCCGGCGGCCCCCTGGCCAATGCCTTCGATCTTCGCCTCAAGAACATTGCCAACACCCATGTGGTGCGCCTTGGCGACCAGCTGCTGGCCCTTTGGGAGGCCGCCGGACCCCACGCCCTTGATCCCCACACCCTCCAAACCCGGGGGCTCACCCTCCTCGACGGGGTGCTCAAACCTGGAGAAGCCTTCAGCGCCCACCCGCGTTTCGATCCTGGCCACCACGGCAGCGAGCGCATGGTCACCTTTGGCCTCAAGGCCGGTCCGCGCAGCACGATCCGCCTGATGGAATTCGCCAGCGGGGAAGGCGCCGGCGGAGAGGCGCCAGCGACCCTGCTGAGCGAACGCAGCGACAGCTTCAACGGCTTCGCCTTCCTGCACGATTTCGCCATCACCCCCAACTGGGCGGTGTTTCTCCAGAACGCCATCGCCTTCAACCCCCTGCCCTTCGCCCTGGGCTTGAAGGGAGCGGCCCAATGCCTCGCTTCAAAGCCCGGTGGGCAGGCCCAGTTCTGGCTGATCCCCAGGGATTCAGGGTCCTATGCGGGCCAAGCGCCAAGGATCATCCCTGCTCCCGAGGGCTTTGTGTTCCATCACCTCAACGCTTGGGAAGAGGGGGAGAAGTTGGTGGTGGAGAGCATCTACTACGCCGATTTCCCCTCCATCGGGCCCGACATGGACTTCCGCACGGTGGATTTTGATCTCATCCCGGAAGGGTTGCTCGAACGCTGCACCATCGACCTGACCAGCAAGACCGTGCGCACGGAACGGCTGAGCGAGCGCTGCTGCGAATTCGCCATGGTGAATCCACGTCATGAGGGCCTTCAGAGCCAGCTGGCCTGGATGGCCGTGGCGGAGCGCGAGGTGGGCAACGCCCCCCTACAGGCCATCAAGAAGCTCAATCTCACCAGTGGAGAGCGAAGGGTCTGGAGTGCGGCGCCCCGCGGCTTCGTGAGCGAGCCCGTGATGGTGCCCCGGCCCGGCAGCCGCACGGAAGACGATGGCTGGGTGCTCACCATGGTCTGGAATGGAGCCCGTTGCGCCACTGATCTGGTGATCCTGGATGCCGCCACCATGGAGGAGGTCGGTGTGATCGAACTCCCCCTGGCCCTGCCCTACGGCTTGCACGGCAGTTGGGTGTCCTCCTGAGGAGTTTCACCTTGCCCTGGTTCATCAAGCGAGAAACGTTTCTCTGGCCAAGGGAGCACCTCAGGCCCCATCTTGAAGCCCATGTCTCGTGGGTGCGCTCCCTACAGCAACAGGGTCATCACATCAGCAGCGGCTACCTGGTGGATGACCAAGGGCAGCCGGGTGGGGGTGGCCTGCTCCTGTTAGAGGCAGGCGACTTCAGCAGCGCACTGGCCCTCATCGAACAGGATCCGATGGTGCGCAGCGGGGGGGTGATCTGGCAGCTGCATCAGTGGATGGCCGTAGTGGGCGACCTAGCCATGCAAGAAGAGAACCCAGGCAGCTGACCTCAACGGGCCCATAGATCCAGGAGACGGGGCTTCAGGGCCTGAAATGCACGGCCACGGTGGGAGAACCGGGCTTTCATCTCCGGATCCATCTGTGCAAACGACTGCCCCGCTTCCTCCACCCAGAACACCGGGTCGTAGCCGAAGCCCCACTCGCCCATGGCCCCCCGGAGGATGGTGCCCTCGCAGACCCCCTCCACCTCAACAACCACCTGGCCCCGGGGATCGGCCAGGGCCAGGGCCGCCACGAAGCGGGCCCCGCGATCCGCATGCCTCTGGTTCATCCGGGCATCCTGCTCGGCCCGGGCCAAGTCCTTCAAGAGACGTTCGATGCGGGCCCCATCCGTGGCGGCATAGCGGGCGGAGTGAACCCCCGGCGCTCCACCTAGGGCATTCACCTGCAGGCCGGAATCATCGGCCAGAGCCCAACAGCCCGTGGCCTCCGCCACAGCGACCGCCTTCAAGCTGGCATTCTCCGCAAAGGTGGCTCCTGTCTCCTCCACCTCCAGATTCGGTGGCATGGGACTGATCTCCAATACCAGGTCGGCAAGCAAACCGGCAAACTCGCGCACCTTGCCAGCGTTACCACTCGCGATCACCAGCCTGGGGGGTGGGTTCGGGGGAAGCATCGCAAACCCTCAGCTGCCTTGCGCCAGCTGACGGGCCCACTCCAGAACCGCCGCCACCCGCTCCGAAGATGGAGCTTCGCAATAGAGGCGCAGGAGGGGCTCCGTGCCGGAAAACCGAAGCATCAGCCAATGGCTCGGCCCCAGCCGCAATTTCACCCCATCGGTGCGGATCACCTCGAGAACAGGCACGCCGGCGACCTCGGCGGGGGGCGCCTCCGCCAGGTGTGACTCCAACCGGGCCCGGGCCGCCATGTCGGCCAAGCGCAAATCCAGCCGGTCGTAGGCGGCCGCCCCCCCGCAGCGCTCCTGAAGGGCATCGATCCGGGCGCCAAGGGGCACGCCCCCTTCCACCAGGGCCTCGATCAAGAGGAGGGCCGCAAAGGGCGCATCCCGCTCCGGCAGGTGCATGCCGAAGCCCACCCCACCGGATTCCTCCCCCCCCACCAACACCTCACCGGCGAGCATCTCGGCGGCGATGTATTTGAAGCCCACGGGCTTTTCCTGCACGGGACGCCCCAGGTCTTGGGCCACCAGAGCCATGAGATCGGATCCACTCACGGTTTTCACCACGCTGCCCGGCAGCGCCCGAGCCCGGGCTAGATGATCGATGAAAAGGGGCATGAGCAGCTGGGTGCTGCAGAAGCGGCCTTGTTCATCCACCGCGGCAATCCGGTCGCCATCCCCATCAAAGACGATTCCCATGGCGGGTTTGCCCTCTGCGGTGGAGCGGCGCACCGCGCTAATTAGCTCCTCCAGATAGGGGGCCAGGGGCTCCGGCGGATGCCCCCCGAAAAGGGGATCGCGCTCGGCACGGATTTCCCGGATCACACCGCAGGCCACGGCCCCTTCCCCCAGGAGGGCAGGCAGCACGCCCGCCGCCGAACCATGCATCGGATCCACGATCACTCGCAGGCCCAGCCGCTCGAGGCCTGCTGCAAGGAAGACGGTGTCCACCTTGGCCTGGAGGCCACGCACGTAGGCCCCGAGGGCATCAAAACGCTTCGTTAGCCCGGCTATTGGCACCGTAATCCCCCCGGCCGCCAGGCGGCGCTCCACCCGCTGCGTGAAGTCCCCCTCCACCGATCCGCCGAAGTGACCCTTGATCTTCAACCCCAGCCACTCCGGGGGGTTGTGGCTGGCGGTGATCACCAGGGAACCCAGGGAGCCCCGCTCCACCACAGCCCAACTAGAGGCCGGCGTGGGGGTGGGAGTGGCTGCCAGCACAGGCTCCAGCCCCGCCCCACGGACCGCCGCCGCAATAGCCTCCGCCAGTTCAGGTGCCAGAAACCGCCGGTCGTAGCCCAACACCACCTCCCTGCTGCTCAGTCCTGGGGGGGCGCTGCTCTCCAGTTCCCTCGCAGCGGCAGCGGCCACGGGCAGCAGGCGCTCCACCGTGATGTCCACCCCGAGGATGCCCCGCCAACCATCGGTGCCGAACACGATCGGGCTGGCCTCAAGGGGCAGGGGGGCAGAGACCATCGAGGGCGAAGACATTGTCGGGCTGGTCGTAGCAGCCTGCCATCTCCCCTGGGTTGTCCCAAGTGCCGGCCTGGCGGGAGGCTACCTCCCAGTAGTCTGAACCCATGAGGCAGCCCTCAGACGACAGTTCCCTTCCGGCTCCCCTCACCGACACGCTTCTCCGCAGCTGGTTGCGCTGCCGCCGGAAAGCCTGGCTCGATCGCCAAGGTCCCAGCGACATGCAACGCTGGAATGCCCATCGCTCCCTGGCTCTTCAGGAGCAGCTGCTGCGCTTCCAGCAGTTGCTGTCCCACAAACCCAGCCACGGACCCCAAGCCTGCCAGGAGGGCAACCCGGCGGTGATGGGGGTGCGGCTGCGGGGGCCTGGCTCCCAAGGACTGGAGGTGGAGGCCCATCCCACCCTGCTGCTGAGGGTGAACAGCCCCAGCCGCTGGGGAGGCCATAGCTACAGCCCAGTACTTGCCCGCCAGGGACGACGCACCACCCGGGAGCACCGCCTGCTCCTGGCCCTGTGGGGAAGGCTGCTCGCCCATCACCAGGGGGCCCCCGTGCCCCATGGCCTGGTGGTGGCGGGCCAGGGGGGGCGATTGATTCAGGAGCGCCTCACCCTCACTCCGGCCCTGGATGGCCAGGTGGACATCAGCTTGGGGCGATTGGCGGAGGATCTGCAGCGGCTGACCCCACCCTCGCTGGTGAACGACCGCAAGAAATGCACGCTATGCCGCTGGCGGCTGCTCTGCGATCAGGAGGCAGCGCAGGAGGGACACCTCAGTGAGGTGAGTGGGGTGGGAAGCAAGCGCCGGGACCTGCTGATGCAAGTGGGGATCCAAAGCTTGAGGGATCTGGCCGGGGCCGACCCCAGCCAACTGGCCTCCGCGCTGGAGCCCCATGGCGACCAGCACCGCGACATGGCACACCAGCTGGTGGCCCAGGCACGGGTGCAGGCCACGGGGCAACCGCAGCGCCTGCAGGCCGGTGACGGGCTGGGCGAACTGGAGGACGCTCCCGGGGTGTTGATCTACGACATCGAATCCGACCCCGACACGGCGGAACACTTCCTCCACGGCTTCTGGATCCTCCCCCGCCCCGCCGATGGCATCTGGCCAGCGCCCGCCCCTTTCGGCAGCTCCCCCTCCCCTGGGCGCTACCGGCCGCTGCTCGCCCTGGCGGAGCATGGGGAGGAGCGGCTGTGGCAACGGCTTCAGGCCCTGTTGGCCCATCACCCCGAATGGCCTGTGCTGCACTACGGGGAAACGGAAAAGATCCAGCTCCTGCGGCTGGCCGAGCGCCAGGGGGCGAGGGACGCCGAGCGGGCGGCCCTGCAGGGGCGCCTGGTGGATGTGCATCTTCGGCTGCGCCAGCAGTTGCTGCTGCCCGTAAACAGCTACGGACTGAAGGCGGTGGCCAGTTGGCTGGGCTTTCGCTGGAGCCAACCCGGGGCCGATGGAGCCCGCTGCCTGCTCCGCTGGCGCCTCTGGCGCCAGTGGTATGCCCCCGGCGTTCCCCTTACCCCCGGGGGCAGGGAGAAGGGGCGTCGGGAACTGGAGCGCATCTTTATCTACAACCGGGATGACGCCATGGCCACCTGGGCGGTGGCCCATTGGCTCCTCCAGGCCCCAGTGGCCAGCGGCTTTAGGGAGGATCGGTGAAGGCCGCGGGCCTCGACAGGCTCACGGGCACGGTGGCGTTCTCCCCTACCACCGCATCCAGAATGGGGCTCTCCAGGGCCTGCCGGCGCACCATCGCCAGCCCCACCCAGGAGCCATCGGCCAGCTGGAGGCAGGAGGTGATCTGCCCTGCCCGGCTGCCGTCGGCGCTCTGCAGCAGCTGGCCAACGGCCATGGCCTGCACCGTGGGGGGGGCCTGCCAGCGGCGCAGCTTTTGCTTGACTCCGTCCGTGCTGGCGAGTTTGGCCAGGGTTTCCTGACCTACATAACAGCCCTTGTTGAGACTCACCCGATGGGCAAGGCCCAGTTCATAGGGATTAAAGGCGTCATTGATCTCCTCGGGCCAGGCGGGTTCCCCCTGTTGCAGGCGCCAGAGGGCAGCCTCCTCATCCCCCAGGGGGGGGACGTTGGCGAGGGCCGGGGGGAAGGGCGTGTCGGCCTTTAGAAGCAGGTTGCTGCCGAGCCACCATCCCCCGCCGCCCTCCAGAGGCCGCCATGGCCCAGGTGGGGAGAGCTCCTGGCCCACCAGGCGAATCCAGCGCCCCGCCTGCAGGGGACCCAGTTCCACCTGGTCGGCTGGAAAGAGCACTCGATCAAAGGCGGTGCGCACGGCGGGGCCATCCCCAGCGGTGAGGGCCAGCCAGGCTCCGTTCTCCTCCACCACCACATCCGCCAGCCCCCGCAGGCGAGCGGTGGGGGACAGGCAACAGGTGGAGCGCCAATCGCCGGGTCGAGCCTCCTGCAACGCCTGGCTGGTTTGGCCGTGGAGGACCCGCAGGGCATCCGGACCCGAAAAATGGAGGAGCCACACAGGCTGCTCCAAGAGGTGGGGGCCAAGGGGCGCCCAGGCCCATGGGGAAGGGGTGGCAGGGGTCATGAGGCTGGGGTGGATGGAGTTTGAAGGGATGCCGACACTGCGGCCACCTGCTCCAGCAGGAACAGGCTGTGGAGCTCCAACCCAGCCTCAGCCAGAGCTGCCCCCCCCCCTTCCTGCCGATCCACGATGGCCACCACCCGCCGCACCTTGTAGCCTTCCTGCCGCAACTGCCGCACGGCCTTGAGAGCTGAACCGCCGGAGGTCACCACGTCCTCGAGCACGGTGATGCTTGCCCCTTGAGCGGGGAGAGGCCCTTCCAGCCAGGCTCCCGTGCCATGGCCTTTGGCTTCCTTACGCACAATCAGGGCATCGAGGGGCCGTCCCACCAAGGCGGCCCTGAGTGCCACTGCACTCACCAGGGGATCGGCGCCCAGGGTGAGGCCCGCCACCGCCACCGCATCGGGCTCCACATGGGGCAACAACAGCTGGCCAAGCAACGCCAGGCCCAGGCCACTCAGGCTGACGGGCTTGCAATTGACATAATGCTCGCTGCTGCGCCCGGAAGCCAGGGTGAACTGGCCGCGCCTGTAGGCCAGGCGGGCCAACAGGTCAAGCAGCATGGCGTGACAATCCTCTGGAGTCTTAGGCAGGGGGGAAGGGTAGGGAAGCATGACCCGTCGAAGCTCGTTCAATGCTGCTGCACGGGGTTAGTTTTTTGTGAGCCTCTTGTGCATCCCCCCGGCTGTGCTCCCCATCCCCTCCGTTCGCCGAGCGACCTCCCTGCCCCGCCAGGCCATGGGCCGATCCAGTTGGATTGTGGGGGCTGCCGTGGCGGGGCTGTTGATGGGCAGCCTGGGCCCGCTGCATGCCGGGCCCGTGCTCTGCACCACCACCCTTGAGGCCCCACTGGTGACCCCAGGACAACCGTTGGGCGGGGGCATCGGACCGAGGGAGTTCACCCGGTGTGGAGTTGTGGGCACGGTGGATGAACTGGTGGAACAGCGGTATTTCAGCTATCGGGCCCCCTTCGCCAGAGGGGTGGATCTCACCCATCAGGTCACAGATCTCCTCGGGCTGGCCATGGGCAGAGGCGACGGCACTCGGCTGATGGGGCTGGGCTTTCCCGACCAAGCCATTATCTGGGATGGAAGCGCCATTGAGAACACCACCACCAACTTGATGGATCAACAGGTGAATCTGGTGCCCCGTCGAACGGCCGACCTGCCTTCCCCTTACACCACAAGCATCCGGGCGGACGGCAACCCCCCAGCCCTGGCTTATCCTTCTTATGGCTTCGGCCTGCGCTGAGACCTGAAAGGGGGTCTAGCAATCTGGTGAATGCAGCGAACTCATAATTCGCCTTAGCCGAGTTCGATCCTCGGGACCCCCACCATCAACGGCCACGCAGAAGAGCCATGGTGTTTGCAGTTTCAAGATGAAGCCATTTGTATCCATAGTCATTTGCTCTCGCAACAGGCTGGCCGCGCTAAAAAAATATGCATTACCCTCTCTCCTGAATCTGGATTACCCCTCATTTGAGGTTGTAATTGTGGATGATGCATCCTCCGACGGAACCAATGAGTTTCTTATTACATACTGCCAAGAACATCCTCACATCAAGGCAATCCAAAATCAAATTGCCAAAGGCCTTTGCAATGCAAGAAACGTTGGAATTGGACATTGCAGAGGCGAGATCATTGC
The DNA here is from genome assembly GCA_040399505.1 of Cyanobium sp. GTDB lineage: Bacteria > Cyanobacteriota > Cyanobacteriia > PCC-6307 > Cyanobiaceae > Cyanobium. The sequence goes on from JBBARZ010000005.1 coordinate 59,893, forward strand.
CTTCATCGATGACGACTGCTCAGTATCACCGAATTGGCTTAACGAATTGACCAAAGCTTATGGCGACGAAAAAGTTGCTGTTGTTGGTGGAGTTAGCTACAAGGGAGACAGCAATGAAATTTATATTGACGACAAACATATCTGGGGATGCAATATGTCATTTAAGGCGTCAATTTTCAAAATGTTTGAGTTCGATACCGGCCTGAAATATTCACACTACGCCGATGAAACTGATTTGATTGGACGCATCCTTGCTCATGGCTATGGGAAGGCGATTGCGAACAGTGCCACGGCCAAACACTACGTGGAAGAAGCTGCCTACAGAAAGCAACAGCCGTTGACCGCATACCTGAACTATCACTATATGAATGCCAAAAGAAGTAGCCTCTTGGGTTACTATAAATACGTGTTGAAACACTCACTGAAGCATGCAGCACTGGTTGAATATGGATTGAATTTCAAAGGAAAAAAGCTATCACTTTTCCCACTCTTGCATCTAATCGCCAAAAAAGGAATATACTATATATACATCTTTCTGCTTGAGATTCCTATTTCGGCAAAAATAAAACATGCCAAGGAAGAGAGGCTTTTCCGGAGCAATTCTTAGGAATGTGCGAATCGCCTCCCCGCTCAGGCCGCCAGTGGCTTTTCAGCCTGCCCACTTGCTTTCCGGTTTCTGATTGACGCTGGTGCCCGACGAGGGGGCTGGGCGCGCAACAGCAACCGCTCCGACTCGGCATCCAGAACCACATGGATCAGCCGCTGATGTCGGTCGTTGTATGTGGCGATAGCCAATCCATCGGGCACCGCGTCACAACGGCGGATGGCACCATCTCGAAGGAGGAAGAGAGGCATCGATCTTTCGTTCGGGGTTCTATCACGCCATGGAGAATGGCCCTTGTCCAGTGGGCAGGGCAAGGCTGTTCATACCGAACCCCATGTCCGGTGTCTGTCGCGACACGATGGAGTGATTCCCATCCAGTCCATTCCTCCTCCATGGCCATCCCGGCCCCCACGTCTTCCATCGCACACGCCTCTATTGGCAGGGCTCAGCCCCTGCTGGAGGAGGAGGTGCTGGCCGAACTGAACCAGCGCCGGGTGGGGGCAGCCTGGTACCAGCTTCTCGGCCACAGCGCTCTCATTGGGGCAGGTGCAGGTCTTTGGGGGACATCTGGGGTTCCATGGCCCTTTCGCTTTGGGGGCCTGTTGCTGCTGGGTTGGGGTCTGGCCTTCAGTTTCTGTGCCATGCATGAGTGCTCGCACCGCACGGCATTCATGGATCGCCAACGCAACGACACACTGGCCTGGTGGTTCGGCGTGTTGAGCTTTTACAACGCCGACTTCTACCGCCGTTACCACCAGTGGCACCATCGCCACACCCACCAGCCGGGGCTGGATCCGGAATTGGAGGACACCCCTCCAAACAGTCTGGCCTCCTATCTTTTCGAAGTGAGTGGCTTGCCCTGGTGGCTCGGGAAGGTTCGCGGTCACTGGCGGGGGCTTCAGGGGGATTTTCACGCCAACCCCTACATCCCAGCGGAATCCCAAGGGCGCGTTCGCGACTCCTTGCGTTGGCAATTCGCCGTGTATGGCGCCCTGCTGCTGCTCTCCATCCCTGCAGGGAATGGCTTCCTGCTGCGCTTCTGGCTGCTGCCCCTGATCGTGGGCCAACCCATGCTGCGCTTGGTGCTGATGGCAGAACACGGCGGCTGCGCCTTCAATAACGACGGCCTGGCCAACACTCGCACCACCGTCACCCTTGCCCCCCTGCGCTGGCTGATGTGGAACATGTCCTTCCACGCCGAGCACCACCTTTACCCGTCTCTTCCCTTCCACGCTCTCCAACGGGCCCACGCCTTGATAGGGCCTCATCTGGCCCATTGCGATCAAGGCTACTTGCGGGTGCATCGCCGTTTCCTAAGAGCTCCCGCCCAGCTGGCCATGCCCAGCCCTTCATGAGGGGGGGCGGTCGCGACGCAGAGTTTTCCCTGGGCCGTTTTTCCTTTTGCTGTGGCCAGACCTTGGAAAACGCCCACCTGTCTTATCGGGTGTTTGGTGAGCTAGAGGCCGATCGCTCCAACTTGGTGCTCATGCCCACCTCCTACGGCGCCTGGCCGGAGGACATCGCCTGGGTGGTGGGGCCAATCCTGGATCCTGGGCACTGGTGTGTGGTGGTGGTGAGCCAATTCGGCAACGGCTGCTCGAGCAGCCCGAGCAATAGCGCCATGGGGCTGGCGGAAGCGGGCTGGTGCGTGAGCCATGCCGACAACGTGCGCGCCCAGAGACGCCTGTTAGAGGAGGTCTTCGGAGTGGAGGCTCCGGCGTTGATCTACGGCTGGTCGATGGGGGCCCAGCAGGGATACCACTGGGCCGTGCTGGAGCCTGAGCGGTGCCAGCGGCTGCTGGCCCTCTGCGGCACGGCCCGCACCACTCCCCACAACCGGCTCTTTCTGCTGAGCCTGCGCCAGGCCCTCACCGCCGATCCGGCCTGGAATGGCGCAGGGTTCAACGGCGAGCCGTCGGAGGGGCTGCGCACCTTCGCACTGATCTACGCAAGCTGGGCCGCCAGCCAGCCCTACTACCGCTCCTTCCCCCTAGCCGCCCACGGCTACAGGAGTGTTGAGGCCTATGTGGAGCAGGCCTGGCTGCCCCTCTATCGCCGGCACGACCCCCACAACCTGGTGGCCATGCTCGACACCTGGCTGGCTTGCGATGTGGCGGCCGCCACAGGCTTCCCGGGCGATCTACCCGCCGCCTTGGGCCGCATCCAGGCCCGGGTGAGCGTGGTGGCCGGGAGCCACGACCTCTATTTCACCCCCGCCGATTGCGCAGCGGAGGCCAGCTTGATCCGGGGCGCCGAATTTGCGGTGATTGACTCCCATCTCGGCCACCGGGCCGGCAACCCCCGCGATGATCCTGCCGTTCAGGCCCTCCTTCGCCAGTCCGTGGAGGCGCTGCTGCAGCGTTGATCCAGGCAGCCCTCGACCCTCCTCCCGAACCCATCACCCCTCCCCCAGCCCATGAGCCCCCTCGCCGCAGCGGCCGTCGCTAAAGGATTCCAGTTCGTGCTCTTCTCCTTCACCGATCTCTTCGGGGTGCAGCGGGCCAAGCTGGTGCCGTCCCCAGCCCTGGAGGACCTGGAGCAAGCGGGCGCAGGGTTTGCGGGATTCGCGGCCTGGCTGGATCTCTCCCCAGCCCGGGCCGATCTGCTGGCCTTTCCCGATCCAGTAAGCCTGATGGCCCTACCTGGCCTAGCTGAGGTGGGCTGGGTGGCCACCGATCTGGTGCTGGATGGGGAGCCCCTGGCCCACTGCCCACGTGGGGTGTTGCGGCGCCAACTGCAACGGGCCGCGGAGCGGGGCCTGCAGTTGCGCACCGGGGTGGAGGCCGAGTTTTTTCTGCTCAACGCGGAGGGCACGGCCCTGGCGGATGGCCGGGACGGCCGGCGCAAACCCTGCTACGACCAGCTGGCCCTGATGCGCCATTACCCCCTGATCGGCGAACTGCTCACCGCCCTGCAGGAGTTGGGCTGGGGCCCGTATCAGGCCGATCACGAAGATGCCAACGGCCAGTTCGAGATCAACTGGACCTTCGCCGACGCCCTCACCACCGCCGACCGCCATGCCTTCTTCCGCTTTCTGGTGCCCTGGAAGGCGGAGGCCCACGGCCTGAGCGCGAGCTTCCGCCCCCGGCCCTTCGCCGATCTCACCGGCAATGGCTGCCATCTGCACCATTCCCTATGGGATGCCAGCGGCCGCAATCTCTTCCACGATCCCGCCGGGGAACTGGAGCTCTCCGCCACGGCCCGTCACTTCCTGGGGGGGGTGCTCGCCCATGCCCCGGCCCTCTGCGCCTTCACCAACCCCACCCCAGCAAGCTATCGGCGGCTGGCGGGCGCCAACACGGCATCAGGTGCCACCTGGAGCCCGGCCTGGATCAGCTGGGGCGCCAACAACCGCACCCACTTGGTGCGCGTGCCAGACGGGCAGCGGCTTGAGCTGCGCCTCGCCGATGGCGACAGCAACCCCTACCTTCTGCCCGCCGCCGTGCTCGCCGCCGGGCTTGATGGCCTGGAGCGCCAGCTGGATCCCGGACCCTTCAGCCTGGAGGATCTCCACGCCGCCCCGCCCACCCATGGCCGGCCCCTGCCCCGCTCCCAGGCGGAGGCCCTGGCCGCTCTCCAGGCCGATGGGGTGCTGCGGGAGGCATTGGGCGAGGCCTTTTGTCAGGCCTACGAGCGGATGCTGCCACAACGCTCCGGGCCCACACCCCTGCACCTCCACCTGGCCGGCTCCAGGACCTCGGAGCCAGCCTGAAGGCCCAGGTTGGGGACAGACACAGACACTCACCGCACAGCCGTGGCCAGGGCGGGACGCCCCTCCACGGGCGCCTGCAGGGCCTGGTGCAGAGGGGCCCGGCCGTAGTCGCGCTCGAGCAGGGCCATCACCTGGCGGCCGAAGTCATCGGGGGCCAGATCAAAGGCCTCCAGGCAGACCCGGCCGAACACCCGCCCCATGGGCTCGGGATTCCAGAGGAGCTTACGGGCCGTCCAGGGCATCATGCTCATCGGGTCGTAGCCCGGTTGCAGGCGGCCGGTTTCGAAGGCGTGCTGCTCCAGGTGGGTGTGGGGCTGGAGGCCGATGAAGAAGATGGCGGGCTCCACCTTGTCGGCTCCGAAGATGGCTTCCAGCTCCCGGTGATAGGCCACGGTCTGGCGGATCGTTTCGGGCCGCTCATCGATCACGTTGAAGGAATAGTTCACCGAGATGTGCTCCCGGAAGCCAGCAGCCGCCAAGAGGCGGCAATTGTCCAGCACGGTGCGAAGGTTGTAGCCCATGCGCATCTTGCGCACGAGCTCCTGGGATCCAGAGGTGATGCCGATCTCGAAATAGCTCATGCCGGTGGCCACCATGAGCTCAGCGAGTTCAGCGTCCAGGTTGTCGGCCCGGATGTAGGCCGCCCAACGGATGTCGCTCATGCCGGCCGCCTGAATGGCCCGCAGAAGGTCTTTGGCGTCTTGGATATAGCGACGAGCGGGGATGAACTGGGCATCAGTGAACCAGAAGCCCCTTACCCCACGCTCATAAAGCTGCCGCATCTCGGCAACAACCTCCGCCACGGGATTCACCCGTACGGCTTTGCCTTCGATCACCGTGTAGACGCAGTAGCAACAGTTGTGGGGGCAGCCGCGCTTGGTCTGCACCCCCACATAAAAATCCCCACCTTGCAGATACCACGCCATCTGGGGCCAGATGGCGTCGATATAGCTGTAGTCGCAGGCGGTTTTCTCTAAGGGGAGTGGCGCCTCATGAATCAGGCCCGGTCGTGGTTGCTCCCCAACCACATAGCAGCGCTGCCGTTCGAGGGACTCATCCCGCACCATCGCCTCCAGCAGAAGCTCACCCTCCCCCACCGACACCACGGTGCCCCAGGGGAGCCAACGCCCCAGCTGCTCGTAGAAAACGCTTACAGCTCCGCCGCCGAGCACGGCGCGGGCATGGGGGTGGTAACACCGGGCCCAGCGCAGGCCCCGGCGGATCAGGCGCATGTTGCGCACCAGCTCGCCGTAGTAGGCCGCTATTAACTGAAGACCCCCCAGGGCTCCCCGCAGGCGTCGCAGGGGGTGCCGGGCATAAAAAACCTCAAAAGAGTTCTGCAGGGGGTTGCCGCCCCGGCCATCCACAGGGGCATAGATCTGGATGTCACGCCAGGAAAACACCAGCAAGGTGGGGCGGAACTGGTCGATCGCTTCCCGCAGCACGGCCTTCACATCGAGCACAGGCACCGCGGCCAGATCCAGCAGCCGTTGAGGGAGAGTCGGAAACTGCTTGTGCAAATGGTCCGCAAGGTAGATCGGCCCCACGGGGAAGATGGGGTTGCAAGGAAGGCGCACAATTAATATCCGCTGCTCCCTAGCAATTGGTTGGGCGTCACCGCTCGCTGTTGGGGAGAAGGGTTCTCGCAAGGGAGCAGGGCGGGTCGGGCATTGGACGCTAACAACACTTCAGTCGCTGGCGCAGGGTTTCGGCGTGCCCCCGCAGGGAAGGGGGAAGCCAGGCCAGCCACCCCTGGTGCACACAGAGCCGGGGGCGCAGCAGCCAACCGGCCCGCTCCAGGTAGTCGGCGAGCAGCATGGGGAGGGGTTGGCCGTAGGCCGGATTGATCACATCCACCCCATCGATCCCCCCCAAGTCGTCGATGCCGGCCTCCAAGGCATCCACCAATCGATCAAGGGGCCAGAGATTGGGGGGCAGCTGAAGGTGCACCTGCGCCGGAAGAATGGCGCGGGCTTCGGCAATCGTGTTCAGAAGGTCATCCACATCCGGGGGTTCCAGGGGCTTTGCGGACTCCCCAGCGGGGCGCCAGGGCTGGAGGATCACCTCCTGCAAATGGCCCCAGCGCCGCTGCATTGCGGCCAGCAGCTCCAGGGCATCCCGCCGATCCGCCCGGCTTTCCCCCACCCCAAGCAACAGACCCGTGGTGAAGGGGATGCCCAAGCGTCCCGCCTGTTCCAGCTGGGCCAAACGCACCGAGAGTTCCTTGCTGGGGGCCCGGCGGTGCAGGGTGTCGTAGGCCGGCCCCAGACCCTCGAGCATCAGACCTATAGAAGGATTAAGCCGTCCCAGGGCCGCCATCTCTCCCACAGACAGGGGGCCCGCATTGGTGTGGGGCAGCCGCCCATGAAGCAGGGCCAACCGGCTGAGGGCCAGCAGACGGCTAAACCAGCGCCGGCGGTGGGGAGAGGAGGGCGCCACCTCCCCACTGAGCAGCAACACCTCCGTGGCCCCGGGGGAAGCCACCAGTTGGCGCTCCGCGTTCTGATCTGTAAGGGCGTCGGAGAGGGGATCGCCAGCCGCGTGAGACAACCGAAAGCCGCAGTAGCCGCAAGCGTTGAAGCAGCTATGGGTGGGTACCAGGGTGACGCTGGGACTCCAGGTGACTACATGGCCGGCAAGCCCTTGCGCCCCCGGTTTCAACCTTTCTTCATGAAGCCCCTTCATAATCGCCGCAACAGTCTGTTACACTCTTGCTCGACGGAGGCTCAGACGGGTTTCCGTCCTTCCATCCGTCCCCTGCATCACCCTTCGGTGCTGCTCTCGACACACTTTCCGTTCTCATGACAGCCACTCTCCAACAGCGCTCCGGCGCTTCGGCGTGGAATCAGTTTTGTGAGTGGATCACCTCCACCAACAACCGCCTCTATGTGGGCTGGTTCGGCGTGCTGATGATCCCCACCCTGCTGGCCGCGACCATCTGCTTCATCGTTGCTTTCATCGCTGCTCCCCCTGTGGACATCGATGGCATCCGCGAGCCCGTTGCTGGCTCACTGATGTATGGCAACAACATCATCTCTGGCGCTGTGGTTCCTTCCAGCAACGCCATTGGTCTGCACTTCTACCCCATCTGGGAAGCCGCCAGCCTCGATGAGTGGCTCTACAACGGTGGTCCCTACCAGCTGGTGGTCTTCCACTTCCTGATCGGCGTCTTCTGCTACATGGGCCGCGAGTGGGAACTCTCCTACCGCCTCGGCATGCGCCCCTGGATCTGCGTGGCCTACAGCGCTCCTGTCGCTGCTGCCTCCGCTGTGTTCCTGATCTATCCCTTCGGTCAGGGCTCCTTCTCCGACGGCATGCCCCTCGGCATCTCCGGCACCTTCAACTACATGCTGGTGTTCCAGGCTGAGCACAACAT
>JBBARZ010000006.1:0-54100 GCA_040399505.1 Cyanobium sp.
GCCCGAAACCGCCCACGGAAAACAACTGCTCGAACGTGAGCATGGGCAGGGCGGGAACGGCCAGCACCCCCATCCAGGGGAACTGACTCATCAGGGGTTTGCCAAAGCCCAGGGCATCACTCCAGGGAAGCGAATAGGCCAGGACGGCGAGCAAGCGCTGCCAGATGGGAGGACCATCCATCACCAAAGGATGCCTTGTTGCTGCTCCAGGGTAGGGGCAGGGAGCTAGCCCTTGGCTTCCAGCTGCCGCAGGGCTGCCGCCCGCATGCTGGCCACGGGCACCTCTTCGATCCCACTCCATAGCCGCAGGGCCGCGGCTCCCTGCTGCACCAGCATCTCCAGCCCATCCACCGTGGGGCACCCCCGGGCCGCCGCCGCCTCCAGCAGCCGGGTGGGACGGGGCGTGTAGATCAGGTCGTAGACGCTGCAGCCGGGGGCCAGGGCCTCCAGTTCGGCGGGGCTCAGGGGGCATTGGCCTGCGCTGGTGGGGTCGGTGGCCGAGGCCATCCCCACCGGCGTGGTGTTCACCACCAGGGCGGCCGTTTGCAGCGGGGCCTCCAGGCCCGCCCACTCCAGGGGCTCCAGCTGGGGCGCCCAGGCCCGGCAGTCGGCCACGAACCGCTCCAGGGGCTCCCGCCGCCGGGCCGCGATCCGGATCCGGCCCAGCCCCAGCTCCACCAGGGCGGCCACCACTGCCCGGGCGCTGCCGCCGCAGCCCAGCACCAGGGCGTCCCGCCCCGCCCACTCCTGCCCCCGCAGGGGCGCCAGAAAGCCCTCCACATCCGTGTTGGTGCCCTGCCAGCCCCCCTCCGCTTCGGGGATCAGGGTGTTCACCGCCCCCACCCGCTCCGCCAGGGGGCTCAGGCCTCGGCACAGCCGGGCCACGGCCTGCTTGTGGGGCAGGGTCACGTTCAGCCCCCGGCACTCCATCGCCCGCAGGCCCTCCAGCACCGCGGCCAGGTGGGCAGCGGGTGTGGGCAGGGCCAGATACACCCAGTCGAGGCCCAGTTCCTGCAGGGCGGCGTTGTGCATGGCCGGCGAGAGGGAGTGGCGCACCGGATCCCCCAGAACGCCCACCAGGGCCGTGGCCCCGCCGATCTCCATGGCCGTTCCCCCCCGCGCGCCGACGGACTGACCCTAGGTTTCCACTGGGATCCCCCTGGGTTCTTGACAGGGGAGGTACGGCGCGGGTTCGGGAACCTCGCCTGGTGTGGCCCCGGGGGCCCTGATGAAGATGCATGCAGTCCGCATTTCATCCACTCCAGGAGGTGGGAACCCATGGGAAAAGTCGTTGGCATTGACCTCGGCACCACAAACAGCTGCGTCGCCGTCATGGAGGGCGGCAAGCCCACGGTGATCGCCAACGCGGAAGGGTTCCGTACAACCCCTTCGGTGGTGGCCTACACCAAGAACCAGGACAAGTTGGTGGGTCAGATCGCCAAGCGCCAGGCGGTGATGAACCCCGAGAACACCTTCTATTCCGTGAAGCGCTTCATCGGCCGCCGCGTGGATGAGGTGAACGAGGAATCCAAGGAAGTGAGTTATACCGTTGAGAAGGCCGGCTCCAATGTGAAGCTCAAGGCCCCTGTGCTCAACAAGCAGTTCGCCCCCGAGGAAATTTCCGCCGAAGTGCTGCGCAAACTCGCGGAAGATGCGGGCAAATATCTTGGCGAAACCGTCACCCAGGCGGTGATCACCGTTCCCGCTTACTTCAACGACTCCCAGCGCCAGGCCACCAAGGACGCCGGCAAGATCGCTGGCCTCGAGGTTCTGCGCATCATCAACGAGCCCACGGCAGCAGCCCTGGCCTACGGCCTCGACAAGAAGAGCAACGAGCGCATCCTTGTTTTCGACCTGGGCGGCGGCACCTTCGATGTGTCCGTGCTGGAGGTGGGCGATGGGGTGTTCGAGGTGCTCTCCACCAGCGGCGACACCCACCTGGGCGGCGACGACTTCGACAAGGTGATCGTGGATCACCTGGCCGCCACCTTCAAATCGAACGAGGGCATCGATCTGCGCTCCGACAAGCAGGCCCTGCAGCGCCTCACCGAGGCCGCCGAGAAGGCCAAGATCGAGCTCTCCAGCGCCACCCAGAGTGAAATCAACCTGCCGTTCATCACGGCCACTCCTGAGGGCCCCAAGCACCTCGATCTCACTCTCACCCGGGCGAAGTTCGAGGAGCTGGCCTCCAAGCTGATCGACCGCTGCCGGGTGCCGGTGGAGCAGGCCCTCAAGGACGCCAAGCTCTCCTCTGCCGAGCTTGACGAGATCGTGATGGTGGGCGGTTCCACCCGTATTCCGGCCGTGCTGGAGCTGGTGAAGCGCATCACTGGCAAGGATCCCAACCAAACCGTGAACCCCGATGAGGTGGTGGCGGTGGGGGCGGCCATCCAGGGCGGTGTGCTCGCTGGTGATGTGAAGGACATCCTGCTGCTGGATGTGACGCCCCTCTCCCTTGGGGTGGAAACCCTCGGCGGCGTGATGACCAAGATGATCAACCGCAACACCACCATCCCGACCAAGAAATCCGAGGTGTATTCCACCGCGGTGGATGGGCAGACCAACGTGGAAATCCATGTGCTGCAGGGCGAGCGAGAGATGGCCAGCGACAACAAGTCGCTCGGCACCTTCCGCCTCGATGGCATCCCTCCCGCTCCTCGCGGGGTGCCCCAGATCGAAGTCACCTTCGACATCGATGCCAATGGCATCCTCAGCGTGACCGCCAAGGACAAGGGCAGCGGCAAGGAGCAGAGCATCTCCATCACCGGGGCCTCCACCCTCTCCGATAACGAGGTGGAGCGCATGGTGAAGGATGCGGAGAGCAATGCCGCCGCCGATAAGGAGAAGCGCGAGAAGATCGACCTGAAGAACCAGGCGGAAACCCTGATCTATCAGTCTGAGAAGCAGCTCTCCGAATTGGGCGACAAGGTGGGTGCGGAGGACAAGGCCAAGGTGGAGCAGTTCAGCAGCCAGCTCAAGGAGGCCGTCGCCAACGACGACACCGCCACCATGAAGAGCGTGCTCGAGCAGCTCCAGCAGGCCCTCTATTCCGCCGGTGCCGCCGTCTACCAGAACGCCGGTGCCGCCGCCGGTGCCCCTGGCGGCAACGGATCCAACGGCAATGGCGCCAGCAGTGGCGCCTCCGCCGACGACGTGATCGACGCCGAGTTCACCGAATCCAAGTGAGGTCGGGGGGCCGGTCGCCTGGCCCCTTGATTCCCCTTTCCCCCCTGTCCCTTGGATAGGGGGTCTTTTTGTTTGCACTGCGCCGTGGTTGCGATCCGAGCCCCTGGCTTCCTCAGGGGACGGCGCCTTCTGGCGGTTCCCTCTCGATCTGCTCCGCCACCCACTGGGCCGTGGCCGGCGCCAGCAGCACGCCATTGCGGTAGTGGCCTGTGGCCACCAGCAGCCCCGGCGCCACCTGCTCCAGCCAGGGGGCGGGCCGGCCCACGGGCCGGGCCCGCAGGCCCTCCCAGCGCCGTCGCTCTTTGGCCTCCAGCAGCCAGGCCGGTGCCTGCCCCCCGAGGGTGCGCAGCTCCTCCAGCGCCCGGGGGTCGCCCTGGCGGCCCGGCTCCAGGGTGGCGCCGAGCCAGAAGCGCCGGCCGCCGGGCAGGTCGGGCCGGGGCACCAGATTCACGCCCTGCCACACCAGGGCCCCGGGCCAGCTCCAGCCGCCCGCCGCCACGGCCGTGGGCAGCTCCAGCTCCAGGGCCTGGCCCAGCACGGGCTCCAGCAGGTGTGGCTGCTCGCCTATATCCGCCGCTGGCTTCAGCAGGGGCTCCAGCAGGCCGGCGCTGGCGGTCCCGGCGCAGAGCACGAGCCACTCGGCCTCCAGCCGCAGCCCGGAGGCCAGCACCGCCTGCCAGCCCCCCGCTCCCCGGGTTCGCTCTACGGCGGTCACGGTGTCGGTGCGGCTGGTGAGGCCCGAGGCCGTGGCATCGCTGTGGAAGGCCTCCATGGCCTGGGTGGGATCCAGCTGGCCATCCTGGGGGGAGTGGAGTGCCCCGAGGGCGTGCCCAGGGGGGGATGGGGTCAGCAGGTGGAGCCGTTCGGGGCTCCACCACTCCAGGGGGAGGCCCTGCCGTGCCCGCTCCCGCTGGAGCCCCTGGAGCCGTTCCGCCTTCTCATCGTCCGCTGCCAGCAACAGCAATCCCTCTCGCCAGGCGATGGGCCGCCCCCGATCCGCCAGCTCCTGGCGCCAGGTCTGCCAGAGGGCCAGGCTTTGCTGCCGCAGCCGCCAGGCCCGGCCGCTGCTGCGGTGAAACACCTGGGCCATGAGCACGCCCAGGGCGGCGGCGCTGCCGCCCTCGCCCTGGGCTGATTCCACAAGCAACACCCGATGGCCTCGCCGCTGCAGCAACCAGGCACAGCTCAGGCCCACCAGGCCCGCCCCCACCACGATCACCGTGCGGGCGGGCGGACGCTGGCCCGGGTTCACACCTGCTTGAGGGCTTCCTGCACGGGTTCGGGCAGGATCTGGGCGTAGAGCCCAAAGCCGCTGGCCACCTTGATGTAGCCCTTGCGGAGGGCGTCGCCATCCTGCAGACGGGCCGCCTCATCCAGATCGGCCAGGGCGTCCTTGAGGTTTTTGGCCAGCTTGTTGGCTTCCGGCTGCTCGGCGGGGAGCAGACGCCTGTTGATGTAGAGCATCTGGCGGCCCACCTCCTGCATCGGTCCGTGGATCAGGTTGCGGGTGAACACCCAATTGCGCTTGTTCACCAGCTCGGCCAGCTCGGGCAGCCGGTCGCGGGCGGCCAGGAAGCCCTCCGCCTGGCGGGTGATGGCGGCGATGTCGTCCGGGCTCAGCACGGCCACCTTGCCCTTGCTGCCATCGCAGGCGGCGAGGGAGATGCTGAGCAGCACCGCCACAGCAAGGGCCATCAGACTCCGCAGGACGCGCTTGAGGGTGTCGAGGGGCGCCGAGGGGAGCGGGGGGAGGCTGGCGACGGCCATGGATCAGCTTCGATTCTGGCAGTGGCGACTGTACCGACGCTGCCAGCGCCGGTGGCGGCGGCAGGGCCATGCTGTAACGGCTTGCCACAGCAGCGGAACCCCACCCCTTGCGCTGTCCGCGCTAAAACGGAGTCATTCCGCATTAGAGAGGTTGTCATGCGTCTCGCCACCCTCCCCCTCGCCTCCATCCGCCGCCCCCTCCAGCGCACCCTCGATGAAGCCAAGGTGGCCTGGCTGATGGAGTCGATCGCCCAGGAAGGCCAGAAGGAGCCCATCGACGTGCTCGAGTTCGAAGGCCAGCTCTGGGGGTTCAATGGCTGCCACCGGGTGGCGGCCCATGAGCGCCTGGGCCTCCCCACGATTCAGGCCCGGGTGCGCCGCGCCACCGCCGACACCCTTCAGATGCATCTGCGCTGAACCTGCAGACGCCACCTCTGGGCCTGAATAGCTTCAAGAGGCTTGCCTGCCTGGCGTCCATGCGATCGCCCACCGCCATCCTCCAGGTGATCTGCCCAGACCGCCCCGGCCTGGTGAGCGAGCTCTCCGGCTGGGTGGCCATGAACGGGGGCAACATCCACCACGCCGATCACCACACCGATGCCAGCGCCGGCCTCTTTCTGAGCCGCATTGAGTGGGGCCTCGACGGGTTCGGCCTGCCCCGGGAGGCGATCGCCCCCGCCGTGGAAGCCCTCGCCCGCCGCCTCGGGGGGGAGGGCCAGCTCCACTTCTCCGATGAAACCCCCCGGGTGGCGATCTTCGTGAGCCGGCAGGACCACGCCCTGCTGGATCTGCTCTGGCGCACCCGTTCCGGCGAGCTGCCCATGGTGGTGCCCCTGGTGATCAGCAACCATCCCGACCTGGGGTCGATTGCGGCCGACTTTGGCGCCCATTTCGTCCATCTGCCCGTGTCCCAGGCCAACCGGGCGGAGGCGGAGCAGGCCCAGTTGGCCCTGCTGGAGGAGCACCGCATCGCCCTGGTGGTTCTGGCGAAATACATGCAGGTGCTCAGCGCCGATTTCCTGCAGCGGTTCAACGCCGTGATCAACATCCACCACTCGTTTCTTCCCGCCTTCCAGGGCGCCCAGCCCTATCACCGGGCCTGGGAGCGGGGGGTGAAGCTCATCGGCGCCACGGCCCACTACGTCACCGAGGAGCTGGATGGGGGGCCGATCATTCAGCAGATCACCATGCCCGTCAGCCATCGCGACGAGGTGGAGGATCTGGTGCGGATCGGGCGCGACGCGGAGCGGCTCGCCCTGGCCCGGGCCCTGCGGCTGGTGCTGCGGCGGCAGGTGATGGTTTATGGACGTCGCACGGCTGTGTTTGATTGAGGGGATCAGAGGGCAGGGATGCTGCTGCGTTTGCTTCCTCCGGCATTTCGGGACAGGTTGGCGGAGGCCCAGCCCCCCACCGCCACCCCCGTGGGCTGGGTCTGCTTCCAGATTGGCCTGTTTCTGCTGGCCAGCAGCGCCCTGCTCGGGGGGGTGTTTCTCTTTATCGCCCTGATCCTGGGCAGCCGGGGTCGGGAGCGGCCCCTGGCGGATCCCGCCACCCGGGTGCTTCTGGTGGCAGCCCTGCTGATGCTGATCGGCGCCGCGGGGGCCACCAGCGGCTGGCTGGCCTGGGTGGGGCTGGGCAACTGGCTGCCCTTCTTCTGGGCCTTCTGGGGCTACCAGCCCTACCTCGCCACCGCGGCCGCCCGGCGCCGGGTGGCCCTGATGCTCGTGGCGGGCACGGTGCCGGTGGTGCTCACGGGCCTGGGCCAGCTCTGGTGGGGCTGGAGCGGCCCCTTCCAGGCCCTGGGGGGCGCGATCATCTGGCACCTGGAGGCTGGCGGCAATCCCCAGGGCCGCCTCGCTGGCCTCTTCGACTACGCCAACATCGCCGGCAGCTGGCTGGCCCTGGCCTGGCCCTTCACCCTGGCCGCCCTGCTCCAGCCCGGCCTCAGCCGGGCTGCCCGCAGCACCACCCTGGCTCTCGCTGCGGCCCTGGTGGCGGCCCTGCTGCTCACCGATTCCCGCAATGCCTGGGGGGCCCTGGTGGTGGCACTCCCCCTGGTGTTGGGAGCCGCCACCTGGGCCTGGCTCCTGCCCCTGCTGGTGCTGGCCCTGGGGATCATCGCCGCCGCTACCCTTCCCGGAGTGCCCGAGATGCTCCAGGATCCCGCCCGCCAGCTGGTGCCGGAAGCGATCTGGAGCCGGTTGAATGATCTCCAATACAGCGGCCAGCGGCCCCTGGCGATCACCCGCTTGGCCCAATGGCAAACGGCCTTGAGCCTGATCGCCGAGCGGCCGTGGCTGGGCTGGGGGGCGGCCGCTTTCAGCCTGATCTATCCCCAGCGCACGGGGCGCTGGCATGGCCATCCCCACAACATCCCCATCGATCTGGCTGTCAGCCACGGGCTGCCCGTTGCCCTATTGGTGGTCGGGCTGGTGCTCGTCCTCCTCCTACGCAGTGCCCAGCGGGGCATGGCGAACGGCACCCTCTTCGATCGGGCCTGGTGGGCCTCCGCTCTCGTGCTCGTGGCCCTCCACGCCACCGACATCCCCATGTATGACAGCCGCATCAACGTGGCCGGCTGGGTGTTGCTTGCTGGCCTGCGCAGCTTCCTGAAGCCCTAGGGCCTCCTGGTGGTGGCGCCAGAGGGTGGCCTGCGGCAGGCCGCTCGCTAGGTGCTCCCAGGGCAGCACCCGCCCCGCGCTCCAACACCCCTCCACCAGCTCCGGCCAGGGGGGCGGCGGCGGCAGGGGCACCGGCCCGGCACCCACCTCCTCAGCCCGCACGGCCCGGTAGGCCCGCTTCCATCCCCCTAGGCTCCCGTGGTCGCCCCGCACGGCCATCAGCACGGGGGCCAGGCGTCGGTCGCCCCTGGAGAGCAGGGTTTGGATCACGCTCCAGCCATAGCTCTCGGGCCGCAGCTCGATGCCCTTGGGCTTGAGGCGCCGGGCCAGCACCTGCAGGCGCTTCTCGGCTTGGGGCCGCAGGCCCTGCCATTGGAAGGGGGTGTGGGCCTTGGGCACGAAGGTGCTCACCCCCAGGGTGAGCCGCAGGCCCGGCGTGGCCTTCTTCAGGGCCAGCAGCAGCTCGGCCGTGGCCTCCACATCGGCCTCTTCCTCCGTGGGCAGGCCCACCATGCCGTAGAGCTTCAGGCTGCTCAGCCCCCCTTCCTTGGCGCATCGGGCCGCGGTGAAGATCTCCTCCCGCTCCAGCTTCTTGTTCACCACGGTGCGCAGCCGATCGCTGCCGCTTTCGATGGCGATCGTGAGGGAGCGGCTGCCCCTGCTGGCCAGAATGCGGCCCAGCTGGGGGGTCACCGTGGCGGCCCGCACGGAACTCACGCTCACGCGCACATCGGCAAAACGCTCCTGATCCAGCCAGGTGAGCAGCTCGCCGAACTGGGGATGCTGGGTGACAGACGCCCCCAGCAAGCCCAGCCGGCGGGTCACCGCCAGGCCGGTTTCCACCGCCGGGATCAGGCCGTCCTCCAGGGCGGCGGTGCGGAACGGCAGGGTGAGATAGCTGGCCAGGCAGAAGCGGCACAGCTCCGGGCAGCTGCGCACCACCTCCACCATGTGGATCGAGGGCCAGGCCGCCTCCGGGGTGATCACGGTGGAGTGGCTCAGGGTGTTGCCGCGCCAGGTCTGGCGGCTCACGCTGGCGGGCAGGGCCGGATCCACAGGATCGATGCCTTGCAATTCCCCATCGCTGCCGTAGCGGGGGGCATAGAGGGAGGGCACATACACCCCCGGCACGCTGGCCAGCTGCCGCAGCCGCTCCGAGCGCGGGGCTCCGCGGCTGGCCTTGAGGGCGTCCACAAAGGCTGGCAGCAGCAGCTCCCCATCCCCCAGGAGCACCGCATCGAAAAAGGGGGCTAGGGGTTCGGGGTTGGCCGTGAGCACGGGCCCCCCGCCGAACACGATCGGTTCCCCGTCCCCCCGCTCCGCCGCCCATAGGGGGATCCGCAGTTGCTCCAGCAGGTCGAGGAGCACAGGGGCATCCAGCTCCCAGCTGAGGGACAGGCCAAACACTTCCAGCCCCTGCCCCTTGCGGCCCCCGTGGGGCGGGTCGGCGCCGTCGGTGAACAGGCGCCGCACATCCACATCCGCCCGCCGGGCGAGGGTGGCCCACACCACCTGGAAGCCCAGGCTGGTGATGCCCACCCCATAGGTGCTGGGAAAGGCGAGCACCATCCGCAGGGCATCGGCCTGGGGGGTGGCGGGGGTGAACAGCAGGGTTTCCTGGTTCAGGGGGGAGAGCCCCAAAAAGAAAAAGGATCAAACCAGTCTCTCCGTTGGGAGGACGGGTTTGATCCAGGCCGGCGAGCCGGCGGAGATGGAAGTGTGAGGGGGGCCGTGCTGCTTATTTGTTGGCCATCAGCAGGGCACTGAGGGGGCCAATCAGGCCGGTGAGAGCATTGCCTGCCTTGTCGGCGGCGGGGGTGGTGCCGGGGGCGAAGGTGCTCAGCACCAGATTGGCTGCGGTGTTGATCACGGGCCACTTGTCGCCAGCGATGGGCTGGATGATCGGAGCGGCCGTGTTCCAGAGGGCCTTGAAGCCACCCATGCCGGCAACAGCAGCGGCGATGTTTCCAGCCTTCACTTCACCCTCGCTCTTCTTGAGCAGGTCGATCACTGGGGTGACCGCAGTGGAGAGGGCCGCATTGCCGGTGGCTGTCGCGGCGTTTTTCGCGGCGTCACCAACGGCTCCAGCCCCCTCTTTGGCGGCCTGGCCTACGGTTTCACCCGTTTGCTGGGCGGCTTCCTTAGTGGCGGTGCAACCGGTGAGGGCCAGGGTGCCGGCCATGCTGAGGGCCAGACCAAAGGAGAGAAGGCGGCCACCCACGGGGAGGGAACGCACCATGGTGGTGATGAAAGAAAAAGACCTTCGTAGGGTAAGGGCTTTTAGCGGCCGTGCCCGTTTTTAAAGATTGCTGTAAGCATTGATACCGTCGTGTTCGTTTTTGGCCACACTGGTTGGATGGCCGCTTGCAGCCAAAAAAAAACGGTGCGCAAGGCACCGTGCTGAGTTTGCCGGGCATCTCTGGGCCATGGTGTGGCCCAGAGATGGTGAAACTCAACCGAGCAGGGCTTTGAGGGGACCGATCAGACCCGTCAGGGCCGTCAGGGCGTTGTCCTTGGTGGGGGCGGTGTCGCCACCAAAGGTGTTGAGCACCAGCTTCACGCCCTTATCGATCAGGCCGTAGTTGTTGCCGGCGGCCAGCTTCACCACGGGGGCTGCGGTGTCCCACAGGCCCTTGAATTTGGCCATGCCACTGGTGGCAGCGGGGATGTTGTCAGCAACCACCTGCTTCTCGGTGGCGTTCAGCAGATTCACCACAGGGGTGAGCACGGATTTCAGTTGTTCGTTACCGGTGAGGTCGGCGGCCGACTTGGCCACATTCACGGCGGTGCGGGCTGCGCTGGTGGCATCGCTGGTGGTGACACCGGAGCAGGCCGCCAGATTGAAGGCCAGAACCACAGCCACACCAAGCACCACTAGGCGGCGAAGGGGCGCAAGCCAACGCTGGAGGGTGGAGGTCATGCGGGAGAGTGAGAGCAGACGAGGACACTAGAAACTTAGGTAGCCAGGCCCTGGGGCCATCCCGGCTTAGGAAGTTCTTCACAGATCTGATGAAATTCTGATGAGCCCCTGCCTTTCCTCTCGCCTCACACCTCCGCCAACACCTTCGCCTCCTCCTCGGTGCTGATCACCCTGCCCGCATCTTCGAAACCGTCGATCTGATCGAAGTTCAGATAGCGGTAGAGCTCCTCGCCATAGGGATCGATCTTCTCGGCTGCGATGGCCAGGTATTCGGTTTTGGTGGGGATGCGCCCCAGCTGGGCGCACACCGCCGCCAGCTCCGCACTGCCCAGATACACCTGGGCGCCATTGCCGAGGCGGTTGTTGAAGTTGCGGGTGCTGGTGGAGAACACGGTGGTGTTGTCCTCCACCCGGGCCTGGTTGCCCATGCACAGGGAGCAGCCCGGCATCTCCATGCGGGAGCCGGCGGCCTCGAAGGTGGCGTAGTAGCCCTCCTCCTTCAGCTTCTCCTCGTCCATGCGGGTGGGCGGGCACACCCAGAGGCGGGCGGCGTTCTGCCCCTGGCCCTTGAGCACATTGGCCGCGGCCCGGTAGTGGCCGATGTTGGTCATGCAGGAGCCGATGAACACCTCATCGATGGGCTTGCCCGCCTCCTCGGAGAGCAGCTTCACGTTGTCGGGGTCGTTGGGGCAGGCCAGGATCGGCTCGGTGATCTGGTTGAGATCGATCGCGATCACGGCGGCGTACTCGGCATCGGCGTCGGCCTCCAGAAGCACCGGATTGGCCAGCCAGGCCTCCATGGCCTTGATTCGCCGCGCCAGGGTGCGGGCATCGCCGTAGCCACGGGCGATCATGTTTTTCAGCAGGGCCACGTTGCTGCGCAAATATTCGCTCACCGTTTCCACGGAGAGCTTGATTGTGCTGCCAGCACAGGAGCGCTCGGCAGTCGCGTCGGTGAGCTCAAAGGCCTGCTCCAGCTTCAGATCGGGCAGCCCCTCGATCTCCATGATGCGCCCGTTGAACACGTTTTTTTTGCCCTCCTTGGCCACGGTGAGCAGGCCTTGCTGGATCGCCACATAAGGAATCGCGTTCACCACATCGCGCAGGGTGACACCCGGTTGCAGGGAGCCTGTGAACTTCACCAGCACCGATTCCGGCATGTCCAGCGGCATGGCACCGATGGCGGCGGCAAAGGCCACCAGACCCGAACCCGCCGGAAAGCTGATGCCCAGGGGGAAGCGGGTGTGGCTGTCGCCGCCGGTGCCCACGGTGTCGGGCAGGAGCATGCGGTTGAGCCAGCTGTGGATGATGCCGTCGCCGGGGCGCAGGGCCACGCCGCCGCGGGAGCTGATGAAATCGGGCAGCTCGGCGTGGGTTTTCAGATCCACCGGCTTGGGGTAGGCGGCGGTGTGGCAGAAGCTCTGCATCACCAGATCGGCGGAGAAGCCTAGGCAGGCCAGCTCCTTCATCTCATCGCGGGTCATGGGCCCCGTGGTGTCCTGGCTGCCCACGGTGGTCATCAGGGGCTCGCAGCTGGTGCCGGGCCGCACGCCGGGCAAGCCGCACGCCTTGCCCACCATCTTCTGGGCCAGGGTGTAGCCCTTGCCCGTGTCGGCCGGAGCCACCGGGCGGATGAACAGATCGGAGGGCGTTAGCCCCAGCTGGGCACGGACCTTATCGGTGAGGGAGCGGCCGATCAACAGGGGGATACGGCCGCCGGCGCGCACCTCATCGGTGATGGTGCTCGGCTTGAGCTCGAATCTGGCCACGATCTCGCCGGCGCTTGACTCGCCGGCGGCGCGCTCGATCGTGCCGGCGTAAGGGCGGATCGTGATCACGTCGCCCGATTGGAGAGCGCTGACGTCGCATTCGATCGGCAGGGCGCCGGAGTCTTCGGCGGTGTTGAAAAAGATCGGTGCGATCTTGCCGCCCAGGATCACGCCGCCGCTGCGCTTGTTGGGCACGTGGGGGATGTCGGTGCCGGTGTGCCAGAGCACCGAGTTGATCGCTGACTTGCGCGAGCTGCCGGTGCCCACCACATCGCCCACGTAGGCCACCGGATGGCCCTTCTGTTTGAGCTCGGCGATCAGCTCCAGGCCGCCGGGCAAGCGGGTCTCGAGCATCGCCTGGGCGTGCAGGGGGATGTCCGGGCGCGTGGTGGCGTGGGTGGCGGGGGAGAGGTCGTCGGTGTTGGTCTCGCCCTCCACCTTGAACACCGTCACGGTGATTTCGGCCGGTAGATCCGGCCGGCTGGTGAACCACTCGGCGGCGGCCCAGCTGTCGATGACCCGCCTGGCGTAGGGATTGCTTTCAGCCAGCTCGAGCACCTCGTTGTAGGCGTCGTAGACGAGCAGCGTGCGGCTCAGGCCCGTGGCGGCGGCCTCCGCGATGCTGGGATCGGGGCTGGAGAGCAGAGTGATCAGGGCGCCCACGTTGTAGCCACCGATCATGGTGGCCAGCAGCCCCACGGCTTCCACCGGGTTCAGCAAGGAGCAGACGGCCTGGCCCTGGGCCACGGCGCTCAACCAGCTGGCTTTCACATAGGCCGCCTCATCCACCCCCGGGGGAATGCGTTCGCTCAGCAGGTGCAGCAGAACCTTTGCCTCTCCGGCTGGCGGGGCCTGCAGTAACTCCGTGAGGGCCTGGGCCTGGGGGGCGGAGAGCGGCAATGGGGGCACTCCAAGGGCCTCCCGCTCGAGCGCGGCGGCCCGATAGGTGGGCAACAGGTCTTCGGGGGCCAGGGGGGAGGCGCTCATCTCCTTTCCGTTTAGGGCGTGAGGCACCATTCTCCGCGCTGGCCGAACCCCCTTGGGTGGCAACGGCGACTGTTGGGGGCTGAGGTCGGTGAGTTGTTTAGTTCCACACTAAAGTTGTATAGTTCCACACTAAAACGACTATAAAGTGAACAAAAATGTTGCTGCGCCCCAAAAATGCTGCACCGTAATGCCGTCAATGCACCTTGGTGGCGTGCTCTAATCGCTTCAGTGCTGTCCCTCCAGCTCAGCTGGGGCCTCCGCTTCCTGCCCCCCCGGGGGATCCACCCGGACGAGAATTGGACGCTTCTAGCAATTCGGCAGTCCTATGGCCAATTGGTCGCACATATTCTCACCAACGATAATCATCCTCCTTTTTATTACCTTTTAATCAGGGTTTGGACCTCTATCGCGGGAGATACCATCCACTCACTCCGCGTGCTTTCTTATATCTTTGCACTGCTGACTATCCTTCTATTCACACTGTTTCATTCTCGCTCTCGGCCGATCACTTTTGTTGCCCCCCTGCTACTCATTGCGTCTAATCCCTTATTCACTTATTTTTCTGCCACGGTCCGCCCCTACGCGTTGATCGTTTGCCTTGCTTCGGCTGCCATCCTTGCCAGCATGGCTCTCCGATCTGAGACCCCTCAGCAAGGGTTTGCATTGAAGTTTCTGTTTTACGGATCATGTTTGCTGCTTGGACTGACCCACTATTACGGGTTGCTTTACGCCATGATCCTTCTTGTGTGGGATTTCTTTGAGCGCCGGATTAGCTTCTCTCGCTTGCCCACGATCTTTGTTGCTGCTCTGTTGTTGGCATGGCCTCTTTTGCAGATCTTCTTCGGCACGGTAGATAAGCAAATTCAGACCAATGCTTGGGTCAAAGTTGTTCCTGTAGTGAGCACACTCAACAATCTTCTCATGGGACTGTTCCCCGCGGCTGTTGTATCGCGGCAACTTCCCTACATCACTTCTCTGGGGCTGCTGCTTTGCCTGGTTCCTATCTTGGTGGCGCCAAAGTTGAAGACTCGGTTGTTTGCCTGGGGGCGTATTCGTTCATTTTTGAGTGGAGACGTGGGATATCTTCTCTCGGGCCTTTTTTTGGTTTTTCTCTTCTCATTGGCAGCCGACCTTTCCACTCCCTTCTCCACTCCATATTATTTTCTTGTCGGCTTACCTGCGGCAGCCTTGTTGTTTGGTTTTTGGGTGCGATGGCTGCGCCAGCGGCTGGGCCTCCTCCCCGCATGTGTGTTCACCGCCACGATTGTGCTGACTCAACTTGTGCTTGCCCGGCAACGCTTGATGGCCCCTTGATTCCCTTCGACTGTTCCTCTCATCGGAATGGGGCCTGCCCGAGCCCTTCTGCTACGACCAAGGGCGTCGCCCTGCCTGGCCCAAAAGTTTGTTCGCTGCGGCACCCAGCCATGGCGTGATCCAGTGCCGCCACCGCTAAACCGCTGGCATTGGGTTGGCTCCCCTTCATCGCCCCGTAGCGAGCTCCGAGTCCAGCCGCATACCCCGCCAACCCGTCTCCGAGGCCGGCTCTGGCCACGTCTCCACAGGCATCCATGAGCTGCCAGCGCCGTCCATCCGCTGCAGCGATGACGCTGCGGGCTCCCTTGAGCAGCACGGTGGCACCGCAGGCTGATGCAGCTTGAGCTGCAGCCTCAAGAGCTGGCAAGGCAACCAGGTCGGGCCAGAGCCGGCTGAACTCTCCCGCATGGGGTGTGATCCAGGTGGGGCCGGCCCGCCTTTTCAGCCACGTTGGCTGGATCCGGTTAAGACCATCGGCATCCACCACCAGCAGCCCCGGGAATGCCTGCAGGTCTTCCCACCAGGGCTCCCGATCCCCGCTTTCGCCGGCTCCTGCCGCCAGTGGGCCCAGACCTGGCCCCACCAGCACCGCATCCAGCCGCTCTAAACCCCCTTCCGCTAGGGGCCTTTGCTCCAGAACCACATGGGGCATCACCATCCACAGGTGGTCTGCCACTCGGGGGGGAACGACCGCTCGCAGACTGCCCACCCCCGAGGCTGTGGCGCCTGCCAAGGCCAGGTGGGCAGCGCCGCGGTAGGTGTCGCTACCGGCGATCACCAGCAATCGACCCCGCCCGTATTTACCGGCGGCGGGATCTGGCTTGGGCCTGGGAGCCCTCACCCCGTCGTCCTGTCCCCCACCGGGTCCGCCCAGGCCCAGGGGTTGCTCCAGGGGCAGGCTGGCGAGCAGGGCCCTGGGCAGCCCCAGATCCACCCGCTCCAGCCGGCCCACCCAGCCCAGGGCTGGGTCCTGCACCAGGCCCTGCTTCCAGAGGCCGATGCAGAGGGTGAGATCGGCTCGGGCGGCCTGCCGTCCCAGCACGCGCCCTGTGTCGAAGCAGAGGCCAGTGGGACCATCAATGGCCAGCAAGGCGCCTGCTCCCTCCAGCTCCCGGGCCCCCAGCAGGCTCTCGATCGCCTCTCCCGGTGGCCGGCGCTGGCCATTGCCAAACAGGGCATCGATCCAGAGGCCTCCATCTCTTGGATCGGGAGGCTCTTCCAGAACGGGGATCCCCAGCCAGCGGGCATGGCTCCAGTGGCGCTCCGTCAGGGGCTTGCGCTGCTCAAAGGGGCACCACAGCCGCACGGGAACGCCAGCCAGGTGCAGTTCCCGGGCCACCACCAGTCCATCCCCTCCGTTGTGCCCGGGCCCCACCAAAACCACAACCCCTGCCGCCAGCGGGAGCCCAGGGTTGCTCGGGGAGCCCTCCAGCAGCCGCCGACTCACCGCCAGGGCCGCTTTTTCCATCAGGGCTTCCACCGGCAGGCCACTGGCGAAGAGCTCCCCCTCCAGGGCCGCCATCTGGGCGCTGGTCACCAAGAGGTGGTCCGCATCCCGAGAAGGCCAGGCTGTTGGCATCCATCCAGGAGACTGGGAAAAGGGGGGGGAGGCCGACACGGCGGGGCGAGTCGCGGGGCTCCATCATGGGAGGAGATGGCGCTCTGCCGATTTCCCTATCCTCCCACCACACTTCCCTAGCGGAAGGCCCCTGCACCCCCGCTGGCGCCGCCACTCTGGAGCGGCTGCGCCAATGGCCTGGCGACCATCAGGTGGTGGTGGGCCTCTCCGGCGGGGTGGACAGCTCCCTCACGGCGGCCCTGCTGGTGGAGGCGGGCTGGCAGGTGGAGGGGCTCACCCTCTGGCTGATGAGCGGCAAGGGCGCCTGCTGCGCCGAGGGCTTGGTGGATGCGGTGGCCATCTGCGACCAGCTGGCCATCCCCCACCACCTTCTGGATTTCCGCGAGCACTTTCAAAAGGAGATTGTGAGCTTCCTGGTGGAGGGCTACGGTGCCGGCCTCACTCCCCTGCCCTGCTCCCGCTGCAACAGGGCCGTGAAGTTCGGCCCCATGCTGGCCTGGGCCCGCAGCGAGCGCCGCATCGGCCGGCTGGCCACAGGGCACTACGCCCGAGTGCGCCATGCCGAGGGCAGCGACCCCCTGCCTGTGCCGGGGGAGGGTAGGGGCCGCCATCAGCTCCTGCGCGGGCTGGATCGCCAGAAAGATCAGAGCTACTTCCTCTACGACCTGCCCCAGGAAGTGCTGGGCGCCCTGGTGTTTCCCCTTGGGGAGATGACCAAGCCCGACACTCGCCTCGAGGCCGCCCGCTGGGGCTTGCGCACCGCCGCCAAACCGGAAAGCCAGGACCTCTGCCTGGCGGACCACCACGGCTCGATGAAGGCCTTCCTGGATGCCTATCTGCCCCCCCGCCAGGGAGAAATTGTGCTGCAGAACGGCATGGTGGTGGGCCACCACGACGGCATCGAGCACTTCACCGTGGGCCAGCGGCGGGGGCTGGGGGTGGCCTGGAGCGAGCCGCTCCATGTGGTGCGGCTGGATGGGGCCCTCAACAGGGTGGTGGTGGCGCCGCGCCACGAGGCCACCCGGGACACCTGCGTGGTGGGAGCGGTGAACTGGGTGTCGATGGCGCCTCCGCAAGCGCCCGTGGAGGTGGAGGTTCAGGTGCGCTACCGCAGCGCACCGGAGAGGGCCCGGCTCGTGCCCACCGACAGCCTGGCCCAGAGCGTGCGGTTGGAGTTCGCCGAGCCCCAGTTTTCGATCACCCCTGGCCAGGCGGCCGTGTTCTACGCCGGAGAGGTAGTGCTGGGTGGAGGCTTGATCCAGGCCTGAGGGGGATCGCTCTCGAACCCAGGGCCCTTGTAACCGCAGGTCGTTAGGGTGCTTTGATGCCTTCCTCGCGGTTGGTCCGCAGGCCCATGATCCCCACCTCCGATCTCCACATCGTGGAAACCAGGCCCCTGGTTCCCCCAGCGGCCCTGCACCGGGAGATGCCGATCACGGAGATGGGCGCCCGCACGGTGCAGCAAGCCCGGGAGCGCATCAAGGCCATTCTCCATGCGGGCGACCAGCGCCTGCTGGTGATCGTGGGCCCTTGTTCCGTGCACGATGTGGAGGCGGCCAAGGAGTACGCCACCGCCATTGCCAAGGCCCACCGTCAGCACCGCGACCAGCTGGAGGTGGTGATGCGGGTGTATTTCGAGAAACCGCGCACCACCGTGGGCTGGAAAGGCCTCATCAACGATCCTCACCTCGATGGCAGCTACGACATCAACACGGGGCTGAGGCGGGCCCGGGGGCTCCTGCTCCATCTGGCGGAGATGGATCTGCCCGCCGCCACCGAACTCCTCGATCCTGTGGTGCCGCAATACATCGCGGATCTGATCAGCTGGACCGCCATCGGCGCGCGCACCACCGAAAGCCAGACCCATCGGGAGATGGCCTCGGGCCTCTCCATGCCCATCGGCTTCAAGAACGGCACCGACGGCAGTGCCTCCACGGCCATCAATGCCATGGAGGCCGCGGCCAAACCTCACCATTTCCTAGGAATCAGCCAGCAGGGCGATGCGGCGATCGTGTCCACCACGGGCAATCCCGATGGCCACCTGGTGTTGCGGGGTGGCAAGGGGGGGCCGAATTTTGAGCGGGAGGCCGTGGAGGCCGCGGCTGCCCAGCTGGCTCGGGAAGGGTTGCCGGCACGGCTGATGGTGGATTGCAGCCATGGCAATTCCAACAAGGACTACCGGCGCCAGGCCGAGGTGCTCCGCGACGTGGCCCAGCAGATCAAGGATGGCTCGGTGCATGTGATGGGGCTGATGCTGGAAAGCCATCTGGTGGCGGGCAACCAGAAGATTCCGGCGGATCTCACCCAGCTCACCTACGGCCAGAGCATCACCGATGCCTGCATCGATCTGGCCACCACCCTGGAGCTCCTCGAGGAGCTGGCCGCGTCTGTGAAGGACGCACAGGAGCGTGAGCTGGCTCCGGTCTGAGATGGGAATTATGTGTAGTTAGCACTCATGAATTGCGAGTGCTAACTTGTTGCTTTTCCATCAGAGTGTTTGCTTTGAACATCACTCTGCTGCGGCGTCCTTACGGTTAATGGCATTCATCCGCCAGCAAGCAGTTGACCTACCTCTTGCAGTTCTGCGGTGTCACCGATCCCCTGCAGCTTTTTTATCTCGAGCAACGCAACCTCCAACCTCAGCCGTCCCCTTCCGCCGTCCCCTCCCTGATTGGCCCTGCCTTTGGTGGCTTTCGGCCCTTTCAGCTCGACGACCTCCTTGCATGGGCGCTGGACATCGCCCGGGGCCGCCATTGGGATCGGGACGCCATCCAGCGCTCGGTGATGGACGTGTGGATGGAACGGGCGGAGGTGATCTGCCAGTGGCAAATGCGCCTGCGGGAGGAACCGGCGGGCCGCCTGCTGGTGGCGGGGATCGGCACGGCGGAGGATTGGTCTGCCCGTTGCGAAAGGCTGTTGCGAAATTAGGAGCCCAGCCACACCCACATCCCTGCCACGGCTAGGGGGACGGTGAGGTTGTCGATCCCGGCGCTGGCCCACTGCTCCACCCCCGTGGCCACGGCGGCCATGGCCAGCAGGGCCCAGGCCGGTGGGGCTGAGGCGGGCTGGAGTAGGGCCAGCACCAGGAGCACGGCGGCCGTGGTGATCCCCATCACGGCCGTGCCCACCAGGGATCGGGTCTGCCCCAGCACCTGCCAGCGGGGAGACTCCACCAGTGGCCCCACCAGCCCGGCCAGACCATCCCCGAGGGCCATCGTTAGCACCCCGGCCACTACGGGCTCGGGCCGGGCGGGCCAGAACAGCCAGAACAGCAGGGTGATGGAGGCGCCATAGGCGATCGTGCCGTAGCTGTGCCGGTCGATGTCTTCAATGCCGGGAAGGATCCGCAGCCGATGGTTGAGGGCCGCCAACAGGGTGACGGCTCCGGCAACGGGGACGGCGATGGCCCGATCGATGGCGCAGGCCCAGGCGATCAGCACCACAGGGCCTGTGCCGATGTGCACCAGCTTGCGGCTCCATTCCTGCTGGTTGGGCCAGCGCTGTTTCACCACGGAGGCCAGCATGGCCAGCACGGCGAGCCAGCTGCTAACCAAGGCGGGACCCAACCAGGGCGGGCTCCCGGGGCCGAAGCTCACGCCGCCTGCTGCATGTTGCTCATCAGACGAAGCTTCATGATCGCTTTGGCTTCCAGCTGACGCACCCGCTCTCGGGACACATTGATCTGGCGTCCGATTTCCGCCAGGGTGAGTGGTTCCGCCCCGCCGAGACCAAAGCGCAGTTTGAGAATCTTCTGCTCCCGCTCATTCAGCTGGGACAGCCAGGTGGTGAGGTGCTCCTTCTGGAGGTGGCTGTCCATGGAATCCAGGTGGCCGTTGCTGGCTGGATCCGCAATCAGTTCTCCGAGGGTGCTGCGATCTTCTTCGCCTCGGGCGTGGGCATCCAGGGAGGCGCAGGGAGCGGTCTGGGCCATCAGCTCTTCCAGCTCCTCAGGCTCCATCCCCATCCCATGGGCCAGTTCCAGACGATTGGGCTGGCGCCCCAGGCGATGGGAGAGCTCCCGGGTGATGCGACGCATCTTGGAGAGTTTCTCGCTGATGTGAATCGGTAGGCGAATGGTGCGGGCGCTGTTGTCAATCGCCCGGGTCATGCCCTGGCGGATCCACCAATAGGCGTAAGTAGAAAACTTGTAGCCCATTCCTGGATCAAATTTGTCCACTGCCCGCTCCAGGCCGATGGCACCTTCTTGAACCAAATCGAGCAGCTCCAGCCCCTGGTTTTGGTATTTCTTGGCCACACTCACCACCAGGCGCAGGTTGGCGGCCATCATGCGATCACGAGCCCGTTGGCCCATGCGGATCTGTCGTTTCTGGCGGGAGGTGAGATCCTCCGCCGGCAACTCCAAAAGAGCTTTGCTCTTTTGCACGTGATGGGCCAGCTCAATTTCCTCGGCGGGCGTGAGCAGGGGCACCCTGCCAATGGTACCGAGATACCAGCCGATGGAGTCGGTATTGAGGCGACCTGAGCCCTTTGAAACCCCCTGGCGCAGAGGAGCCCGGAGAGCAGGGCTGATGCCAGGATCGACAGCTGCCTCATTAAATTGCTCCGCAGACCCGGCTTCGTCAAAGACGCCAGCCGAAGGCCGAGCGGAATGCAGAGGGATCCCCATCACCCTGCTCCTCCGATTGAATTTGGCTCGGAATTTAGCAGATCTGAGGCTGCAGAGTGGTTTGAATACTGCAGAGTTCCTTTAAATCGCGAACTCAGTCTGGCTTGCAGGCCTAGCCAGGCAAGCCTGGAGCTTGCTTGCTGATGGCTTGCAGACCGCCTCGCCAGCGTTTCATCAACGTGTTCTGGGCGCGTTTGGGCTTGCCCTCGCTGGGCTTTTGCCCATAGGTGCCGTCGGCGGCCATGTGCCAGGCCCCGTCGTCGTTCAGGTAGAGCTCCAGCACGCTTTCCAGTTCCTTGATCAGGTGCGGTTCCTCGATGGGTGCTACTGCTTCCACACGGCGATCCAGGTTGCGAGGCATCCAGTCGGCGCTGCCGATAAACACCTCTGGAGTGCCGCCGTTGCCAAACCAAAACAGGCGGGAATGTTCCAGGAAGCGGCCGATCACGCTCACCACCCGAATCGTGTCGCTGAAACCCGGCAAACCTGGCCGCAGGCTGCACATCCCCCGAATCACCAGTTCGATGACAACCCCGGCCTGGGCGGCCTCATAGAGCAGGGCAATGATGGCTGGATCCACCAAGGCATTCATTTTGGCCCGGATATGTCCCCCCCGCCCTGCCTTGGCATGGTCGATCTCCCTCTGGATCAAGGCTTCCATGCCCTTGCGCAACGTGACAGGCGCCACAAGCAATTTACGGAAACTTTGTTGCTTGGAAAACCCGGTGAGGTAATTGAAGAGCTCCACCAGGTCGGCTCCGAATTCGGGCCGGCAACTCAGCAGCCCGAAATCGGTATACAGATTCGAGGTGCGAGAGTTGTAGTTGCCTGTGCCGATGTGCACATAGTTGCGTAAACTTTTCTTCTCACGGCGCACCACCAGCAGCACCTTGGTGTGGGTTTTTAACCCAATCACGCCGTACACCACATGCACCCCTGAGCGCTCCAGTTGGCGTGCCCATTGAATGTTGTTGTCTTCATCGAAGCGGGCCTTGAGCTCCACCAGAGCCATCACCTGCTTGCCATTTTCGGCGGCCCGGATTAGGGCGGCGATCACGCCGGAATCTTTGGAGGTGCGATAGAGCGTCATCTTGATCGCCAGCACCGAGGCATCTTCCGCGGCCTGGTTGAGCAACTCCTCCACCGATGTGGCGAAGAGGTCGTAGGGGTGCTGGAGGAGAACATCGCCCCGCCGGATCACAGAAAAGATGCTCTGAAATTCCTCCGGCTTAATCGAGCCATCTTCCAGCAATGTTTTCTGTGCCCGCATTAAGGCTGGAGCCGTACGCCCCTTGTAGGGGGCGTCCCGGAGCTCAGGCAGGGGGATGCTGAGCAGGTGCATGAGATCGTCGAGGCCCAGGGGGCCGTTGATGCGGTAGACGTCTTCCGGCTCCACATCGGCGCCCTCCATCAGCAGCCGCACCACTTCCTCCGGCATCTCATTGGCTACTTCGAGCCGCACCACTTCTCCTCCCAGCCTTCGCTTGCGCAGCCCCTCTTGCAGGGCTTCCATCAGGTCGTCCGCCTCCAGATCCCTCAGTTCAAGGTCGGCGTCGCGCGTGATGCGGAAGAAGTAATGCCCCTCGACCGTCATGCCGGGGAAGAGCAACTGCAGGTTGAAGGCCACCACCTGCTCCAGGGGAACCGCCACAAACACAGGGGTGGGGTTGCGTTCGCAGAGATTGTTAGGCAGCAGAACAAAGCGCGGCAGGATTTTCTGTGGCACTTTCACGCGGGCGAATTGTTGTTGCCCGGATTCAGGATCGCGGATCAGAGCCGCCACGTTCAGGCTGAGGTTGCTCATGAACGGGAAGGGATGGGCCGGATCCACGGCCAGAGGCGTGAGCACCGGAAAGATTTCGGTGCGGAAGTAGTTGCTCAGCCATTCTTTTTGCCGTTTGTTGAGCTTCACGTAATCCAGCAGATAGATGCCGTGCTCTGCTAGCTGGCGTTTGAGCGATAGCCGATAGTGCTGCTGCTGCAACTCCAGCAGGGGACGCAGGTGATTTTGGATGGCCTCTAGCTGCTCCAGGGGGGTGAGTCCATCATCGCTAAGGGTGTTGACGCCGGCCTCCTGCTGGGATTTCAGGGAAGCCACCCGCACCATGAAGAATTCGTCGAGATTGTTGCTGAAAATCGCGCTGAACTTGGCCTGCTCCAGCAGGGGCACCTCCGGATCCAGGGCCTGGGCCAGCACCCGCTGGTTGAAGGCGATCCAGCTTAGTTCTCGATTGATGTAAAGCTCAGGCGCCACAACCGCTGCAAGTTTCGCCTGGCTCATGGAATCTTCCGGCCGCAGGTGGATGAGGCGTTTATGGCGGGGCACAACCCAACCTTTTCGTCACCGTAGCAATGACCTTCTGGCGCCTTTGCGTGCGCAAGATCACCTTTTGTAGGTCGTTTCCATTACCGAAACGCTCTCGCCTGCCGTTGGGCCCACGTGCTCTCAGGCATGGCCATCAAAGGACAGAGCGGCCTGGGGTCGCTCGACCCCCCACCAGCAGGGCCACCACGGGGAGCAGCCCCAGCCCCAACCAGAAGGGGCTGCTCCGCCCCAGGCCCTCATACGCCAGGCCCGCCAGGGGAGGCCCCAGGAAACTTCCCAGGCTCTGCAAGCCCTGCAGACTGCCCAGGGCCGCCCCCTGCCCCCCCTCATCCAGGCGTCGCGACACCAGGGAGCGCAGGCAGGGGGTGATCAGGCCGGTGCCCAGGGCCAGGCCTGCCACAGCGATAAAGGCCAGGGGGATGGCGTTAGCAGGGCGGGTGAGAGGAATCAGCAGACAGCTGATCCAGGCGAAACCCAGGCCCGCCAGGCTGAGGCGGGTTTCTCCGAACCGCTTCACCAGGGGGCCGATGAGCGCTCCCTGCACCACCATGGCCACCACCCCCACCACCAGAAAGGCTCCGGAGGCGAGCTGGGGCCCCCAGCCGAAGGCCTCCTTGAAATAGAGCACCAGGATCCCGGTGAAGCTGTTGAAGGCAAAGAAAAATAGGAAGAACGCCAGGCACAGCCGACCCACCTGGGGATGGCCCAACACCCGCACCAGCTGATGCCAGGGCTGCAGCTCCTGTGGGGTGGGCATGGGCTTGCGGGCCTCAGGTGGATGGGTTTCCGGCAACAGGGTCAGCACCATCAGCAGGTTGAACACCGCAAATCCCACGCCCATGGCGAGGGGCAGTTGCAGCGATACCCCGGAGAGCAGGCCGCCCAGGGCCGGCCCGATGATGAAGCTCAACCCGAAGGCCACGCCGATCAGCCCAAAGGCCTTGGCCCGCCGTTCGGGGGGGGTGATGTCGGCCAGAACGGCTGTGGCGGTGGCTGCGGTACCGCCGCTCACCCCATCGATGAGGCGGGCCACGAACAGCAGGGTCAGGGGCACCCCCGCGGCCGTAGCGCTGGGCCAGAGCCGCTGCCAGGGCAGGCTCAGGGTGAGGGCAAAGAGCCCCAGACCCACCACAGAACCCGCCACGCAGAGGGTGATCACCGGTTTGCGGCCAAACCGGTCGCTGAGGGCGCCGATCAGAGGCGTGAAGGCAAACTGCGCCAGGGCATAGCTGCCGCTGAGCAGGCCCAGCACCCTGCCGTCGTTGGTGAGGTTGGCCAGCAGATAGGGCAGCAGGGGGAAGATCAGGGTCTCCCCCAGCCTGTCGTTGAGCAGGGTGAGAAAGGCGCTGAAGAGGATGGTGCGTCGCGCGCGGCTCAGGGGCTTCCCCAGCGGAGGCTGATCAGCTTCCCATGGCAGCGCGGTGCTCCGGCCGTCTCGCGATAATGGCCCCTGTTGTGGTGGGAGCCGGCTTGGGCATTGCCGCCTCCGGGCTATTGCTGGTGCTGTTTCTGGTGGCCCATCTGGCGGGCCTCGGCTTGGCCTGGTGGGATGGGCCGGCCTTCGAGCGCTATGCCACCGCCCTTCACCAGGCGGCCTGGCTGCCGGTGGCGGAGATGGGCCTGCTGGTTCTGCTGCTGGCCCATCCCCTGCAGGCCCTGGCACGGGCCCTGGCCAACCGGGCCGCCCGCGGTGCCGTTGCGGGCGCGCTGCGCAGTCGTCGGGAGGGGGGAATGGAACCTTATGCCTCCCTCGCCGGCCGGCTCATGCCCTGGAGCGGAGCCTTGCTCTTGGTGTTCCTGGTGGTGCATCTGGCCCAGCTGCGCCTGCATCGCCCCGCCGCCGGGGAGGAATTGGCCGCCCTGGGCGCCGTGCTGCACCAGCCCTACTGGCTCGGCCTCTACGCCCTGGCGGGCCTGGCGGTGGCGCTCCACCTGGCCCATGGGCAGGAGAGTGCCCATCGGCGCCTCGGCCTGCTGGATCCTCGCAACGCCCGGCCGATTCGCTGGGGGGGGCGGGCCCTGGCCCTGCTCATCGGGACCGGCTTCAGCCTGTTGCCCTTTGCCCTGCTGCAGCGGGGCCTGCCATGAGCGCAGCTCCTCCCTTGCATCCCAGGCTGCCCGAGGGCCCCCTGGCCACCGCCTGGCAGCGCACCCGAGATGGACTGCCCCTGATCAGCCCGGCCAATCGGCGGCACCTCAAGATCCTGGTGGTGGGCAGTGGCCTGGCGGGATCGTCCGCCGCGGCCTCCTTGGCGGAGCAGGGCTATCCGGTGACCCTGATCACTTATCACGACAGCCCTCGACGCGCCCACTCCGTGGCGGCCCAGGGGGGCATCAATGCGGCGAAAAACTACGCCAACGACGGCGACAGCGTGGAGCGGCTTTTCCGCGACACGGTGAAGGGGGGCGACTTCCGGGCCCGGGAGGCGGGCTGCCACCGGCTGGCGGAGCTCAGCACGGCCATCATCGACCAGTGCGTGGCCCAGGGGGTGCCTTTTGCCCGGGAGTATGGGGGCACCCTGGCCACCCGCAGCTTCGGCGGCACCCTGGTGAGCCGCACCTTCTACGCCCGGGGCCAGACCGGCCAGCAGCTGCTCTATGGGGCCGTTCAGGCCCTGTTGCGGCAAGTGGAGGCGGGTCGGGTGATGTTGCTGCCCCGTCGCGACATGGTGGAGCTGATCACGGTGGATGGGGTGGCCCGGGGGGTGGTGTGCCGCCACGGGATCACGGGAGAGCTGGAAGTGCACACCGCCCATGCCGTGCTGCTGGCGAGTGGTGGCTACTCCAATGTCTACTACCTCTCGACCAATGCGGTGAAGAGCAATGCCAGTGCCATCTGGCGGGCCTACCGCAAGGGCGCCTGCTTTGCTAATCCCTGCTTCACCCAGATCCACCCCACCTGCATTCCCAGCGGCGACGCTTACCAAAGCAAGCTCACCCTGATGAGCGAGAGCCTGCGCAATGATGGCCGGGTGTGGTTGCCCCTGTTGGCCGGTGACAGCCGCCCACCCGAGGCGATTCCGGAGGAGGAACGGGATTATTTTCTGGAGCGCCAATACCCCACCTACGGCAACATGGTGCCCCGGGATGTGGCCTCCCGCCGGGCTCGGGAGCTCTGCCTGGCGGGGCAGGGGGTGGGTCCGGGCGGCCGTTCCGTGTATCTCGATTTGGGGGAGGCCATCCGCCGCGATGGCAAGGGTGCTATCGACGCTCGCTACGGCAACCTGCTGGAGATGTATGAGCGGATCACGGGAGACGATCCCCGTTCCACGCCGATGCGCATCTATCCCGCCCCCCACTACACCATGGGCGGGCTCTGGGTGGATTACCACCTGATGAGCACGATCCCCGGTCTGTTCGTGTTGGGGGAGGCGAATTTCTCTGAGCATGGGGCCAATCGGCTGGGGGCCAGTGCCCTGATGCAGGGATTGGCCGATGGCTATTTCATCGCGCCCGCCACCGTGCCGGCCTGGTTGGCCGGGGCGGCCCATCCTGAGGTGGGCGTGGATCATCCCGCCTGCCGGGAAGCCCTGGCGGCGGCTGAAGCGCGCCTGCAGGGCCTGATCGCGCCGCCCGCTGCCGGGCGGGGCCGCCAGCCCGTTGATGGCTTCCACCGGGAGCTGGGCTTGCTGATGATCGAGGCCTGCGGCATCAGTCGTTCCGGCCCCCGCTTGCGGCAGGCGATCGAGGCGGTGGAGGCGTTGCGGCAGCGCTTTGCCGCCGAGGGGGCCGTGGCGGAGGGGGCTGGCGGGCGCGCGCGCGGGATTCACGAGGAGCTTGAAAAGGCCATGCGGCTGCAGGATTTCTTCGGCCTGGCCGACCTGATGCTGCGAGATGCCCTGGCCCGAGAGGAATCCTGCGGCGCTCATTTCCGGGAAGAACACCAGAGCGCCGAGGGGGAAGCCCTCCGCGATGACGGCCGTTTCGCCCACATCGCCGCCTGGGCCTACACCGGCGCGGGCGCACCCCGTCGCTACAGCGAACCCCTCACTTACACCACCCTCACCCCAACAGCTCGCTCCTACCGCTGATGGCCTCTTCCCTCTCGCTCACTTTCCGGATCTGGCGCCAGGCGAGCGGGGAGGCCCTCGGCGCCTTCGAGAGCCATCGGCTGGAGGGGCTGAGCCCAGATCTCTCCCTGCTGGAAGCCCTCGATGTGCTCAACGAACGCCTCATCTGTGCAGGTGAGCCGCCGATCAGCTTTGAGCACGACTGTCGGGAGGGCATCTGCGGCTCCTGCGGCTTCCTGGTGAACGGCCAGGCCCACGGCCCGGCGGCGGCCACCACGGTGTGTCAGCTCTACTTGCGCCAGTTTCGCGATGGCCAGGTGTTGGTGCTGGAGCCCTGGCGAGCCCGGGCCTTTCCCGTGCTCAAGGATCTGATGGTGGATCGCTCGGCCTTCGATCGGATCCTGGAGGCGGGCGGCTACTGCTCGGTGAACACGGGCAACGCCCCGGAGGCCAACAGCCTGCTGGTGGGCAAGGAGCAGGCGGCCAGCGCCTTCGATGTGGCCACCTGCATTGGCTGCGGTGCCTGCGTGGCGAGTTGCCCCAATGCCTCAGCCAGCCTGTTCGTGGCGGCGAAGCTGGCCCATCTCGGCCAGTTGCCCCAGGGGCAACCGGAGCGCCGCACAAGGGCTGAAGCGCTGCAGCGGCAGATGGAGCGGGAGGGTTTCGGCAGCTGCAGCAGCCACCTGGAATGCGAGGCGGCCTGCCCCAAGGAGATCTCCGCCGATTGGATCAGCTGGATGCACCGGGAGCGTTGGGGGGCGGGGCGTCCCTAAGCGTCAGCCGGTGGTGTCCTTTGGACGGAACTGGGTGATGGCCAGGGTGTCCCGGATGCGCTGCCGGAACGAGGTCCACTCCCGATAGACATGGCCAAAGGTCTGGGGGCTTTGGCGCGCCAGTTCCTCCAGGTGCTCCTTGGAGGCCACCTCGAAGGCCGCCATCATCTCGGGAGAGAAGCGCCGCAGCTGCACACCCTGGCGCAGCAGCCGCTCCAGCGCCGTGATGTTCTTGAGGTCGTAGGAGCGGAGGGTGCGGGCATAGGTGTCGGCACAGGCCGTCTCCAGGGCCGCGCGGTGGGGGGGGCTGAGCTCGGCCAGTGCCTCCCTGTTCACCATCAGTTCCGTGGTGGTGGCGGGCTCCCACCAGCCAGGGCTGTAGTAATACAGCGGCCCCAGGTCGCGCAGGTCGTGCAGGCCGAGGGCTTCATCGTCGTGGGGCCCGATCCACTCAGCCGCATCCAGCCGGCCATCCCGCAATCGCTCCACGATCTGTGAGGGGCCGATCACCCGGCCGGCGTTGAGTTCCGTGTCGGTGCGGACGCCGAAGCGGTTGAGCACCTCCGCACCAAGCCCCGGGATGCGCATGCGCAGGCCCTGCAGATCCTCCATGGAGCGGAGTTCCCGCTTGAACCATCCCCCCATCTGCCCTCCCGTGCAGGCAATGGGAAAGGAGCAGAGACCCTTCAAGGTGTCGTTGAGCACCTTGATGCGCGGATAGACGCTCTGGTGAAAGGGCCATTCATCTTCCCGCCGCCGGCGGTAATGGAGCCAGGCTGTCTGCTCCCTTGGGGTGAGGCCGAAGGGGATGGCCTTGGCGAAGAACAGGGGCGTCAGCACCTTGTCGTAATAAACGTCCGCAGTGCTGCAGGGCGCCTCCCCAAGGCTGACCCGGCGGAACATCTCCGAGCTGGTGAGCTCTGGCTGGGGCTCGATGCGGATCCGGAAGCGACCCTCCGTGAGCTCGGCCAGCCGTTCGGCCATCAGCCGGGGGG
The DNA here is from genome assembly GCA_040399505.1 of Cyanobium sp. Lineage (GTDB taxonomy): Bacteria > Cyanobacteriota > Cyanobacteriia > PCC-6307 > Cyanobiaceae > Cyanobium. The sequence continues at coordinate 28,875 of JBBARZ010000006.1, forward strand.
CCTGGGCCACGATCAGCTTGTCGTCCTGCTGGCCCAGGTAGGTCAGCATCCGCCATTCCCGCTGACCCTGTTGTCCCCTGGCCCCCCAGCCGGAGGCCGCTCCCACCAGCCCTGCGGCCCCCGAGCCCGCCGCAAGCACGAGCAGCTCCCGCCGCTGCAGCCGCTGCCGGGCCTGGGGCAGTCGGAAGGGCCTGGCTTCTGGATGGCCGTAGACGCTGAGGAGAGCATGGGCTCCCGCCCAGGAGCCTCGCCGCAGGGTGTGGGAGGCCTCCTCCATGGCCGTGGTGAAGGATTTGCCGGCTTCCATGGCCCGCAGCAGGGCGGTGAAGGCGGCGGCCGCGGCCTCCGTGGGAACGGGCTCGCGGAAGCACTGCACCCAGCCCACACCCGCCGCCAGGCAGCGATGGGCCAGATCCACCCCGCTGCAGCTGTTGAACAGGGCCAGCTGCAGCCCATGGTCGACCGCCTTGCGCAGGGAGGGCTCCAGGCTGCCGCCACTGAGCCACTGCCCATCCCCCAGCTGGAGCAGGCCCCCCGCTTCTCGATCGGCGTGGGAGTGGCCCAGGAAGATCAGCCCATCCCAGCCCGGGGGAGCCTCCAGGCACTCCCGCAACCGGCCCGGATGGCTCTGGGCTCCGCGAAGGGCCACCAGGTGGATCCGGCCCCGCTGGGCCAGGGCTTCCAGGGTGTGGATCTCCCGGTCCAGGGGCAGGTCGCCCTCCTGGCCCACCACCAGCAGCAGACGGGCCCGCCGCTGGCGCTCCGCGGCGATGGGCAGGGCTGGATCGCTCGGTGGCAGGCGCCAGAGGGCCCTGTCGAGGGGGAGCTCCTCCCAGGGCCACAGTTCCATGGCCCGCAGGGAAGGGGCGAAGCGAAGGCGCAGGGGGCTGCCCGGGTGGAGGCGCAGGGCCCGGTGCAGGGGCCCCCACTCCGTGCCGGTGAACCATTGCTGCAGGGCATTGTGCAGCCGCTGGCCGTAGTCGTCCACCACGGCTTCGGGCACGGCCCCTCCGCGGGCGATCTGGTGGAGCAGGTGGTGGTGCTGCAGAAACCGGGCTAGCCAGGCCTGATACAGCGCCTGCAGGCCCGCGGGGGGCGACAAGCTGAAGCTGGCCTGCAGGGCGGGACTCACCACCAGGGCGGCCAGCTGCTCCGGTTCCGAGCCTGGGTTGCCGAACGGTTGCAGGTTGAGATCAACGGTCGGCATGGGGCGGGGCCTGGGCGCCGGCGGGGGGCAGGAGAAGGGGCGGCAGCCGCAACTGTTCGCCCTTCCATTCCACCGCAATCTGGATCGCCGCCGGGGTCCCTTCTACCTCAAGCTCCAATCCCTGGCTCAGGGCGGAAACCGCCGCCCGGGGTCCGGCCACCAGCCGCAACCCATCGGGAAGCACGTCGCCCGCCAGTTGGGGTAGGAGGCGAACCCGCAGGCGGTTGGGGCCGGAGTCGCCCTCCCCGAAGGGAATCAGCTGCAGCTGAAACCGTTCCACGGCCCCGGCCCGGGCTTCCCCCCAGCAGATGCTGTCGCCCACCACCCCCAGGGGGATGGCCAACACCGCCAGGGCATCACCGTCGCTGTCGTGACTTCCGCCCCCATGGCGAAACACCACCCCGGCAGGGGGTTGGAGCCGGGCACCTAGAGCCAGCAGCCCATCGTCAATAACCCCCTGCAGCCAGCGGCCGATTGGAATCGGGGCCAGGCCCCGCAGGGCCATGGTCTGGGGATCCAGCAGCTGCACCAACGACAGCAGGCGGTCTACACCGCCTCGGAAGCCCTCCAGTGGGAGCGCCAGGGTCTCGGCTCCGGTCTTGGCCAGCTGGCCCACCTCGTCGTGGGTCAGCACCCCGGGGAACCGCACCACCTGCAGGTCTTCGTCTACCCAGGCCGCCAGCAGGAAGTGGGGCGCCCCCGCGGTCTGTTGCCAGGGGCCGGCATCGGCCTGGAGGAGGTCGGCGCCGTAGGGGGCCTCCACGAGTTGCACCCGGAAGCCATTGAGCACCAGCAGGCGCACCGGGTCGTTGAGGTGGAGGCTGGGGCCCAGGGGCAGGTTCAGGCCGATGGAGGCCATCTGCTCCTGAAGGGCCAGCACCGCTAAGGCGCGGGGGCCTGCTTCGGCGGGTGCGAGGTCGGAGAGGGGGATGGCATCGTCGTCCAGGTCAACGACGATCGGGTCGTCATCGGCGACGGGGTCGGGAGCGGTCATGGTGGGGATGAGGGAACAGCGGGTTGGGGGGTGGCCGGGGATCTCAGCGGCCGGGGAGGGTCGCCAGCTCCAGCCAGAGGGCCAGCCGCGGTTGCTGACCCTCGGGGGGAGCGGCAAGCAGGTGCGCGCTGAGGGCCGCCACCAGACGCTCCCAGTCGGCCGTGGTGGCGAGCCGGCTGGCCAGCACGGGATGGCGCCCCAGCTCTCGGGCCGCCGTGGTGGCGATGGCGATGGCCTGGCGCTGGAGCTGCAGCCGGCGCGACACCATGGCCTGGCTGCAGCCGCAGCAGTCGGCCATGGCCCTCTGGCTGAGCCCCTCGCCATAGGCCTTCCACAGACAGTGGAGCAGGCGGGCCTCCTCGCCCCGTCCCCGCACGATGACGGACCGGTGGTGCTGGCAGGCCCGCTGCAGGGCGGGATCGATCCGGGCTGCAAAGGCCGCCAGCTCGTCGTGGTCTTCGCCGTCCCCATTGGTGACGTTCATGGCCTGGTCCGGGTGCGGGGAAGGACCCTCCAGCCCGAAGCGCCGCAGGGCCATGGCGATGGCCTGGAGCTGATCCAGCGTCTCGCCGGGAGGTGTTTCCGGCTGCAGGTGCAGCAGGAAGGCCCCATCCGGCGTCCAGCCCCGGCTGCGCCCGAAGCGCGCCCGATGGGCCTCTTTCGCCGTCCGGTAGAGGCTTTGGTAGCGAGCATGCAGTTCGCTGGCAGTGGTGGCTGTGAACCTCCCCTGCCCATAGGCGTGCCAGGCCGCCTCCACGCGCCTGCGGCTGGCCGCAGCGAGCAGGGCCCAGGGGCCCATCAGCAGCAGGCCATGACTGAGCAGAAGCTGGCGCAGGCCGGGGTCGCTCTGAACCCGCACCCGGCACCAGCGATCGAGGCCCGCCACCTCGGGTCGCCAATCGCCCAACACCTGGAGGCTGAAAGGCACGTGCCCTTCAGCCTCCCCGGGGGCGGCCCAGGACAGCAGGCGGCCATCGTCGTCCAGCACCCGGCTGGCCATTTCCAACAAATCCAGCCGGTGGCTCTCCCCCCAGCGGCCATGGAGGCTGCGCACCTGCTGCTCGATCGGATGGCTGGCCCGGCAGCGCAGGCTCAGCAGGGAGGGCTGGTCAGCGCGGTCCGTTGTGGCCTGCAGCAGGAGTCGGTCGATGGCCGAGGTGGCCTCGGCGGCGAGAGCAAGCCCCTGGCTGGAGAGGGCCTCCTGGGCCGCCGCTGGCATCAGGTTGCCGATGGCGATGCCCCGGGTGCTCTGGGGGGCGCTCACCAGGGCGCGCAACGTGGCATAGGGGCCAACCATGGAGCCAACCTTGGCGATGGGCCGATCGTATGGGGATTTGCAGCGGCTGGTGGAGGTCACGGGGCGCCATGGGCTGCGATCCCTTGGTTTTTGGCGAGGGCCCTTGATTCAGCAGTGGGGGCTCTGGTGTGTTTCACCGTCTGCGACACGCGCCCGGCCCCGAGTCTTCAGAGCGGATCCAAGGCGGCATGGAGCCCCTCGCACACCCTCGTCAGAAAGGGCATGTCGAGGGTGGCGAGGGTGTCGCTGGGCTGGTGATAGTGGGGGTTGCGCAGAAAGGACGTGTCGGTGGCCATCAGGGCGTTGTAGCCCTGATCCCAGAAGGGGCTGTGGTCACTGCGGCGGGTGTCGGGCAGGGGGCGGCCCCGCAGGGGCACGGGCAGCACCTTGGTGCTCACGTGGCGGCCCAGGCGCCTGGCCAGGCCAGGAAGGAGAGGGAGGGAGCGGCCATTGGCCACCAGGGCGAGGAAATTGCCTCGGGTGCCATAGAGCCAGCGCATGGCGTCCAGCGGATAGCGCTGGTGGGGGCTGGTGTAGCCCAGCATCTCCAGGCTCACCATCAGATGGATTGCCTGCCCTCGCGCGCGGAGCTCTGTGGCCAGGGCCCGGCTGCCCAGCAGGCCTTCCTCCTCCTGGTCGAAGGCCACCAGCCAGATGGGTCGCCTGGGACGCTCCTCGCTCCACCGGCGGGCCAGCTCCAGCAGCACCGCCATCCCTGTGGCGTTGTCATCGGCGCCGGGGGATTGGGGCGGGCCGTCGTAATGGGCGCCCACCAGGAGTGGAGAGAGGCGGGGCTGCCGGCCAGGCAGGCGGAGGATCAGGTTCACCCCTCGGCTGGTGCCTTGCCCGAAGGCGTGTTCCTCCAGCTCGCCCAGCCCCCTCATCCGCTCCTGCACGAGGTGGCGTACGGCCAGGAGTCCCAGGGGGTTCCACTGGGCATGGCGCGGCCGGGCCAGCTGGGAGAGATCGGCCTGGAGGCGTCGCTGGAGCGGCGGGGTGGGCGCCTCAGCCATGGCACTGTTCAGCAGAGTAGACGTCATCCACCATGGCCATTGACCCCAGTCTCCCTGCCTGGCGTTCAGGGGCAGCGTCCGTAGGATCGGCAAAACCAGGCGGGCGGCAATGCCGGGCTGTTCATTCGTGAGGATCACGACCACCGCGGCACCAATCAGTCCGAGATAGCCCGGGGTGCGCACCACCATCGGCGGGCCGTTCTGGAGAAACAGCCCATCTCGCAACAGGCCTCCCCCCACAGACGACACGAACGACACGGTGAGGATGCCGGGAATGGCATAGCCCTTGCGTGCCGCTAGCAAGGCACCGCTCAGCGCCCAGAGGAAGGTGGCACTGTAGTCGAAATAGGCTGTAACCTGGAAGGTGGGATTAGGCATGGGCAGGCCTCAGAGCGGATGGGCCTCCCCTTCGAACACCACCCCCTTCACGGCGATATCGCGGAGGCCTTCGGCGCCAACATCGTAGGGATCTTCCGCCAATACGGCGAAGTCCGCCAGTTTGCCAGCTCGGATCGAGCCAATCTCGCTTTCCTTTCGCAGGATCCAGGCCGCATCGATCGTGATCGCCCGCAGGGCGGCATGCAGGCTCACCCTCTCTTCAGGGCACGTCAGATGGCCGTTGATTGTCACTCGATTGGCTGCGGCCCAGGCCAGGGTGAGGGGGGAGAGCGGCGCCATCGGACAATCCGAATGCAAGGTGAAGGGGATGTCGAGCCGCTCCAACATGCCGAGGCGTACCATCTCCGAGCCCCGGTCGTTGCCCAGCCACTGTTCGCTGAACACATCCGAGAGGATGTGGTGGTAGTAGGGATTTGCCGACACCAGCATCCCCAGTTCCTTCATCCGGCGGCACTGGTCTTCGTTGGTGGAGGCGAAGTGCTCCAGGGTGGTGCGATGGCCGAAGCGCGGTTTGCGCTCGTGCAGATGGTGCAGGATGTCGAGGTAGAGGTCGGCGCTCAGATCTCCGTTGATGTGGGCGTGCAACTGGTGCCCCGCCAGCCAGAAGGCCTCGGCGAACTCCTGAAGCACCTCAGGCGGGGCCATCCACTGGCCCCCGTGGCCGTCGATGTAGCCGGGGAAGCCGACCTGGGAGAGGCCGCCGAAGATCGCCCCATCCACCTGGAGCTTGAAGTGGCGATCGAGAAACACGCGGCGGCTGTTGCCTCGGCTCCACTCGTCCACTTGGGCCAGTGCATCAGCGGGGCGGATGCCGCGGGCCAGAAAATCCACCGTGGTGGGGGTGAGGATGGCGCGGCAGGGCACCTGGTTGGTTTCAGCCACCTCGCGGATCAGGGCGATCTCGCCCACCGCATCGCCGAAGATGCCGATGCCCATGTCGAGCACGGTGGTGACCCCCGCTTGCTGGCATAGGCCAAAGAACGTGCGCATGCCAGCCCCATAGCGCTCTGGATCAAAGATCACCGGTCCCAGCTTCACCACCAGGGGCTGGGCGCCGTTCTCCCAGAAGTGGCCCCGGTCCCAGTCGCACTCCGGCCGCCCGCGCACCTCCTCCTCCCGCAGGCCAAACCACTCCAGGGCGGGGGTGTTGAGGATCAGCTCGTGGAAGGAGCGGTGCCAGAGCACCACGGGTTTCTCGGGGAAGAGCGCATCCAGCTGGGTGCGGTATTGGTCGCCATGCCAGAGCGGATGGAACCCCCAGACGATGAAGGGCACGCTCCAATCCTGGTGTTGGCCGTAGAGCTCCTTCAGCCGGGTGAGATAGGCCTCGGGGGTGGTGGCGCCGGGGAAGGTGCCGCTGGGGAGGGTCCAGTTGTCTGGGGCGAGGAAGGGAAACTGGGTGGTCACCGCCGGCAAGGACGGGTGCACATGGGGATCGATCAGCCCCGGGAAGAGCACATCGCCGGCGAACCTGTCGTCGATGCTGTGGGGAAAGCGACGCAGCCAGGGCCCCAGGCTCTCCAGGGTTCCCACCGACACGATCCGGCCGTTGGCCACCGCCACCGCCTCGGCGGTGGGCATGGCGTCGGTCATGGTGCGGATGCGGCGGGCCCGATACACCGTGAGCTGCTCAATGGGGAGGCCTGAGGCGCTGGTGGTGGACATCTGGAACAGGCGGCGGGGGGAGGGGTCCAGATGTCTGTTAGCAGTGCTCGGGCCCTTTGCCAGTCGCCAGGAGCTCCTGGAGGCCAGCGGCCGTGGCAGCCCCCTTGCGTCCGATCAGCACCAGCTGGCTTCCGGGAAGGATGCTGCCGGCCTTGAGCGGCTGGAGGCTCCAGCGCTTGCCCACCAGCTGAAACAGCTGGGGCTGCTCCGGCGCTTCCGCCAACACCACAAACCCCTTGGCCCGGGCGATTCCCTCCGGTATCTCACTGGCGAAGCGTTCCAGCGCCTGGCGGCTGAGGGGCCTGTCTTGGGTGAGGGTCCAGGTTTCGAACCGCTCGCCATGGCGATGGGCCTCCCCAGGGGCATCCAAGGGGGCACCGGGCAGGGCATCGGAGAGGGGGCTGGGCAGGGTGCTTCCGTGGTGGCGGCCCAGCACCAGGGCCAGGGGCACTTGCCCTCGCACCATCTCCACCTGGGGCACCCCCGGGGCCACGGCCTCCAGGTATCCCGGCAGGGCGGCCCGTTGCTCCTCACTGATCAGATCCAGCTTGTTCAGCAGCAGCAGATCAGCCTGGCGCAATTGGCGCCGCACCACATCGCCCACATATTTATCGGCCGCCTGCCGTTCGATCCGCTCCCCGTCCACCACCACCAGCAGGGCATCGATCGGGAAACCAAAGCCCTGGGCCATCTGGGCCACCCGCAGCGGTTCGGCCACGCCGCTGGCCTCGATCACCACGTGGTCGAACTCTGCGGAGCGGGCCTTCACCTGGCTGAGCACCTCCGCAAAGCTGCTGACCAGGGAGCAGCAGAGGCAGCCATTCGCCAGCTCGATCGTGTCGCCCGCATGGGCGCGCACCAGGGCGGCGTCGATGTTGAGGCTGCCGAAATCGTTCACCAGCACGGCGATGCGCAGCCCATCGGCATCGGCGAGCAGGTGGTTGAGCAGGGTGGTTTTACCGGCGCCGAGGTAGCCGCCGAGCACGGTGAAGGGCAAGGCCGTAGGCAGTGTGGGGAGCCCCGGCGAAGGGGTGGAACTCATGGGGCGGAAGGGGGCTCAGGAGCTGGCCGGAGCCCGGTAGACGCTCTTGCCTTCCTTGAAGGTCTCCACCACGGCGATGTCCAAGATCTTGGCGGTGGGACTGGTGGTTGGATCGGCGTCGAGGATCACCAGATCGGCGAGCTTGCCCGCCTCGATGGTGCCCTTTTCCCCCTCCTCGCGGATCTGCCAGGCTGCTTCAATCGTGAGCGCCTTCAGGGCCTGCCAGGGGCTCACACGCTGATCGGGGCCGATCACCTCCCCCTTGCGGGAGAGCCGTTCCACTGCCGTGTAGATCATCCGCATGGGTTCGATTGGCGTCACCGAGAAGTCGTTGTGGTTTGAGCAGTGCAGCCCCTTGGCGATCGCCGAGGCCATCGGGCTGAGGAAATAGGCCCGCTCGCGGCCCAGATTCTCCACGTGCACATCGCCCCAGAAGAAGGCGTGCACGGTGAAGAAACTCGGGGAAAAGCCGAGTTCCGCATAGGCATCGAGCTGATCGGGCCGCATGAACTGGGAGTGGATGATCACCGTGCGCTTGTCTTGCTCAGCGGTGATGCCGGCGGCCCGGGCCGCATCGATCATCAGGTCGATGGCGGCATCGCCGTTGCAGTGGCAGAAGATCGGGATGTTCTTGTCGGCGATCTCCTTGACGATCTGGTGGATCAGCTCGGGCGGAAACAGGGGCTGACCCCGCCAGTCCGGCTCGCCGTTGGGGCCACCGGTGAGCAGCGGCTGGCTCCAGAAGGCGGTTTTGCCCTGGGGGGAGCCGTCGATCAGGCACTTGATGCCGGCCAGCTTCACCCGGTGGTGGTAGGTGCCGAACGACTCGTCTGCGGTGTCGGGCAGCTCCATGGGCCCGCCAGTGAAATCCGGGAAATACTCCTTCACCAGCTTCGGCACCTCCAGCACCAGCGGCAGGCACACCACATCCAGATAGAGCCGCCCCTGTTGGCCTCCTTTCACGATCAGCTTGAGGTCCTTGGCGTTGGTGGCCCCCTCCTGGATGGTGGTGATTCCCTTGCGGACATAGATCTGCTGGGCCGCGTGGAAGCGCTCAAGCAGCTCCTCCTCCGTGGGCTGGGGCATGGCCCCGAAGATCGGCAGGAAGGCCGTTTCCATGAGCAGCCCGTCGGGTTCGCTGCTGCCCGCTTTGCGTAGGATCACACCTCCTGCCGGATCGGGGGTAGTGGCGTCAATGCCCACCCCGGCGAAGCCGGCGGAATTGAGCACGGCGCCATGGTTGGAGCTGTGGATCAGCATCACTGGATTGGCTGGAAACACCGGATCCAGGTCGTCGCGGCTCAGCTGGCGGCCATCGCTGAGGTTCGACACGTCGTAGCCGTAGCCGATGATCCACTCCCCCGGAAGCACCGGGTGCGCCTCCACGTGCTCGCCGAGCACCCGCAGGATGTCGGCAATGCAGGTGACGGGGCCGGCCGGCACCCCCGACACGTTCACCCATGTCACGATCTGGAGCGCGTTGGCGAAGTGCCCGTGGGCATCAATGAAGGAGGGCATCAGGGTGCGGCCCTGCAGGTCGACCACCTCTGCAGCCTCTCCGGCGGCCGCCATCACGTCGTTTTCCGTCCCGGCGGCCAGGATGCGTCCAGCGGCGATCGCCACGGCCTCCACCCGGGGCCGGGCGTCCACCATGGTGAGGATCGTGCCGCCACGAAAGATCAGCGCTGCCTGGGATGGGGCCATGGGATCAGCAAGCGACGAGGTGTCGTCATGTAGCTCGATGGCGATGGCATCTGTGCGACATGTATTGCCTCCAAGATGTTTCAATTTCGGCATTCTACCGGCTTTGCTCCTTTCTAAGCCGCCCTCTGAGCGGAAGAAGCCCCTTCCCGTGTGTCACACGGCCAGGTGTTTAGGAGGCATCCAGAGCCTGGTGGAGCCCCTCGCATACTGCCGCGAGAAAGGACATGATCCGGCCATGTCCTGTTCGGCGAAACAGACCCACGACACTGCCATCCACCAGTCATGTCGCTTATTCACTGTTCGACCCGCGTCGGCAACTTAGATGACCTGCTTCACCCAGCTTTGGGTCCAATCCTCTCCACCCACCTCCAGAGCCGCCTGACGGCTGCTGGCCTTGAGAATCAACTCAAAAGTCCGGCCCCGCCGGCGCCATAGCTTCAGGCTCAGCTCGCCCCGGGACGTGTCGCGGCAGAGAAATTGAAGCCCGGCAGCCGTGGGCACCTGCACCAGAACGCCGGGGTCGGCGCAGGTGCCCAGCAGCTCCACGCGATAGTTCTCTTGCTCCGCCCGGATGCGCCAGCAACCCCAAGGATCCACCTGCCAGCTCACGCAGGCGTTCCAGGGCACGAACTCATAAAAACTTCCGTGGTGATGAATCCCCACCATGCCCACGGATTCCCGTTTCCCCAGCACCCTTCTGATCCCGCCACCGGAAGTGAGGCTGAGATCCGGCTCCTGTTCGAACGCATTGCACTGCACCCAAAACCATTTGCTCGGGAAGGAACCGCCCCAGTTCTTTTCCGCATAGGCGGGCACCCGATGGAACTGGCGGTGGGAAACCCCGTCCGAAGCTGGGGAGTGTTGCTGCCATTCCACCCAGCCGCTGGCCCAACCGTGGGCCATCAGGATCTGCCAGCCAGGTTCGAAGATCTGGAAACGGGACAGCCAACCCGCCGTGGATTGCTGGCGTCGGTCGGACCCTCCCCAGCCATAGCGGGGCTCCACAGTGAAGCACCAACGAATCCATGTTCCAGTGGCGGGGTTGCGGATGCATCCCTCATGAAGGTGCTCGGAGGCGCAATAGAACTCCCGACCGATTCCCGAAGCGGGATCCTCACCATCAAGGTGCTGACCATGGCCGAGCCGATCCCTGCTCGCCCAGAAGGTGGACAGATCTGGCACGGAACGACAGACGTACTGATCCCCAAGGCCGAGGATCTGAACCGCTCCACCGAATCCCGCCGGATCTGACACCTTGTCTGAAGAGGCAGCAGTCTGCAGGGAATACATGAAAGCAATCGAATCGGCGGCGACTGGAGGATCGGGAGGAAGGGTGAGCCGGTAGTACCAACCCTCGAAGAAGGGCCGGCGCTTTCCATTCCAGTGGCAACCGCTGTGGGGCGTCTGCATCGGCATGGCTAACGCCGCAGCAACTCCGCTTCCACCGCTTCATAGAGCGCCTGGAAGTTGCGCTCTCCGAATCCCTGGGCCCGTTTCCCAAGCCGCTCGATGAATTCGAAAAAAAACAGCGAATTAGGCAGGATGGGTGTTGAGAAGATCTGCAGCAATACCGATTCCGGCAGTCCTGGTTGCCAGTCCATCAGGATTTGGTTCTCGATCAGAGACTGCAGTTGCGCATCTTGCCACTCCAGTTCGGGCGCTTGGGCGAGTCGTTCCCGCAGGCCTTGGTAATAGGTTGGTGGTGCCGGAAGCAATGGAAGTCCCTGCTGCCGCACCAGCTTCACTGTTTCGAGAAGGGGTTCGCAGCGAAGGGCCAGGTGCTGAATCCCGGCGCCACGGTGCAAAGCGATGAACTCCTGAATCTGGGAGCGGTCACAGGAAGGCTCATTGAGGTTGAGATACAGATCGCCGGATCGATTCACCAATACCTGACTACTCAGACCGGAGCGATCCGTTTGTATCTGGAAGTTCTGCTTGCGCTGGAATCTGAAGATGTCCACGTAGTAGGCGACCGCGGAGCCCAACTCTCCGAATGGAACATTGAGCACTACGTGATCGATCACGGAACGGTGGCGTCCAGGGGACTGGCTTGCCATCCGCGAGCATTCCACGAGTGTGTGGTTGACGCTGCCCCAGCCAGGCACCCAACCCCATCGCGCCCGAGGAGAACTCTCTAACAGCTCATCCAGCTGGCACAGGGCCTCCGGTGGGTCGGGGCTGGATTCCTGGCGAATGCCAGTGGCACGGGCCAGCACGCCGCTCAGGTGATCCACCTCCAGGGCGACATCGGCAACGCCGGGCGCATGGTTTTGCAGATAGTGGGCGATCGGAGAGTGCGTGGTTGTCGGCGAGGAGAGCAGGAACCAGGTGGTTCGGTATTTCAGTAGATATGTGAGGCGATCGTCATACTCAACACAGCGCACCATCCTCATGCCGATGGCACGACAGAACCAGGCCTGGCTGGCCATCGCATCCGGCACATAGAAATGAATGTGATGGATCAATGGCACGGAACCTGGGGATCGGACGAACTACAGTGAGGACGTAATGGCATTACGCTGAAACCATAATCGCCCTCAAACATGAACCCAGAAGCTCCTGATGGGGTGCATGGAATGCCTGGAGTTGATCGGGCGGTTGATCGCAGGGATGCCCTGAATGGGTCTGAATGGAAGCCCCTTGCGGAGAAGATCAGGGTTTTCTACGACAAATCCTCGAAGGTTTGGGAGCGGGTTTGGGGTGAACACATGCACCACGGCTACTACGGGCCCGATGGGCGGGCCCAAGTAGACAGCCCCAGGGAGGCGCAGCGCCTGCTGATCGATCGGTTGCTGGAGTGGAGCGGAGTGGAGCAGCCCGAGTCGATTCTGGATGTGGGCTGCGGCATCGGCGGTAGCTCCCTGGAGCTGGCCGATCGCTACCGGGCTGCGGTGATCGGCATCACCCTGAGTCCGGTGCAGCGGGAACGGGCCAGCGAGCGAGCTCGGGCCGCAGGGGCCAGTGAGCGGGTCGGCTTTGCAGTGGCCGATGCCATGGAGATGCCGTTCGAGGCCAATCGCTTCGATCTGGTGTGGTCGCTGGAAAGCGGCGAGCACATGCCCGACAAACAACGCTTTCTGCAGGAATGCCTGCGGGTGCTCAGACCAGGTGGCCGGCTGGTGATAGCCACCTGGTGTCACCGCGACGACGAACCGCCAGCACCGCCGCTGAACGCTGCGGAGCGGCGTGATCTGCAAAGAATTTACGATTTGTACCATCTTCCGGGAACCATTTCCCTGCCTGCCTATGAACGGATTGCGGCAGCTCTTGACTTCAGCCAGATCCGGGTGGCCGACTGGTCCGAGGCGGTGGCCCCCTTCTGGGCGGACGTGTTGCAGTCGGCTCTTCAGCCCCGTGTGATGCTGGAGGTGCTGAACTCCGGCTGGGAAACAGTGCTGGGAGCCAGGGCAATTCCCCTGATGGTGAGTGGCTATCGCACGGGGCTGATCCGCTACGGGCTGCTAACTGCCGTGAAACCGTAGGGGGCTCGCATGAACCCGTCTGCTCCCTTCGCCACCCAGAGCTGGCCTGCGGCCCTGTGGGCCTTCTCGCGGCCCCACACGATCTGGGGAACCCTGCTGAGCGTGATCGCCCTCGGCGTGCTGGCCTTCGTGCTGCCCCCTGCTTCACCGCTGGCGGCGGCAGGGATCGATCCGCTGCGGTGCCTGGCGCTGGTGGCCGCCGCCCTGCTGCCGGCCCTGGCCGCGAATGTGTTCATCGTGGGGCTCAACCAGCTCACCGATGTGGCGATCGATCGCATCAACAAGCCCCAGCTGCCCCTGGCCTCGGGCCGGTTCAGCCAGCGCCAGGGCCAATCCATCGTGGCGATCACGGCCGTGGCGGCCCTGCTGCTTGCCGCCATGCAAGGGCCGGTGTTGTTCACCACGGTGGCTGTGTCGATGGCGATCGGAACGGCCTATTCCTGCCGGCCGCTGCGCTTGAAGCGCTTTCCCTTCTGGGCCGCACTCTGCATCGTTGGCGTCCGGGGGGTCGTCGTGAACGTGGGCTTCTTCTCCCACTTCCGCACCGCCTTCAGCCCTGCGGCCGCAGCAATCCTGCCGCCAGAGGTGATCGCCCTTTCGGCCTTCGTGATGATCTTCACACTGGCCATTGCCCTGTTCAAGGACATCCCCGATCTCCGCGGCGACCGCCAGCACCGCATCTTCACGCTCACGGTGCGGTTGGGCCCCTCCCTGGTGTTCTCGCTCTGCCGCTGGATCCTCACCGCCAGCTATGGCCTGATGATCCTTCTCGCCCTTTCAGGTGCCCTGCCCTCCATCCACCGGGGTTTCCTCGCCTTGAGCCAGCTGCTTTTGCTCACCGTGATGTGGATCCGCAGCCTCGCCGTGAATGTGTGGCACGACGAGCAAACCAAAGCCTTCTACCGGCTGATCTGGAAGCTCTTCTTCCTGGAGTACCTGCTCTTCCCTGTGGCCGCTCTGGTGGCATGAGCCAATGGTGGCGCCCGCAATCGATTCCCAATGGGAAAGCGTTGGGGCAGGCGGCGATTCCCTGAGGACCCGCTCGCCCTCGCCGCGGTTGGTCTGACCGGCCGGCCCGGGTTGGCCCGGTTTCCCCTTCTTTACACTCAGGCCCATGCCCGAATTTTCCTTGCGAAGGCGCCGCCTGCTCGGCGTGGCTGCTGTCGCCACCACAGCCGGAGCCCTGGCCTCCTGCCGCATCCGCCGGGTGGAAGACGTGAAGGCCGGATCGGCCCTGCCTCTGGTGCGCTGGCGCATGGCCACCAGCTGGCCCCACTCGCTCGACACGATTTTTGGCGGCGCCGAAACCATCAGCAAGCGCCTGCGGGAGATGAGCGATGGCCGCTTCCTCATCCAGCCATTCGCCGCCGGCGAGCTGGTGCCCGGATTGGAGGTGCTAGAGGCGGTGCAGAACGGCTCCGTGGAGTGCGGGCATACCGCGAGCTATTACTACCTAGGCAAAAATCCTGCCCTCGCCTTCGGCACCGCCGTGCCGTTTGGCCTCACGGCCCAGCAGCAAAACGCCTGGCTCTATGAGGGTGGGGGCTTGGAAGCCATCGATCGGCTCTATGCCGACTTCGGGGTGCGCAGCTTTCCGGCGGGCAACACCGGCGCCCAGATGGGTGGCTGGTTCAAACGGCAGCTGGAGGGGCTGGCCTCCCTTCAGGGCCTCAAGATGCGCATCCCTGGCCTGGGCGGCAAGGTGATGGCTGCCCTGGGGGTGAATGTGCAGGTGCTCCCCGGGGGGGAGATCTTTCTCGCCCTCGATCGGGGCGCCATCGACGCCGCCGAGTGGACCGGCCCCTACGACGACGAGAAGCTGGGCCTCAACAAGGCCGCCCGCTTCTACTACTACCCAGGCTGGTGGGAGCCAGGCCCCACCCTCACCGCCCTGGTGAACCAGCGGGCCTGGAGCAGGCTTCCCTCCGAATACCAAGCGATGTTCGCGGCCGCCTGCCACGAGGCCAATGGGCTGATGCTGAGCCGCTACGACGCCCTTAATGCCACCGTGCTGCAGCGGTTGGTGAAGGGCGGCACCCAACTGGAAGATTACGGCGAGCCCATCTTGAAAGCAGCTCGCGACGCCACTGATCAGATCCTGGCCGACAGCGCCGCCGATGCCACGTTCAAAAAGGTGTACGACCAATGGCGGGCCTTCCGGCAGGACGTGTTCGCCTGGAACCGGGTGAATGAGTTTTCCTATGCCCGCTTCGCCTTTGGCGAGAGCAAGGAGGCGCCATGAGCCGCTGGTTGGCGCTCGCCGATCGCTTCGACGCCCTCAACCGCGCCGCAGCGGCCCTGGGCCGCTGGGCCCTGCTGCTGATGCTCGGCCTGGGCACCTGGAATGTGGTGGGTCGCTACGTGGGCCTGGCCGTGGGCCGCAACCTCAGCTCCAACGCCCTGATCGAGGGGCAGTGGTATCTGTTTGCTCTCCTGTTCCTACTGGCCATGGGTTACGCCCTGCAGCTGGACGACCACGTGCGGGTGGATGTGCTTCAGAGCCGCTGGAGCCCGCGTCGGCGGGCCCGGGTGGAGCTGGGGGGCACCCTGGCCCTGCTGCTGCCCTTCGTGCTGGTGGTGCTGCTGGCCTCGGTGGAGCCCACCTTGGCCTCTTGGCGCATCGGCGAGATGTCCCCCGACCCCGGTGGCCTGCCTCGCTATTGGGTGAAAAGCCTGATCCCCCTGGGTTTTCTCCTGTTGGGATTGCAGGGCGTGGCCCAGGCGATCCGCCTGCTGCATGGCCAGCGCGTTGGCAAGCACGACAACGGCGGGGAGGGCTGAGCGGTGGAGTTCGAAGCGTTTGGTTGGGTGCTCTCCCTGGAGCCGGGGGAGATCCTCGGGCCGGGGATGTTTCTGGGGCTGGTGGTCGCCCTGCTGAGCGGCTACCCGGTGGCTTTTGGCCTGGGCGGGGTGGCCGTGATCTTCGCCGCCCTGGCCCTGGCCCTGGGGGTGTTCGATGCCTCCTTCCTGGCGGCGTTGCCCCAGCGGATCTTCGGGATCATGGGCAACATCACCCTGTTGGCGATTCCGGCCTTCGTGTTCATGGGCGCCATGCTTGAGCAATCGGGCATCGCCGAGCGGCTGTTGGAAACCATGGGCCGGCTGATGGGCCGCCTGCGGGGCGGCCTCGCCCTGGCGGTGGTGCTGGTGGGCACGGTGCTGGCCGCCACCACAGGGGTGATCGCCGCCACGGTGACCACCATGGGCCTGATCTCCCTGCCGGCCATGCTGCGGGCCGGCTACGACCGTTCGCTGGCTACCGGGGTGATCGCCGCCTCCGGCACCCTGGGCCAGATCATTCCGCCCTCGATCGTGCTGGTGGTGCTGGGCGACCAGCTGGGGGTGCCGGTGGGGGAGCTGTTTTTGGGCTCGGTGATCCCGGGCCTGTTGATGAGCGCCTCCTTTGCCCTCTACGTGGTGGTGATCAGCGCTCTCAAGCCCAAGCTCGCTCCCCCGCTGGACACCACGGGCCTGCCGCCGCTCACCGCAGGTGGGCTGCTGAAGGTGTTGGCGGCTCCGTTGGGGCTGATCTTGCTGGTGCTCGGCAGCATCTTTTTTGGTATCGCCACCCCCACGGAAGCCGGGGTGCTGGGCGCCATGGGCGCCATGGCCCTGGCAGCGCTCCAGGGGGGCTTCAGCCGAGCGGCCCTGCGGCAGGTGTGTGATTCCACCTTGCGCACCACGGCCATGGTGCTGGCCATCCTGATCGGCTCCACCGCGTTCAGCCTGGTGTTTCGCGGCGTGGGGGGCGATGTGCTGATCAGCGATTTGCTCATGAATCTCCCCGGGGGCCGGGCGGGGTTTCTGGCGGTGAGCATGCTCGTGATCTTTGCCCTTGGCTTTTTCATCGACTTCTTTGAGATCGCCTTCATCGTGGTGCCGCTTCTGCTGCCCACCGCCCGCCAGCTGCTGGGGCCGGAGGGGCTGCTCTGGCTGGGGGTGGTGATCGGCGCCAATCTGCAGACCTCCTTTCTCACGCCCCCCTTCGGCTTTGCCCTCTTCTACCTGCGGGGCGTGGCGCCACCGGGGGTGAGCACGGGCGACATCTACCGGGGAGCCCTGCCCTTCATCCTCCTCCAGCTGGCGGTGGTGCTGCTCATCCTGCTGTTCCCCCAGCTGGTCACCGCCCTGCCCTCCCTCGCCAGTAGCGCCGGTGGTTGATTCGATCGTCACGTCCGCTGCCCCGCTCAGCCCCGCCCAGGCGCTGGCCCTGTTCGACAGCCTGGAGCCGGTGGAACCGGAGGCGATGCTCGGCAGCTGGCGCGGCGAAGGCTTCCCCACCGGCCATCCCCTCGATGGGCTGCTGGAGGCCTGGCACTGGCATGGCAAGCGGTTTGAGAGCCGGGAGGAGGTGCATCCCCTGGTGTTCCGGGCCGTGGGCGGCGGCCTGGTGAACGTGGATCCCTCCCGAGTTCAGGTGGCCCTGCTGCGGGCTCCCTGGGTGGGGGCGCTCAAGCCCTGCGGCGGCCTCTTCCCTTGGCTGGCACCGCTGGTGGCCACCCGCCGCTCCGCCGCCCGGCTGCGCTCCACCCTCTACCGGGGCAAGGTGTCGGCTGCCATGCTCTACGACCACCAGCCCATCGTGGATGTGTTTCGCCGTCTGGACCCAGGACGGCTTCTGGGGGTGATGGATTGCAAGGGGATGGCTCAGCCATTCTTTTTTGTGTTGCGGCGGGAGGATGGGTAGGCCTCAGCGCAGCTCCGCCGCCGTCCAGGGTCCGAACACCTTTGCGGGCACCTGCCGTATCCACAGTCGTGCGCGCTGGCGGGCTCCTTCTTGGCTCATGGGAACCGACTGCCTTGCAGCAGCGGGATGGCTTCCGCCTTCACCGATCGCCAGAAGGGCGCATCGCAGCCCCATCACGAGCACGTCCACCTCCGAGTGCGCGCGCAGGCGTGAATCACCCCGGCTTACGGCCAACCAGAGGGGAGGTGTTCCGGGGTTTCCCCTTTTCCACTCCTTTGGATCCTTGCTCAACGCCCTCCTGGTTGGCTTCGTTCTGGGCTCGGCCCTGTTGGGGATGTTGGTGCTCTGGCGTGCGGCCCTGTCGATACGCCATGGCAACAGCCTCGTCACCCAAGAGGACGTGATCGGCCAGATCGGCCGCCTGCAGTTGCCCTGCACTCCCCAGCATCGCGGCTTGGTGCGTCTCATCATCAAGGGTTCCCTGATGGATGTGCCGGCCTACAGCTGTGCCGGCAGCCTCAGCAAGAGGCTGGCGGTGATGGTGGTGGAGCAGCGCGGGGGGGACGTTTGGGTGACATCCCTCAACGACCCTCGGAACACCCCTCCCCCCTCCTCCCCAACCCCCCATGGTTGAGTCCTTAAGCCCCCCGCCCTTGCGGCGGCTTTTCTCGGGATCGGCCCAGCCGCCGGATCCTCTTCCCCTGCCACACCGCAGGTCTGACGGTTTGGCCAGGCTCCCCTTGCCCACCCTTGTGGTGGGGGTGGTTCCAATGCTGAGCGTTTCCGCCCAGGCGGCGCCGCCACCGCCCCCCGGCGCTGGGGTGCCCCCGCTTCCCTGGTTCACCCCCCTGGTGGTGGGGGTGCTGCTGCTGGGGGGCTATCGGTTCTTTTTCCCCAACTGTCGACCCGATCAGATCCTGGTGATCGCCGGCCGCCGCCAGAGGCGTGCCGACGGCCAGGTGACGGGGTATCGGGTGATCACGGGCGGTCGGGCCCTGGCCCTTCCCCTGCTGGAGCGCCGCAGCTGGATGGATGTGCGCACCAAGCCCGTGACCATCCATGTGGCGAAGGCCTACGCGGAGGGAGGCACGCCGATCGATGTGGAGGCGGTTGCCACGGTAAAGATCGCCACCGATGCCGCCAGGGTGGGCAATGCCATTGAGCGTTTCCTCCACCAAAATCCCGAGGAACTGGTGGACGTCTCACGCCAGACGCTGGAGGGTCATCTGCGGGCGATGGTGGCGGCCCTCACCCCCGAGCAGGTGAACGAAGACCGGCTGCGCTTTGCCCACCAGGTGTCGCACTCTGTGCAACCCGATCTGGGAAAGCTGGGCTTGCAGCTCGACACCTTCAAGATCCTGCGGGTGAGTGATCACGTGGAGTACTACAACGCCTTGGGGCGCACACGCCTGGCTGAGGTGTTGCGCGATGCGGCGATCGCGGAGGCGGAGGGGCTGGGCGAGGCCGATCAGCGGGAAGCTCAGGCGCAGGAGCGGGCGGAAGTGGCTAGCACCCAAGCCCGCACGATCGTGCAACAAAAGCAGAACGCCCTGCGCACCATCCGGGCCCAGCTCGACCAACAGGCCCGCCAGGCTGAGGAACGGGTGGCGGCGGCGGCGGCAGAGGCCCGCGCTCGGGCTGAGCAGGCGCTGCAAACCCTCCGCGCCGAGTTGGAGCGTCGGCGGCTGGAGGCCGATCTGGTGTTGCCGGCTCAGGCCCATCAGCAGGCGCAGGAATGGCGGGCTCAAGGGGCGGCGGCCGCCACTGCCGAACGCCTCAAGGCCTCCGCCGCCGTCAACGATCAGCTCGCTGCCGTTTGGCACAGCGCCGGCGAGGATGCGGCCGCCATCTTCCTGCTCCAGCAAGTGGAGGGGATCCTGGCGGAGGCAGCTGGGCTGGCGGAGCAGCTGCACCTGGGCCGCATTGCCGTGCTGGAAAGCGGTAGCCCCGCCTCCCTGGCAGAGCTGGTAAGCCTCTACCCCGCTGTGATGCGCCAATTCCTCGACAGCGCCAGCGACCTGCTCGGCATGGATGTGCTGGCGGGTTTTGGAGCGAAGACGTCCGGTTCCCTGCCCTCTACCCCCTCCCTCCCATGACCGCTTTCTTGACCTTTCTGTTGTTCTGCGGTGGCCTGGTGTCCATCCAGGGATTTCGCTCCTTCTATGCGGTGTGCCAACCCAACCAGGCCCTGATCATCTATGGCCTGCGCCGCCGCGGTCGGGGTGAGGAGCGAACGATCGGCTATCGGCTCTTGAAGGGTGGCAGCACCCTGTTGCTGCCCCTGGTGGAGCAGGTGACCGCCATGGATCTGAGCAACCTGATCATCCCTCTCTCTGTGGACCAGGCCCTCACCCGTGGGGGCATCCGCCTGAGTGTGGAGGCCGTAGCCAACGTGAAGATGGCCAGCCGGGAGCCGGCCATCCACGCCGCGGTGGAGCGGTTGCTGGGCAGAAGCATGGACGACGTCAAGGCCTTGGCCCAGGTGACATTGGAGAGCAATTTGCGCGGTGTGCTGGCCACCCTTACTCCCGAACAGGTGAATGCGGATCGGGATGCCTTTGCCCTGGCCATGCTCGCGGAAGCGGAAGACGATCTGGCTCGACTTGGCTTGGATCTCGACAGCCTGCAGATCACGGCCATCACCGATGGGGTGGGTTTTCTCGATGCCCTCGGGCGCCGGCAGCAGGTGGAGTTGTTGCGCCAGTCGCGTATCGCTGAGGCAGACGCCCGGGCCCAGGCCCGCATTGAGGAGGCCGAGCAGGGCAAGGTGACGGCGCTGGTGCGCATCGGTCGGGATGAGGCGATCGCCAAGGCGGAGGCCGACCGGCGCATCCGGGAGGCGGTGACCCGGGAAGCGGCCCTGGTGGCGGAAGCCCGGGCTGAGGTGGCGGGTGACTTGGCGCGGGTAGAGGCGGAGCTGCCGCTGCAGGCGGAGCGAATTCAGCTGGTGAGCCACCAGCTTCAGGCAGATGTGGTCACACCGGCTGAGGCGGAGTGCCAGGGTGCGATGGCGGCGGCGAAGGGGGAAGCGGCCCTGATCCTGGAACAGGGCCGGGCCCAGGCCGATGGCCTGCAGCATCTGGTGGCCTCCTGGCAGCAGGCGGGTCCCGATGCCCGCACCCTCTATCTCACCCAGCGGTTGCGGCCTTTGCTGGCCCAGCTGAGGGGTGCCGTGCCCACCTTGAACGTGGAGGAGCTGCGCTTGATCGGCGAGGATCCGGCCAAAGCGCCAAGCCTGGCCACCCTGCTGGCCCAAGTGAAGGCAGCTACGGGCTTCGATCCCGCCAGCTGGTTGGGCGCGAAGGACACGCCGCCCTCCGATCCCCCCGCCAACCGGTATGACCAGTACCGACTGCGCGGCTGAGGCCCGTTGCCGCCCCCGGTAAGCTCCCTCTGCCAGGCCCTGGATCTGTGCGGAAGATTGGCCCATGGCGCATTGGCCTGCGTGCGCTCACCCGGTGGCTCACGGCCTTGCTGCTTGCTGTTTGCGCATCGCAGGGGCTGTTTTCGCCCCTGGCGTTTTCGGCCCCACCCCCCCTGGGCACCCCCAGTCAGCCCCTGCCGCAAAGCAGTGAAGCCTTGGCTCGCCGCTCTCCCTGGAGCCGGCCCGAGAGCTATCCCCTCAGCCAACGCCCCCGCTCCGATCTCTACCGCCCCAGCGCCGAGTGGATTGGCCGGCTGGAATTGCCCACCCCTGCTGACACCGCCGATTCCCAGGCCCCGAAGGACGACTGGGTGTGGATCGTGCCGGAGCAGACCCCTGAGGCGCAGCGGGGGCTGATCGGCCAGCGGCTGCGGCTGCGCTGGGCCGATCTGCCCCACCTCAAGCAGCTGGTGGCCACGGTGACTACCGAGATCCGCCTGGGCGCAGAGGCCCGCCAGGCCCAGGGCGAGGCCAACGTGGTGCCCACCCGCCTGGATGGGCGCCGAGTCGGACCGCTGCAGACCCTGGCGGGAGCACGGCCGGGGGATGACGTGAGCGTGCTGCTGGAAGGGGTGACCCCCGGCGAGGGGGAGCTGCGCATCAGCAGCCCGCCCGTACAGATTACGGGCCGCTGGCAGGGATTGGTCACCGTGCTGGGTCCAGCGGGAGGGGAAGACCTCTGGCGGGTGCGCCACTACAGCAGTGCCACCGCCCGCTTCGACGGGGTGGAGGAGACGATCCGCATCCCTTCCCTGCCCCCCGATCGCTTTGGCCGGCGCCTGATCGATCCGGCCGGCCTGACGGGCTCCCCC
Organism: Cyanobium sp.; assembly: GCA_040399505.1. Taxonomy (GTDB): domain Bacteria; phylum Cyanobacteriota; class Cyanobacteriia; order PCC-6307; family Cyanobiaceae; genus Cyanobium. The sequence continues at coordinate 50,601 of JBBARZ010000006.1, forward strand.
TTCAACGGGGATGGCTGGCTGATCCAGGGGGCCCCGGCTGCCGATGGGGTGTTCACAGTGCAGGCCCTCCATCCTTATGCCTTCTTTCAGCTCACCCCACGGCAGCTGGTGCGCGGCACCGATCCCGCCCTGGCCTTCCTCCAGCGCGACAACTGGAGCCCGGCCACCCTCCAGCGCGGCACCATGCAGAGCATCGCGCTGATCCCGGCTGGCAAGGCTGCGCCGGGCTGGCGCCTGGGGGAACGGGCCTTGTTGATGCATCTCTTCGGAGGCATCGGTGGGGTGGATGGTGAAGCCACGCCCGGCTGGACCGCCACTGGCCATTTCTCCTTCGGGGAGGCCGAAGTGGTGCGGGATGGCTTCACTGGGCAGCCGCGCCTGGCGATCCGCTACCACCAGATCTATGCCAGCAATCCCAATGGCATCATCGCTGGCAGCCAGGACTGGAGCGCCTACGCCGGCAGCCTGCAACGGGGCTGGATCGGCCTGCGCCCCTTCTCCGATGTGCTGGTGCCGATCGGCGGGGCGGTGCTCGATGCGATTGCCCTGCAGGCGGAGATCATCGCCGCCCGCTACCGCAGCGGGGATGGCACAGGCGTAGCCCTGGTCACCCCCTCCACCTCCTGCGTGCAGGATTCGGGCCAGGCCCTCTGGATCGCCATCCGCCAGCTGCGGGAGCAGGGGGAGGCGATCCCGATGTCGGCTGTTGATCAGGAACGGCTGCGGGAGCTTGGGCTGGCCTTCGATCGGCTGCTCAAGCCCTTCGGCCAGGTGCGGGGCGATTGGGCCAACAATGCCGCCCGTGCTCTGGCAGCGGGCACCGGCAGCGCCAGCAAGGCCAGCCTGCAGGTAGGGGGTGGCCTCTTCGAGACCAGCCAGAGCCTGCGGGATGCCCTGTTGAGCTGGCGTTCGATCATGCCCCGCAGCGCCCACGACCTGTTTGCCGCTGAGTTTCTGCGGGTGGGACTGCCCCTGCTGGTGGTGCGCAGCAACCAGATTCCAGGAGGCGATCCCCGGCTGGAGCCCATCGCTCCAACGGTGCTCTTCGGGCAGCTGCCCCTGGTTCCCACGCTCCTGGGCCGCCTGGGCGACAGCCTCTTCCCCCAGTGGAATCCGCAAGGCCAGCTCTGGAGCCTCTTGATCCTGATTGGCTATGGCCTTCTCGCTTTCCCCTTGGCTCGCCGCAGTGGCCTGCTCCCCCGGCGCTGGCACTGGGCGCCCTGGCCTCGGCTGCTCCCCGGTGCCCTGGGGCTGTTCCTCTTCCCTGCACTGCAGGAGGAGCTGTTGTTTCGGGCCCTGCTGCTCCCCAGTGCCCTCGAAGGGGTGAGTCCCCTGGCGCTGGTGCCCTGGGTGGCGTTGAGTGTGGGCCTGTTCGTGGCTTGGCATCCGCTGCTGGCTGGCACCCGGCGGGATCCCTTGCGCACCCTCCTGAAGGATCCCCGCTTCCTGGTGCAGGTGACCCTGCTCGGGCTGGCTTGCAGCCTGGCTTATCTGGTGAGCGGATCGATCTGGCCGCCGGTGCTGATCCACTGGCTCACGGTGGTGGTGTGGCTGCTGGGGCACCGGCTGGCATGAGGCGCTTGGCGCAACCGACCTTTCTGCCGGGGCCTCAGCGCACCCGCTCTGCCCCCGGCCTCCCCAGCCCCTTCTCCAGCCGCCACTGCCGCACCACTTCCTCCGGGGTTCGCCTCTCCAGATCCACGGCAGCGTTGAGCTCCCGCATGGTGGTGGCGGAGAGGCGGCCTGCCAACCGTTCCACCACCGGTGCCAGCTGGGGATGGCGCTGCAGGCTGGCGCCATTGAACACCGGCACAGCGTCATAGGGCGGAAAGTAGCGGCGATCGTCCTCCAGGGCCTGGAGCTTCAGGGCAGCGATCAGGCCGTTGGTGCTATCGCCCGCGATCAGGTCGGCCTGCCCATCGGCGAGGGCCCGGTAGGTGAGGCCCAGATCCATGGCGGTGGGCGGTTTAGCGAACTGCAGGCCGTAGCGCTCGGCTAGGCCTGGATAGCCATCGGGCCGGTTGAGGAATTCATAGCCGAAGGCCGCCCGCCATCCCCGGGCGGGCCCCACCGCCTGGCTGAGGGTGCGCAGCCCCAGCCGTTGGCCGTCGGCCTGGCGGATCAGGATCGCGAAGGTGTTCTCAAAACCCAGAGAGGGAAACATCCGAAGCCCATGGCGCTGGGCGTAGAGCTGGCGCGCCCGCTCTTCCACGACAGCCCGCTGATCGGGTGGCAGGGGCGACTGGCCCAGGATGGCCGTCCAGGCGGTGCCGGTGTATTCCACGTAGCCGTCGATGCGGCCCTGGCGCACCGCTTCATGCACCAGGGCCGTGCTGCCCAGGCTGAACTCCCGCTTCACCTGAAGGGGGGTGTGTGCCTCGATTTCCTGGGCCAGCAGTTCCCCCAGGATCAGCTGCTCGGTGAAGCCCTTGGCGCCGATCACCACAGTGCCTATGGAGCCGGGGGCCAGCTGGCGCCAGGCCACCGGAAGGGCGAGCAGCAGGGCGGTGATCAGGGCGCCGGCCAGCACCCACTGCCCCCGCCGACCCAGCCAAGGCCGGCGGCCGGAGCCTTCCCGGGCCCGCCGGTCCCTCGGGTTTTGTCGTGACAGCTGCCGCTCCAGTGCCCCAAGGGCTCCATCGGCCGCCAGGGCGATGGCCGCCGCCGGCAGGGCGCCGGCCAGCAGCAGGGTGTTGTTCACAGTGGCGATGCCCCGGAAGATGAACACTCCCAAGCCACCGGCGCCGATGGCCGCCCCGATCGTGGCCACACCCACTGAGATCACCGTGGCTACCCGCAGGCCCGCCATCAAGCTGGGCAGGGCCAGGGGCATCTCCACATGGCGCAACACCTGGCCTGAGCTCAGCCCTAGAGCCCGGCCCGCCTCCTTGAGGCCCTGGGGCACCTGGTTGAGGCCGCTGACCAGCCCCCGCAACAACGGCAGCAGGGCATAGAGGGTGAGGGCCACCACGGCAGGGGTGGGGCCGATGCCCCCGAGCAGCGGCACGGTGAGCAATAGCCCGAAGATTGCCAGGCTGGGGATGGTTTGCACCGCATTGGCCAGCCCAAGTGCCAGACGCGCCCAGCGGGGGCGGCCCTGGATCACCACTCCCAACGGAAGGGCAATCAGCAGGGCCAGAGCCACCGCCAAAGCCACTAGGAGAAGGTGCTCCCCGCTGCGTTGGAGAATCTCTCGGGCCAGGGCCAATGTCATGGCAGCGCTCAGTTCCCCGGCGACGCCACTATCTTGGGCCACCCCCATCGAAGGCCGTGGATGGGGATGACGTGTGTTTAGTTCAGCGTAGCCGCGTCAGCCTTAGGGCCGATCCTTGCAACGGCACCGCAGGCGACGGGCGCTGCTCCAGCCCGCAAGGGCGGCGGCCAGAGGGAGGGGGCCCGGTGTGGCCGTGATGGGCCCCTCGGGGCCAGAACCACGCATGGCGTAGATGGCTTCATCCACCGGCTCAAGCCCCTCTTCGTAGCCAATGGGGTACCAAGGC
>JBBARZ010000006.1:54200-57010 GCA_040399505.1 Cyanobium sp.
GGCAACAACATGCACCCAGCGCTGCTTTCTGGCTGGACGGGTAAGGCTCAAGGGGAAAGGGGGCATGGGGGAGACGGCAGAGGTTAGGGATGACAGGCTTGGATGGGCGTCTGGTGATTCACGGCCCGGCAATGGCCACCCGCGGGCCAGAGGGTGATCTCTTCCGCGAAGGGTAGGCGACTTGCCCTTGCCTGAGGTGATTAACATCACAGATGCCAGCCCTCACTGTGGCTTCTCAGCCCAGCTCCAGGCGCACCGCGGCGGCTTTGAGCTCCGGCTGTTTGGAAAGGGGGCAGCCCAGCTCGTGCATCAGGCGATTGGCCTCGCAAGCCTGCGGTTGGGACGCGCCCCAGTGCATCGGCAGAAACACCACCCCCGGCCGGATGGCCTCGCTCAACTGCACGGGCACCCGCACGCTGCCCCGGCGCGAGCGCACCACGGCGATGGAGCCATCGATAAGCCCCAGGGTGGCGGCGTCACTGGGGTGCACCTCCACCACCGGGCCGGGGTGCTGCTTGCGCGCCCGCTCCACGTGCACGGTGCGGGTCATGGTGTGCCAGTGGCCCAGGTAGCGGCCCACGGTGAGAACCAGTGGGAAGGCCTCATCGGGCGGTTCGGCCAGCCCTAGGGGCGCTTCGGCGATCAGCCGGGCCCGGCCGCTGGGGGTGGGGAACTGGTGATCGCCATAGAGCCTGGCGCCGCCGCCGCCGGGGGGCGTGCCCACGGGGAAAGGCCATTGCTGGGGGCCTTGCTCGGCCAGGAGGGTGTGGCTGAGGCCGGCCATGTCGCACACCCGCCCCAGGGTGAGGCCGACGAATTCGGCGTGCACTTCGGCCGCTGTTGTCCAGCCAAACTGTCGCTCAAACCCGAGCCGCTGCCCCAGCTCGGCAAACACCGCCCAATCCGCCCTGGCGTCCCTGGGCGGTTCCCGAAACGCTGGACAAAGGGTCACCCGCCGCTCGGAGTTGGTCATCGTGCCGGCCTTCTCGCTCCACTGGGCCGCCGGCAGCAGCAGGTGGGCCACGGCGGCGGTTTCCGTGCCGGCATAGGCCTCGCTGAGCACCACCATTGGGCAGCGGGCCACGGCCGAGCGCACCCGATCCAGCGAGGGCAGGCTCACCAACGGGTTGGTGGCCGCCACCCACCACAGATCCAGCTCGCCCCGCTCCATCGCCTCGATCTGCTCCCACACCGCCAGCCCGGGTTCGGCGCTGATCGCTCCTGGCTCAAACCCCCAATGGCGCTCCACTTCGGCCCGGTGCTCGGGGTTGGCTACGGCGCGGTAGCCGGGCAGGAGCTGGGCCAGCCCCCCCATCTCCCGGCCCCCCATGGCATTGGGCTGACCCGTGAGGGAAAAGGGCCCGGCACCGGGCCGGCCGATCTGGCCGGTGAGCAGGTGGAGGTTGATGATGCCGGCCACGGTGGCGGTGCCCTCCCGCCGCTGATTCACCCCCATCGACCAGAGGCTGAGCACCGCACCGCTCTCGGCCCACCACTGGGCCAGCTGGCGCAGGCTCGCCTCCTCGATGCCGCAGACGGCGGCCGTGCGCTCCGGCGTCCAGGCCTCCAGCAAGGGCGCCAGCTCGTCGAAGCCTTCGGTGTGGGCGGCGATGAAGGGTTGGTCCAGGGCGCCGCCTTTCAGCAACAGGTGGCTGAGGCCATGGAGCAGGGCCAGGTCGGTGCCGGAGCGGATCGGCAGGTGCAGATCGGCAGCGGCGGCAGTGTCGGTGGCGCGGGGATCCACCACCACCAGGCGGGGCGCCCCTTTCTCCCGGCGGCGGCGCTTGAGCAGGCGCTGGAAGAGCACAGGGTGGCACTCGGCGGTGTTGGTGCCGATGAGCAGCACCAGATCGGCGAGGTCGAGGTCGTCGTAGCAGCAGGGCGGCCCGTCGGAGCCCAGGCTGCGGGCATAGCCGGCCACCGCCGAACTCATGCACAACCGCGAGTTGGCATCGAAGTTGTTGCTCCCCAAGGCGCCCTTGAGCAGCTTGTTGGCGACGTAGTAGTCCTCCGAGAGGAACTGGCCCGAGCCATAGATCGCCAACCCCCTGGGCCCCCGGGTGGCGAGGGTGGCCTGGATGCGCGTCACCAGCAGCTCCATGGCGTGCTCCCAGCTGATCGGCGCAAAGGGCTGATCGGTGTGCGCGCGCCAGAGGGGCGTGGTGAGCCGGTTGCGGTGGAGGGTTTCGCCCACGGTGGCGCCCTTCACGCACACCTGGCCGAGGGAGGAGGGGTGCTGGCGATCGCCCCGGGCGCTCCATTGGGGCTCGGCGGTGGTGCCCGCGCTCGCGGGATCAGGCGGTTTGAGTTCCAGGCCGCAGCCCACGCCGCAATAGGGGCATTGGGCCCGGGCCGCTGCAGGGGGAGAGCTCATCAGGGAGGGGCGGGCCAGGCCTGGCGGGCGGAATCCCCTGGCGTCCAAAGACCGCGCCGGGGCTGTCAACCGGCGACGACGCTGACCGGTGACATCACCTCAGCAGGGGCGGGGGGTTGGTTTTGTCGCGATGGCTACCGGGGGGCGTGGGGATGGGGCAGGAAGGCTGGGGGTCTGGGGCGGCGGGGTCAAACAGGCAGTGGGTTCTGCCGAACGCTGCACTTGAGTGGCAGGCTGGGAGCTTGGGGTGGCATAGCAGAAAGCTGCGATCGTTTATCGACTTTTAGAAACCTATCCATCTCTTGTGGTGAAGCTGAAATTCCTCCCAATCCTGTCGCGACACCAATTGGACCAATTGGAGGTAACAGTTAATGATGCTCGCCTTGAAGGGCTAGATCGAAGTCACAAGTCTGTCCTGCGGTTCCCGTTTTTGCAG
>JBBARZ010000007.1:0-43746 GCA_040399505.1 Cyanobium sp.
TCCGCCTCTGCGACCGCCTCGATTTCCACAACATCGTGGTGTCGATGAAGGCCTCCAGGGCCCCTGTCATGATGGCCGCCTACCGGATGATGGCTGCCCGCATGGACGCCGAAGGGTTCCCCTACCCCCTCCACTTGGGGGTGACGGAAGCCGGCGATGGCGACTACGGCAGGATCAAGAGCACCGCCGGCATCGCCCCCCTGCTGGCTGAGGGCATCGGCGACACCATTCGGGTGTCGCTCACGGAGGCTCCAGAAAAGGAGATCCCCGTCTGCTATTCGATCCTGCAGGCCCTGGGTCTACGTAAGACCATGGTGGAATACGTGGCTTGCCCCAGCTGCGGCCGCACCCTCTTCAACCTGGAGGAGGTGTTGCACAAGGTGCGCAGCGCCACCGCCCATCTAACGGGCCTCGACATTGCCGTCATGGGCTGCATCGTGAATGGGCCCGGGGAGATGGCCGATGCGGACTACGGCTACGTGGGGAAGACGCCAGGAACCATTTCCCTTTATCGGGGAAGGGAGGAAATCCGTCGGGTGCCTGAAAACGAGGGAGTAGAGGCCCTGATCGCCTTGATCCAAGAGGACGGCCGCTGGGTTGACCCCTGAACGCTGTTCGTGCGGGACAATTCGGCGCTACGTTGATCAAACCACTGTTTCCTTAGGGGCCAAGCCGGAATGCTGAGCAGTCGCACCACCTTCGTGGTGCTTGTTGGACTCGGTGCCTGTGCCACCACTGCCGTTCTGGCTCGAGAGATGGTGATGGCACCCTCTCCCACACTTGCCATCACCGATAGCCCAAAAGAGGTGATGGATCAGGCCTGGCAGATCGTTTTCCGCGACTATCTGGACACCACTGGCAAATACACCCCAGATCGGTGGCGCACCCTGCGTAAGGACATGCTCTCCAAGAGCTATGGCAGCCCTAAGGAGGCCTACGAGGCCATCCGAGGCATGCTTGGCACCTTGGATGACCCTTACACCCGCTTTCTCGATCCGCGAGAATTCAAGGAGATGCAGATCGACACCTCCGGGGAACTCTCCGGGGTGGGCATCCAGCTGAGCCTGGATAAGGAAACCAAAGAGCTGGTGGTCGTGTCCCCCATCGATGGTTCTCCTGCCTCTCGGGCGGGGGTGCAACCGAAGGACATCATCGTGACGATCGATGGCAAGAGCACCAAGGGGATGAGCACGGAGGAGGCCGTAAAGCTGATCCGCGGCAAGGCTGGCACCACCGTGAAGCTCACCCTGCGCCGCAAGGGAGCCCTGATTGACGTGCCCCTCATGCGAGAGCTGATTGAGCTCCATGCCGTGGAGCATCAGGTGAACACCACACCCGAGGGCGTGAAGGTGGGCTATATCCAGCTCAAGCAATTCAATGCCAACGCCTCCAAAGACATGCAGGCGGCTCTGAAAGACCTGGAAGCGAAGGGAGTGAAGGGCTATGTGCTCGATTTGCGCAGCAATCCAGGGGGTCTTCTCGTGGCCAGCATTGAGATTGCCCGCCAACTTCTCAATGAAGGTGTCATTGTCTCTACGAAAACCCGCGATGGCATCCAGGATGTCAAGAAAGCTACGGGTCGTGCCCTCACCACCAAGCCAATTGTGGTGCTGGTCAATGAAGGCTCGGCGAGCGCCAGCGAAATTCTTTCAGGCGCCCTGCAGGACAACAAACGAGCTGTGCTTGTAGGTCAGAAAACTTTTGGAAAGGGGTTAGTGCAATCCGTGCGAGGGCTATCCGACGGATCGGGCATGACGGTGACCATCGCCAAATACCTCACTCCCAGCAATCGGGATATCCACAAGCACGGCATTGATCCGGATGTGAGCGTCAAGCTCACAGAGAAGGAACTCAAAACCCTCAAACTGGAAGACCTGGGCACCCGCCGAGATGGCCAATACCGAGCAGCGGAAAGCAGCTTAATGAAGGCCCTGAAAAATGTTTCTGTGGTCAACAAGGCCTACGTGCCTGGATCGCCCAATTTGCCGGCGGCCCTCAACACCCAATAAGCGGGCCGATCCGGAGGAACGTGGAGACCCAGCCCCCTGGCGCCCTTGCCCGTTATCGGTTGTTCTGGCGCCACAAACCCTGGTGGTGCCAGCCCTGGACCATCGTTCTCACAGGTTCCTTGGCCATCGTCGTCGCCATCCAGGCCCAGCGGCTTCTCGAGTTCCCAGGGTGGCTTGTGGCGCCCGTGCTGATGGCCATTCTGGGTTGGTGGGTTCTTTTTCTGATTCTGGTCCCCTTCAGCGTCACTGAGGAGTGAGTCGCTTCAGATCGCCGCACGTCCCAGTGGCGTTTCAAAATTCCCCTCCTGGGCCAATGCTCACCAAGAGCCCTTGAGGCGACAACGCTGGCGAAAGTGGTTTTGCGAGCATCTGATTCGGTTCCCCATGCCCTTCCATCCCCCCCTTTGGACATCCCGCCAGGAGGCCGGTGCTGCACTGGCTGCTCGGCTCCAGGCCTACGAGTGGCCAAAGGGAAAGACGGTATTGCTGGCGCTGCCCAGGGGCGGGGTGGCCGTGGGGGCGGAGATGGCCCGCCGATTGGGTTTGCCATTGGCCACCTGGTCCGTACGAAAGGTGGCGGATCCCTCCTGGCCCGAACTGGCTATCGGAGCGGTCGCTGCGGGAGGCGTGGTGGTCTGGCGGGATGGAGGAGAGGGCGGAGCCCACAAGCGGGAACGCATGGCCAGGCAACAGGGCTGGTTGCAGGAGGAGGAGCGTGAACTGGCGCGGCGCCAGGCCCTTTTTGGGGATCCAGATCCCCAGCAGTTGCACGGGCGCCATCTGGTGGTCATCGATGACGGCATCGCGACGGGCATGACGGTCCGGGCAGCACTGCTCTCCCTTCAGCGGCTTCAGCCTGCGTCGCTCACCCTTGCCGTACCCGTGGTGGATCGGGAGGTAGCGGAACAACTGGCCCCTCTTGTGAACCGAGTGGAGACCCTGGCCCTTGTGGATGATCTCCGCGCTGTCGGGATGTGGTATGAGGAATTCAACCAACTGTCTGATGGGGAAGTGATTGCCCTGCTGGGTGAGACCAGACCGTTTTCTGTTTGATGGCCTTTCAGATTAGGAGGGATTGATCCAATGGAAGCAACGATCTGCTGACCGCCGTGTCAGCTCCTCGTGCCATATCAGCAGGGTATAGGTTATCTTGAGTGCAAAGCTTACCCATGCGGCGATGCCCCTCACTGGTCTGGATTTACTGAACAAGGTCAAGGAACTTGGCGACGCCTCCAAATCCGATCTCGTTCGTAGCTGTGGCTACCTGAGCACGAAAAAGGACGGCACCGAGCGATTGAACTTCACCGCGTTCTATGAGGCTCTGCTGGAGGCCAAGGGCGTCAACCTTGGGGAATCTCCTGGCGGTAAAGGCAAGGCGGGACGAAAGCTCAGCTATGTGGCCACCGTTCAAGGCAACGGCAATCTGCTGATCGGCAAGGCCTACACCGATCTGCTTGACCTGAAGCCAGGAGATGAGTTTGAGATCAAACTCGGTCGTAAACAGATCCGCCTCCTGCCTGCTGGAGCCAGTGAAGAGGAGGAGTGACCTCTATCTGGTCTGTTGAATTCTGTTGAATTAAGCCTCGAGCTCCTTGAACACCGTCGTGCTGTTGAGCTCCCGGTAACTCGTTTCGGCCATGGAATCCACCTGGAACTCCGTCCAGTTGGAAAGGTTTTCCTCCACACCGATCACGAGCGGCCATTCAATGCGGTGGCGTCGATAGGTGAGGCCAACGCATGTCAATGCGAGGTCATCGGCCATCAATGACCACAGCACATGCACATCCCCATGGGCATAGGGATAGGGATCAGACTGCGGAGGGCGGTCAGGCAGATAGCCAGGGAGGGTTTCGATTCGCTTGCGATTTTCCCACGAGAAATAGCGACCGTTCTCGGTGGGATAAAACCAGCAGGTTTCATTGGCGGCATCCTGCAGCGCATAGCAATCGAGGCATTGGATCGAATCGATCACCATCTGCAGACCCGGGCCCGAAGCCTCGTTGTCTGCAACCCCATTCACTTGATAAACCCCAAGCCACAGGCTGCGGGGTTCGATCAGGGGCACCAAGGCATCGCAGATCAGGGGCGCCGGTCGCTCTGCTGGGAAGGGTTGCTCCCCGTTGGCCTTCACTGCACCGGCCTGGAGCAGGGCGGGGAGCGTTTCATCCGCCCCTTCTGGAACCCGAAAAAGGCGGAGCTGGGTTCCACTGCGCACTCCCACGCGCTGGGCCTCCACCAGGTCGCGCCATTGACAGGATTCCCTGGGCAGAACACCTTCCCGGGAGAGGACAAAAGCAAGGGAGTGCGGCATGGTGGGGGTTAAGGCCTCATCAAGCTGCCCTTGGGCAGGGAGCTCAACCAGGCACGGGTTCGCTCCACATCCTTGCTGTAGCGAGGATCAACTGTGGCCAGAGTGCGGTAGAGCTCCAGGGCTTCCAAGGCCGCGGCCCGGGCCTCCTGGGGGCTGTTCAGCTGCTGTTGAACCAGGGCCAAGGCTTCCAAGGCATGGGCCAGATCATCCCGATAGCCCCCCACCTCCACCGTCAGGGTCTCCGTCGGTCCGGAGCGAGCCAGCAACCGCAGCAGGTCGATGGATTCCTCCAGGGGGGCTCGGGCCTGCATCGGTTCGCCGACCCGGGCATGGGCCTGACCCAGGCGGTTGAGGGCCTTGGCCCAGTCGCCGATCAGTTGGGGTTGACTGCGGGCCACCTGCCGCAGCAGCGCCTCAGCTTCCTGGGCTGGCTTGAGGGCCTGGGCCCCGTTTCCCAATAGGTCGGCCACCTGGCTGACATTCACCAAGGAACCAGCCAGGCCGTACTGCAAACCAGGGTTGCGGGGATCCAACCGAAGCAGCTGCCGGCCGAGGGCAACGGCCGCATCCAGATCACGCAGAGCCATCTGGGGCCGATTGAGGATCACCAGCAAGCTGGCGCGAAGATTCAGGACATCGACCTGTTCGGCTTGTAGGGCCGGATCCTGCGGGGACAGGGTCTGATGGAGGCGCACCAGCTCGTCGGCCAGGGGCAAGGCCTCCTGAGGACGGTTGCCCTCGAAGTAGAGCAACACGAGGTTACGAAGGGGACGCTCCATGGCGGAGGAGGCCTCTCTGCCGTTGGCGGAGGGGATCGTCCGATAGAGAGCCAGTGCTTCTTCCGTTGGGGCCACCGCCTCAGCCTTCCTCCCCAGGCGGATCAAAACCACTCCGAGATTGTGCAACGAGGCTGCGAGCTTCGGGCGCTGGCTGGGGTCCCGCCCGACGAGTTGGCGATGGATCGACACAGAGTGTTGTTGAGCCGGCAAGGCGTCCTCGTATCGGCCCGAGTTATAGGCCGCACCGGCTTGCTCTTCCGCCGCTCTGGCGGCCTCCATAAGAGAGGCGGCAGGGGTTTCGGCAGCCGCGGGTTCCAACAATCCCGGGGACGAAGGCCCAAGGCGCCACACCGCCAGGGCAGAGGCTGGGAGCAGACACAGGGCTGCCAGGAGGCCGAACGCAGGGGGAAAGAGATGGCCGACTTGCCTCGGTGGCTGCCGATGGGGGGGCCTGGATGACATAGGCGAAACCGAAGACGCTCCAGGGGGAGAAGCCTGGCACTCTTCCTCTCTAGCCAGGCTTTAGTGCCCTGGCGAGGGCTCCAGCCCTGCAGCAATCATTGGTGATGAAGGAGGAGAGGCTGAGTGGCAGGTTCAATGTTGTAGCAATCGCCACCAAAACATGTAAACCAAGATTGCGCATTTCATGGAAGCATGTCTGCTTGGATGGCAGGGAATCAAGGAGTTTTAGGGTCAACATCTGCCGTGATTGATCCCAAATGGCTTCACCTCTTTCCCCTTCCGCCACGGCAGCCTGCTCGCAACAGCAGATCGACGCCATTGAGCTGTTATTGGAAGATCTTGGATCAGTGGATCCCAACCTTCAGCATCAGGCTTCCTTTCAAAGCTGCTGGCAGGAACTGGCCGTCTTGCGGGAGGAGCTGGTGAATGTGCTCATCAGCCGTCGCCGATCTGTTCGTGAAACAACAGCGGATTCCCGTCTGAACCGGGAGAGGCCTCAGTAGACAGGGAGAAGCCCCACCCCTGCCATGGTTTATCGCCATTTGCTGGTGCCCAGCGACGGCACCCAGCTCTCCCTCCATGCCCTGGATCAGGCCCTGGCCTTGGCAAAAGCCCTCGGCGCCCAACTGACCCTCCTGCACGTACAGCCGCCCCTGCCCGTCCCCCTGGTGGGCATGGGCGACATGCTGGATCCCGCCACCGTGGATAGTCTCAGCCAAACGGCGGCGAGGGAAAGCGAGCGGATCCTTCAGGAAGGTCAGGCCGCTGCTCTGGCAGCGGGTCTGGCCATTCACACGGAGGTGGTGAAGCAGGATCTTCCCTATCGGGCGATCGTAGAAGCGGCGCAACGCCATGGTTGCGACCTGATCGTGATGGCCTCCCACGGCCGCAAAGGACTCTCAGGACTCCTCATCGGCAGCGAAACCCAGCGCGTTCTGCTGCATGCCCCCATCCCGGTGCTGGTTGTGCGGTGAGAGAGAATGGGGCGTCTGCTTGTAGGCCGCCTACCCTGCCATGACCCGTGAACGTGATCCCTTCCAGATCCCCAGGGCTGGATTGGAAGCTGCCCCCCTGGCTGGATGGGCCGGACTGCAGGTCACCACTCCCCAGGTCGGCCTGCCCACTCGCCAGCTTGTCACCGAAGCCACCCTGGCGGGCGTTCTGGTGTATGCGGCCTACCAGGCCCTGCTTACCGGCTTGCGGAGCGAAGGGCTGGTGCGACGCGGAGCCCTGAGCCGCCCCGCCCAGGCGCAACTCATCCTGACCACTGTCTGGGAAGCCATGAAGGAGGGGACTGCCGTTGGTCTGATCCTGAGCCTGGTGCTTCTGGTCTGCCCCTGGCTGTCAATCCCCCTCACCCTCATGGGAGCGGTGGGATTGGGCAAAGCCTCCCTCGATTTGTTCCATGCCTTCTGGGATGGGTTGAGCGAGGGGCAGAAGCAACAGCTCCATGCGGCTGCCTACGACGCTGGCGTGAACCTCAATCGCCTCCTTGGCGGCGCGCCTAACGACTCCCTGCCTGATCGCTAGGGCCGCTCCCCACGAGATCCAGCGACCAGGCCGTTCGGAGGTCGCGGGGTTGGATGCGATAGCCCAGGCGCCAAGAAGCCAGGAGAAATTCCCGACGGCTTCGGCACCGTCGCAGGCCACGCCGAAGGGCCGGATCAGACTCGGCGTCGACCACGAGTCGTTCCAACTCGTTCCAGCTCATTTATCGCTAAGACAATCTTGTTCAAGATGACAACAGATGGCGAAACCGTCCGTTGCCCCTGCTGCGGCGTGAGGGAATGCCCACCGGTTCCGAGTCACATCCGGTCACAAACCTGCAGCTGCCGGTCATGGCTCAGTCATCCCACGGCGCTGAACTTGATTCATCCCGCTATCCACGGTGATGACCTTCCTTCGTCTTCTCTCCACCCGCCGCCTGGGCCTGCTCTGCACCAGCGGACTCCTGGCCCTCAGCACAGCGCTCACGGCCGAACCCAGCCGGGCGCAAACCTGGGGCCTTCCGGCGTATGCACCTCCGCCTGTGGGCTATCGGGCCCCCTTTGCCCCCCCTCGTCCCCAAACACCCTATGGGGGTTATGGAAGTTACAACAACCGCTGGGCCCAGCCCCATCCCCATGACGAAACGGTCTATGACAACGACCAGGCGGCCTGGGCTTTGAGCGAGGCCCAAATGGCCCAACGCTGCAACGTTGGACGCCTCGTGGGTGGTTTGATCGGCGGTGGGGTGGGTTACGCCACCTCCCGCAACGATGGGCGGAGCTGGGCCGTGCCCCTCGGGGCTCTTCTGGGATCCCAGATGGGATGCAATGTGGGCCATGGAAGGGGCCCTGTGCCCTGGTGATGGCAAGCTGCGGAGGAGGTTGGGGTCCCAGCCTCCTCCGTGGCCATGTTGTTTCACATCGTTCACCGCCTCACCTACACCTATTCCGAGCCGGTGTTTCTGGAACCCACCACCCTCCGGCTCACGCCCCGACAGGACGCCTGCCAACGGCTGCTGCATCACCAGCTCACCCTGCACCCCGAGCCCGCGGGGATGAGCCAGGTGCTGGAGCCTGATGGAACCGATGCGGCGATCAGCTGGTTTGCGCACACCCACCCGGTGCTGACGATCGTCATGGAAACCCAGGTGGAAACGCTGCGCGCCAACCCCTTTGACTGGATCTTGACGGATCCGGGCGTACGGACCCTCCCGGCCACCTACTCCGCAACGGAAGCCCAGTCACTTGCACCATGCCTGATGTTCAAGGGGGCGCATCCTGCCGTTCAGGCCTGGGCCCGGGGATTGGCGGACCATGTGGAGAGCGATACGGCAGCGTTCCTCATGCAGCTCGCTGATCACATCCACCACACCTTTCACCATGAGGGCCGGCCCGATGGTGCTCCCTTCTCCCCCTCGGACACCCTGAGCCAACGCCGGGGGGCCTGCCGGGATACGGCCATGCTGTTTGTGGAGGCCTGCCGCAGCCTTGGCCTGGCCGCCCGTTTTGTTAGCGGATACTCCATGCACCACCCTCCGGAGGTCACGGAGCATGAGCTGCATGCTTGGGCAGAGGTGTATCTGCCGGGAGCCGGCTGGCGCGGCTACGACCCCAGCCTGGGGCTGGCCGTTGGGGATGGCCATGTGGTGCTGGCGGCCACTCCCGACCACCAGCTGGCTGCTCCGGTGAGCGGGTCCTACCGGGGCACCGGCGTCTCCTCCCGGATGGACTACGCGCTGACAGTGAAGGCGGTGGAGTCGCTGGCTGATCTGGAGCCATGGGATCCCCCTCACTTCTAACCACCCTCCTGCTGCTGCTCGCCGGGGTGCTGATCGCCCGGCTCAGTGCAGGGCGTCTTGCTCGATGGGCGATCCCAGCGATCTTGCTGGAGCTCCTGGTGGGGGTGTTTCTGGGAAACACCCTCTTGCCCTATGCCGCCATCGGGCCCCTCAGTGGCCTGATGGAACTGGGTGTCCTCACTCTGTTTTTTCAGGTGGGATTGGAAGTGCGAGGGGATTTATTGGCGTCCCGTCGGGGGGCGATCCTTCGCACCGTGGCCCTCAGTGCCCTGGTACCCCTGCTGGCCTATGCCCCCGTGCAGGCCACCTATGGCCTCACATCAGGTGCCACCCTTCTCATGCTGGCGGCATTGAGCGCCACGGGCACCGGTGTGACCCTGCGGCTGCTGGCCCAGCGAGGAGCCCTGGGCACCCCATCCGGTCGGCTCCTGGTGGGCGTTTCCGTGCTGGATGACCTGCCAGCCATCGCTCTGCTCACCCTGGCCACCCTCACAGGTGGGGCCGCCTCCGCGCAGGGGGGCCTGGCTTGGCTGGGCCTCCCCCTGGGGCTGGGGGTAGCGGCCGTGAGCTGGTGGGCCGCAGGCCTGTGGATGCGCCGTCGCTCTGAACGTCCCCAGAATCCTCTGGCTCTGCTGATCCTGCTCATCAGTTGCGCCTGGGTGGGAGAGGTGAGCGGCTTGAGCTCCCTGCTGGGGGCACTCTGGGCGGGGGTGCTCCTTTCTCGGCTCAGGGGCGCGGAAGCGAACCACCCTTCACACGATGAAGGGGTGCAGGGCACCTTCCAGGTTCTGACGGATGTGTTTCTGCCCCTGTATTTCATCAGCGTGGGGATGCGGCTGCCCCTGGCTGCCCTGCTCGAGCCCCGAGCCTGGGCCCTGGCCGCCGGCCTCATTGCCCTCGCCATGCTCAGCAAGGCAGTCTGTGCCTTGGGGATCTGGAGGCAGGATGTGGCCGCCGGAGTGGATCGGGCTCTGGTGGTGTTCGGGCTCATCCCCAGGGGCCTACCTGGGCTGGTTTTTGCGACGGCAGCCCGCCAGGCGGGGGTGATCAATTCGGTGGAATTTTCAGCCGTGGTGCTGATGGTCACGTTCACCACAGTGGTGGGACTCCTGCTCCTCGATCGTCGGCTGGCCAAGGTGGCGTACGGGGAACCGCAAACCGGCCAGCAAAAAGTTTCTTAACATCTATTGATATTGATTGAATTCATGTCCCGCTCCCTCTCCCGGAAGTTCTCCACGGAACTGCATTCCAGAGCCATCGATGCCTGCACTGATATCCATGAACTGCGCCGGGTGGCAAAAACCCTTCTTTCTGCGTGGCAACTCCAGGCAGAGATGAGCGAGCAATACGGCGCCGAACTCCTCGGGCTGAACCGCCCCCTTCAGCCCTGAGAGCCCCGGAAGGCGCATCAGCCTTCACATTCGCGGAGACGACGCACTGCAACGGGGTTGAATTCAATGCTCCCAGGGCCAGTAAAGAGATCGGGTTGTTGATCCCTCAAGGAACGGGCCAACTGATTCAGTCGCGACTGGGCTTCCGCCAATCGTCTGGCGTGATCGGCTTGCCACTGAGCTCGATGGCCACTCTCCTTGCGGGTCCATTCCTCCCGGGCTTGGAGATAGGTCTGCCAATCGCCATCCCGATCCTCGGGGCGAAATCTTGATTCCTGGTCTTCATTCCAGCGGGGTGGGGACGACTGGGGCCTGTAGGCCTCCTCTTTCACATTCGCCAACTGGGCTTCTGAACGCCTGAGCTCGGCCATCTGGGCTTCCAGGGCAGGACCCTCCCGCAAACAATCTTCGCGGGTGATCTGCTGCGGCTGCGTGGACGGATTGGGGGCGGGAGGTCCCTTGGCTCCTACGACTCCACTGCGGGGACCCTGTGCTCTATGTGGAGAAGGGAGGGGGAGGCGCAGGTCGCCACAGGCCGTCAGGAGAAGAAGCAGAAGTGGCAACAGTGGCCAAGGCATCCAGAGGCGTTGGAGGGAAGTTGCTCGGAATGCCATTCTCGGCTGGCCACCGGCCCATTGGCGATGTCCCTCAGGATTCTAGATGTGGATCTCCTGGCCTTTGAACGGGGTAGTGCATCCGTTCGCGAGGGGGTGGTGGACGGAGTGCGGCGCAGCCTGAGCACCGGCTTCGTGACCAGCACCCACGACTTGCCCACGGATCTGCTGGATGAGGCTTATGGCCTGCTGGCTGATTTTTTTCATTTACCGGTGGAGGTCAAAAGGCAGTTCCACAGGCCCGATGCCCATGGACAAACGGGTTATACCGAGCTGTTGGTGGAAACGGCTGCAGGGGAGGAGACAGCTGATTGGAAGGAGATGCTCAACTGGGCAACTCCCCTGCCGAAGGATCACCCCCTCAGGCTCCACTACCCCCTCTTCTATCCACAAGGAGTCTTACCGGAGGAGGCCGTGCCGGGAATCACGGATGTGCTGAACGGCTTTCATCGGGCTATGGCCGAGCTGCAGCGGAGGTTTCTGCGGGTCGTCGCCCTGGCCTTGGGGGCGGATGAAGCCCTGTTTGAGGAGATGGTGCGCGATGGCCCCACCCTCACCCGAGCTCTCCGTTATCCCCCCATGGCCGAAGCCCCTACGGAGGGCGCTTGCTGGGCAGCCCCCCATGCGGACATCAACCTGATCACGGTGCTGCCACGAGCCACGGCGCCTGGGCTGGAAGTGGCCATCGAAGGCCAATGGCATCCCGTAAGCCCTTCCAGCAACCAGGTGATCATCAACACAGGATTAATGTTGGAACGACTCAGCAATGGTCGATTCCCCAGTGGCTGG
Source organism: Cyanobium sp. (assembly GCA_040399505.1). Lineage (GTDB taxonomy): Bacteria > Cyanobacteriota > Cyanobacteriia > PCC-6307 > Cyanobiaceae > Cyanobium. Next base: position 11,642 of record JBBARZ010000007.1, read on the forward strand.
CACCGGGTGTTGGCACCGGCTGAAGCCCAGGGGGAACGGTTCAGCGTGGTGCAGTTTTGCCATCCACGGCCGAGCACGATTCTTTCCCCCCTGTCCAGCTGCTGCCAGGGGTCCACCCCGCAGCGGTTCATGGCCATCTCCGCTGCTGATGCCTTGCAGGATGTGCTTTATCGGATCAAACTGCTGAGATCAACGCCCGCCACAGAAACTTGACGGCCTGACCCGCAGCAGCTTGACTGGCAATAGAGTGAATTCAAAGGAAGAACAAGTTTTTATGGCGAAAGGCAGAAAGAAACCAGTTAAATTCTCTCTGCTAAAGGCGGGAGTCATCTCTGCATTTATAACTCTTTTTATGGCGCCGGCGCTGGTCAGTGACCCAGCCAAAGCTGTTCCCAATGGGATCGACCTCAACAGGGCCTTGCAGATCGGCTGGTACTCCATGAGAGTGCAGAATCCCTTTGGGACGAATTACACAGGGCTGGTCTCCATCAAATCGTATAACCGACAAACCAAAGACTTTGTTTTTATCAACAAAGATGGGCAGGAGGTTGTGATCAACGAATCCGACATCAGCTTTATCTATTTTCGCCAGCTGCCCGATCGGGGTGATGTGAATGTCAAAGTGCAAGATGTGCGCAACATCCAGATCACGCCTTATCGAGAGTTGTTATACGACGTCCCCCCCGGCAGGCTCGCTATTGACAACGGTTCCTTGCTGTTGGATACCCGCTGGCGCATTGCCCAGCAAACCCCTTTTGATGTGAACACCAACGCACCAGTTGCGGGGGGTGGCAATCTTGAGCAGATGGAGATTCCCAGAAGGATTCAACTCAATTACCTTGGCAACCACTATCTTGTGGAAACGGAACTGGTGAACATGGTGAGCCGCACAGCACCTGATCCTTCGGGTGGAACGGTGCCGAGGAGGCTCCCAACCCTCTTCCCGATTCCAAGCCCACCAGCCGGTCCATCTCCAACAATGAACCCCTGATTGGGCCCGGGAACCCGCCTAGAAGAATTCATCGAAGTTGTCAAAATCAACGGCTTTAAAATTGCCGTCTTGTACCTGCTGCATTAGCCGCACCAACTGAACCCATATTGCACCACCCGTGGCCAGAGACAGCAGGAAGGACAACAGCAAGGCAGCCCCTGAGGCGAAGCCAAACACCTGCAAACTGCCGCCAATAAACAGGGTGACCCCCAAGATCAGGCCCATCCAGGGGAGGATGGTCTGTACCCGGCCGAGGGGAAGCAAGGGCAGCCGGTCTTGCTTCCAGGCATCAAGCCGCTCACTCACCAATCGGCTGAAGGTAAGCCCGCAAAGGATGCCGATGGCCAGTCCGGCACCAGCCAGAAGGTAGGGAGGTTGGGAGAGAGGGGCATACTCCAGCAGGATTTCCGCTGCATCCAGATCGCCATAGTCGCCCCTCGCCGCGGCATCCACAGCTTCCTGGAGATCCAGGTGGGAACTAACGAGGAAGGGCCAGAACAACACAACCACAACGGAACGAAGATCTTGGCGAACCCTAGAGCCCCCGGAGCCACACCATGACGAACGGCTTGAGAGGGCTTGGAAATGCAAAGACACAAGCCCGACGCAATTCAAAGCTGGCCCCCGGGGAAAAGAGTTGGAAAAGTAGGTTGGGACTGATTTAATTGACTCAGCAACCCCATCACAGATGAGGATGGACATTTCAACAAATTTCCCAAGCATCTTTAGGAAACCAGTGAGGGTAACAATCACTTTGCCACACAACATTTATATGTACCTCAAGAAGAGGAGCGATGAAGAAGGCAGGTCGCTCTCCAATCTAGCTGCGTTCCTAATTGAAAAGTCCCTGGATTAAACGAACCAGCCGCCTCAAGCTGGATTCATTAAGCGGCTAAGGGATTCAGACGACTGAGGAATCCTGTTGCTAACTTGGTCAAAGAAAAGTGTTGCCCAATCAGAGTCAGCAGTGCTCGCAAATCATCGGCATGTAATTGGTTCTCGGCCACAAGACTGAGCAGGAAGCGCTGGCGGATGCTGCTCCCATCTGGACCCAGCAATAGGCGTAGGCCGTCGCGGGCTACGGGTAGGAGATCCTGGCCTCCCGGAAGATCCGATTCCACCACGCTCAACAGATTAGAGAGGCGTTCCAACCGCAGCCGTCCATTTTCATCGAAGATCACCTCCATCAGCTTTTCTCGCATCTCCGCCGTATCTCCGGCCAGCAAACGTCTGGCCACGTAGGGATAGGCCACCTGAAGGATCCGAAAGTCTGGGTCTAAGCGCAGGGCCAATCCCTCCTGGCTCACAACCGCACGGATGATGAGGGCAAATCGCGCTGGAACCCGGAAGGGATAGTCGTACATCAACTCCGAGAAGCGATCCGTGATGGATTTGAAGTTGAAGCTGCCCACATTCTTACCAATCGCATCACCCAGCACATTCTCCAAGGCTGGAATGATGGGATCGAGTTCGGTTTGGGGATGGAGGAAACCCAGGGCTTGGAAATCCTTGGCGAGTCCTCTGAAGTCACGGTTGATGAGGTGAACAACGGCGCCGGTCAAGGTGAGCCTGTCTTGCTGGCTCAGAGCATCCATCATGCCAAAGTCCACATAGGCCATATGGCCCATCCCGTCGGTGATGCCAGGCAACGCAAAGAGGTTGCCTGGGTGGGGATCCGCATGGAAGTAGCCGAATTCCAGTAGCTGACGCAAACCTGAAATGACGCCTGTGCGGATGAGCGCAGCTGGATCCAAGTGATGGGATTCCACCTCCTTTCGATTCAGCATCTTCACCCCATTGATCCAGGTGGTGGTGAGCACCCTGCGGCTAGACAGGGTGCGCTCCACATCCGGAATGGTGACCTCGGGATGGGCCGAAAAGAGACGGGCGAAGTGCTCAGCGTTATCCGCTTCTTTACGATAATCAATCTCATCAAACAAGCTGCGGCCGAATTCATCAATGATCGTGCCCAGGCCAAAGCCCAGATTCAGGGGGAGAAAAGGAGCGCTCAACACACCCAAGGCGCGAATGATCGCCAGGTCGCGTTTCAAGATGAAGGGCAGATTGGGACGCTGAACCTTCACCGCAACCCAACGTCCATCTTTCAAACGGGCCCGATACACTTGCCCAAGGCTGGCCGCGGCGATGGGGTAGCTCGGAAACTCCTCAAACAGCTCCCCGATCTCTCCCCCCAATTCCGAGGTGATCGTCTGCCGGGCCAACGCACAGGGAAAGGGAGGTAGATCGTCTTGCAGACGGGTGAGCTCTTCAAGCCAGTCCCGGCGCACCAAATCCGGTCGGGTGGAGAGGGCCTGGCCCAGCTTGATGAAACAGGGCCCCAGATCAGTCAGGCTGGTGAGGATCCGGCGCGCCAGCCGTTGCTGGGTTTTCGCATCAGGACTGTTTCCCTGAGCCACCACTTCGATGGCCATGCGGCCCAGGGTGAACACCACCACCACCAGTCGGCTGAGAAGAATCCAGGGCCGCAGCAAAAGCCAGCGGAGGTGGCGATCCGGCTCGTAGCGAAGATCCGGATCCTGAAGCAACGGTGAAGAGGCGTCCTTCGAGCTCTGGGGGAGCACAGCAGAAAGGGTCAGGGATCTACCGTCGGCTCAGCAAACTTTAGGAACTTCTCCCTGGCAACCATGGGCCCTTCCGCCAAAAGCGTCCGGCCCACGGCTGCCCTTCTCCCCTGCCTGGAAGCCCCCCCTAACCTGCCTCTCCACCTGCCAGCCCATGGCCAGGGGCGGGCTTTGCCGGCCAGCCTGCGGCGGGTGCTGCGCCGTGTCCCCGGCTCCTGGGATGTGCCGGAGTTGCCCTCCTGGGGCGGGCCCCTGCTGAAGGATGGGGCTGTGGCGGAAGCCCAGCGGCGTTGTGCGCTGCTGCTGGGGGCCGAAACCTGTTGGTTCGGCGTCAATGGCGCCTCCGGCTTGCTGCAGGCGGCCCTGCTGGCCATGGCCCCACCCGGCTCCCGGGTGCTCCTTCCCCGCAACCTCCATCGCAGTCTGCTCCACGGCTGCGTGCTGGGCGGTCTGGAGCCTTTGTTTTATGCCCCTCCCTTTGAGCCCAGCACAGGGCTGTGGCAGCCCCTACCTGCAGCCCTGCTCGCCAGGATCCTCACCATGGCCCTGGCCCAGGGGCCGGTGGCGGCGCTCGTGCTGCTCGATCCCACCTATCAGGGACTCCGCGCCGATCTGGCCTCGTTGGTGGAGCTAGCCCATGGGGTAGGGGTGCCTGTGCTGGTGGATCAGGCCCATGGCAGGGGGGAGGCCCTGGCGGCAGGGGCCGATCTGGTGGTGCTTTCGCCCCAGAAAGTTGGGGGTGGGTTAGCCCAGGGGGCCGCGCTTTTAGGCCAGGGCAACCGGGTGGCCACCCCAGCGCTGGAAACCAGCCTGCTGTGGTTCCAGACCTCAAGCCCCAGCGCCCTGCTGCTCACCTCCACGGCTGCGGCCCTGGAACAGATGGTCTCCGCCGCAGGGCAGGGTCTGCGGGAGCGCGCTGAACGGCGGGGCCGGCGTCTGGCTCAACGCCTACAGGAGCAGGGTTTGGCCTTAGTGCCCACCCAGGATCCCTTGCGGCTTCTGGTGCACACCGGCGCCTTGGGGGTGAATGGGCTCTGCGCGGATGCCTGGTTGCAGGAGCGAGGGGTGGTGGCCGAACTCCCTGAACCGTCCCTTCTTCTGTTTTGCCTGGGGCTGGCTCCCCCTCGGTCTCTGGAGGGCAAGCTGCCTCCCCTGCTTGCCCAGCTGCGTAGGGAGCTGGGGGGTGCCCCCTTGCCAGAGGTGCCCGCGCCGCCCGTTCCCCTGGTGGGCCGCCTGGAGATGCCCATCGGCCAGGCCTGGCGATCCCCTGGCACCTGGATCCCTCTGCACCAGGCGGTGGGCCGCCTGGCGGCGGAACCCCTGGTGCCCTATCCCCCGGGCATCCCCCTTCTGGTGCCAGGCGAGCGGATGGATGGAGAGCGGGCCTCCTGGCTCGAGCAGCAACACCATCTGTGGCCCGGTCAGATCACTGATACGGTGAAGGTGGTGGCCGAAGAGAGCAGGGCCTGAAGGGGGAGCGTTGCCCGTGATCCAGTGCTCGTGAACCTGTGCCCGTGAACCAACCAACTCCCTTCCACTGGGATTTCGTAACCCCCGGGTTGCCGGATGGAGCCTTTCAGGATGCTCCGGGCTTCAGCCCAACTCCGATGGAGCTGCGGGTGATCCTGCTGGCCCATCTGCGGCTCAGCCCCGATTCCCTCGTGTGGGATGTGGGCGGAGGTACGGGGGCCCTGGCCCTAGAAATTGCCAGGCTCATGCCCTCAGGCATGGTGCACACCCTGGAGCGCGACCCCGATGCCATCGAGCTGCTGGAGCGAAACAGGCGGCGCTTTGGCATCAGCAACCTGCAGATTCACTCCGGCAAGGCCCCCGATGATCTGAATCTGCTGCCTGCCCATCCCGATCGGGTGCTGCTGGAAGTGGGCAGGCCCCTGGGCGACACGCTCATGGCCGTCTGGGAGGCACTGCAACCGAGCGGCCGACTGGTGATCAGCACTGTGAGCCTGGAGGGGCTGGTGGATGCCACCGACAGGCTGGATCGGCTGGAGGCAAGGGATGTGCAAGTGATTCAGGCCACCGTGCACCGGATGCAACGGCGGGGGACCCAGGCCCGGCTGGCCGCTGCTGAACCCCTGTTTGTCATCGCTGCCGAGCGATGAGCTTTCCCATGCCTCCGATCTTGATCCCCCAACCCCAAACCCGAACCTCTTTAGCCCGTCTGGCAAGTGGTTGGGCTGCGGGGGGGTTGGGGGCGGCCTTCATCCTCTTGGGGGGATGGTGGTTCACCCTGGCGGTGGGGGTGATAGTGCACCTGGGCCTGCTGGAGTTTTTCCGCATGGCCCGCTTCAAAGGGATTCGCCCGGCGGTGCGCACCACCCTGGTGGCGGTGCAACTTCTGCTGGCCTCCACCATGGCCGCCAGCGCCGGCAATTGGCCGGGGAGTGAAGGGGTCGGCGACGTGGCCGCCGCCGTGCTGCCAGCTTCTGGGGCAGTGATCTGCGGTTGGCTGCTGCTCCAACCGCTGACCGGCACCATCGCCGACATTGCGGCGTCGATTTTTGGCTTGTTTTACCTCGGTTTCCTCCCCAGCCACTGGATCAAGCTGCGGGCCATCACCGATCCCGCCCTTGCCCCTCGACTCACGGGCACCATCTCGGGCTTGGGTTGGCCCTGGACGCCGGGGCTGGCGCTCACCCTGCTGGCCGTCCTGCTGATCGTGGCCACGGACATCGGGTCCTACGGCATCGGCCGCCGCTGGGGACGGCGCCCCCTGTCGCCCATCTCCCCTGGAAAAACCATTGAGGGCGCCCTGGGAGGAGTGGCCTGTTCCGCCCTGGTGGGCGGGTTGGGGGGGCTCCTGTTGGGCTGGCGGCTGGGATGGCTGCTGGGGGGATTGCTGGGTGTGGTGGTGGCCCTGTTTGCGGTGGTGGGAGATCTGACGGAATCGATGATGAAACGAGATGCGGGCCTTAAGGATTCAGGGGATGCGATCCCAGGCCACGGGGGCATTCTCGATCGGATCGACAGCTACCTCTTCGTGCCAGCCGTGGTCTATTCCCTGGTGACCCTGGTGCTTCCCCTTTCCCAGCGGCTCTAGGGCTTCACCAGGGCAATTCCCTCCATCTCCAGCCTCCCGGCACGCACCTCGGCCCGCTCGAGGGTGATGGCCCCATCCAGGGGGATGGCCACGGCAGGTCCCCCCTGGAGCGGGCAGACCTGAAGCCCCGTGGCAGCGAGAACAATGTGGGCCTCCAACAGCTCCGGCTCCCCCCCCTGGGGGGGGAGCACCAGGAGGATCAGGCGCCCATCCTGCAGCTGGGCACCCTGCAGGCTTCCGCCCCCGAGGAGTCCCTGGCAGAGGAGATCGGCCAGCTCCTGCCACTCGGGCCTGGTAAGCGACCTGCCCAGACCTTCCCCGGAAAGAACCACGGATCCCCGGACCAAAAAAGGTTTGTCCAGCTGGAGCAGCTGTTGGCGCAGCAGGCCGGGCAACTTCAGTTGAATCGGGTCGCTCGCCAGATCCACCTCCTCCAACCAGAGATTTTGGAAGACCACCTTTCGCGCCCGGAGCCGCACACCCTGCAGATTCCCTTGCAACCACTGGGCCATCGCCCCCTCTAACTGGAGCTCCAGCACGTCTACCTCCTGGCACTGGCGGCGAAGCCATAGCTCCAGCCCCTTGGACAGCAAGGCCAGGATGGGCCCTGTCGAGCGATCAGCATTGGCGGAGGGGGACATGGATCAGTCCATGCGTGCCCGGCGGGCGGCGAGAAAGGCCTCCGCTGCGGTGAAGAGGGCCAGACCCAGCAGCTCTGGCAACGGCGGACCCAGCTCCCAGGGGCCCTCGGCCTGCAGGGCCAGCCACAGGCTTCCCAACAGCACCGTGAACCAGTAAGCCCGCCAGCGCCGCTGATAGATGTAGCCGGTCCCCAACCCCGGCAGGATGTTGAAGCCGGCACCGAGCCAGGGAGAGGAAGCAGCGAGAACGTCCTTCCGGGCGGGAAGCCCTGGCGGCTGCAGAACGCCCGGGGGGTGGCCGCCGTTAGTGTTCAAGGATGGGGCCTTCCTCAAGGCTGGGCGAGGTGGGGGAGCTGAAGTTGCGTTCCAGAGCCTGATAGAGGCGATCGAGGCGGCGGGCGTTTACCCCAAGATCGGAATCCCCGAGCCTGCTCTGGGAACGGGCCTGCAGCTGGCCTTCTGCCCCATTGGCGAAGAGCTCGAGATCATCCACAAAGCCGAACAGCCGACTGGTGACGGTGGCGTGGAGATAGGGGCCATCGGTTTCCACCAGCTCCACCCCATCGAGAGCCAGGACCACAGGGAGGAGGTTGGTCAGCGCTTCTTGAGCATCCGGCACTGGCCAGCTTGCCTGGGCGCAGTGGGCGGGTGATGGACAGGGGGCCAGCCCATGGTCCTGCACCCCAAGGTCGGTGGGGATAGGACCTTCCAGGTGAAGCAAGGAGGCTCGTGCCGACATGGGGAGGAGGAGGGCACCGCTCAGCAGGATCACCAGGGTGAGGACGGCTGCCAACGCCTTCGCCCCAGGGCGGCTCGGGCGGAGTGGGCGAGGGCAGGCTAGGGGGTCAGGGGGATGGGCCATGGGACTGCAGGGCGATCAACTGGTCGCGCACCAGTCTGGGTTGGTCGAGGTGGGGAAGGTGACCGCACCGGGGCACGGGAATGATTCGTTCCCCCAGGAGGGCATCGGCCTGACGGCGCAGACCAGGACCCAGCACCCGGTCCTGATCCCCCCAGAGCACCCGGATCGGTTGGGACGGTAGGGGCTCGCCACAGCCGGCAAAGCCTCCGGAACAGGCAAATGCCGCAAGGGAGTTGGCCCACCCCGGACAGTTGAGGTGGAGGGAGGCGATTTCCAGTTCAGGGGCCCCCACACTGCCGTCTGGATCGGCAAAGGCACTGCGGCAAAGACCCCGCCGCACCCATGGCAGGGAGAGGAAACGCACCCCCAGGGCGGCCAGGGGGAGGGGGAGAGGGCGGGGCACACCCCCGAGGCCTGCTGGATCAAGCAGGAGCAGAGCCTCCACCTGGTGGGGCTTGCGGCGCGCAAGCTCCAGGGCTACAGCACCGCCCATGGAGGCTCCGATCACACCCACGGGAGAGCCCAGACGCTCGAGGAGCGCCTCCAGATGGGCCATCACTCCCTGAGGTCCGTAGGCCCCATGGTCTGGCCTGGGGGTAAAGCCAAAGCCATAGAGATCGGGGATCACCAGGGTGTGGGACCCGCTGAGCAGGGGAACAAGGCGCCGAAACTCCAGAAAGCAGCTGTCGAAGCCGTGCAACAGGAGCAGGGGTGAACCCTCCCCCGCCACGGCTACGGGCCACTGCAGCGAAGCATCGTCGGGTAGGGAGGGGAGGGCCCACCATTGCACCAGGGCCGCCAGGGCCCTGGCATCGGGATCCAGCAGGGAAAGGGCGGCCCCCTCAAGGATGGATCGGGGGCTGGCCGGCAGACTCATCCCACCAGTTGGCCGTGGGTCGTGGTGGTCACCAGGGCAGCCAGCAGGTCTGGAGCGGTCACGGGGAAGGGCAAATGATGCAGGTCGGAACCGGGACGACAGGCATGGTCGCAGACCATTTGCAGATCCTGCAGGCTGGCCGCAGCCAGCCCAAGATCGGCCAGCTCACAGGGAAGGCCGAGGGGTCGGAAAAAGGAGAGCAGCTGCTGCCTGGCCTGGGCCGCCAGCCGGCTGCCCCCCAAGACTTCTTCCAGGCGAAGCTGGGCCAGGATTCCGAAGCCCACCTTCTCTCCATGTAGGCGGGAATGGGTGGCTGGCAGTTGGGTGAGACCGTTGTGCACGGCATGGGCGGCCACGGTTCGGCAGCGGGGCCCGCCCAAGCCACCGATGAGGCCAGCGGTGAGGGCGCAGGCTTCGGCTACCCGCACCCAGGCCTCAGAGCCGGGCTGCTCCAAGGCCTCCACTCCTTCGAGGAGAATCTGATCCCGCAGCAGCCTGGCCTGCTGAACGGCCTGCTGCACCAGGCCATCCCTGCTTTGGGCGCTGCTGATCGAGGCCTCGTACCACTTGGCCATGGCGTCCGCCATCCCGCTCAGGAGGGTGCGGGAGGGGGCCTGGCGGACCAGGGCATGGTCAAACACCAGAAGATCGGGGCAGCGATCCAGGGCCACATCCCCCAGAAACGCACCTTCTGGCGTGTAGAGATTGCTGAGGGCTGTCCAGCCTGCGCAGGTGGCCGCGCTGGTGGGCACTGTGATGCAGGGCACCCCCAGCTGATGGGCCAGCAGTTTGCCGGCGTCGAGAACCTTGCCACCGCCCATGGCGATCACGCTGTCGCAGGGCCCATGGGGAGCTGCCTCCCCAGCCAATAGGTGAAGCCGCGAGAGATCCTCCCCGCAGCAATCCTGCCGAAGATCAGCAGGTCTGGGATCCAGGCCCACTTCCTTCAGCCGGGCTAGGAGCTGCTGCCGGAGCGCAAGGGTGGCTTCGCTTCGGCCCAGGAGGAAGGGCCGCTGCCCCAAGCGGGCAATCGCGGGGAGGGCCTGGGACCAGACCTGTTCACCGCGGAGAACGCGTGTGGGGGCCAGGGTGTGGGAGGACCAGTGACCCATCAGAACAGCGCTCTCAGACGGAGAGACCAGCCAACTCAGGCAAATTGGTGCTGGTTTCCCGTTTGCGGATCACCACCTGTTTGTCGTCGTTGACATCCACGACTGCAGCATCCCCTTCCCCAATCCGACCGGAGAGGAACTCCTCAGCGAGGGAATCCTCGAGGAGCCGCATCACCGCCCGGCGAAGGGGGCGAGCCCCATAGCTGGGGTTGTAACCCTCCTCCACAAGCCGCTCCTTGAAGGCTTCGGTGACGGAGAGATCGATCCCCTTGTCGCGCATCCGGGAGAAGACCTCTCGGAGCATGATCTCGGCGATCTGCTTGACCTCGTCGCGGGAGAGTTGACGGAAGACAATGATTTCGTCGAGGCGGTTGAGGAATTCAGGGCGGAAGTACTGCTTGAGCTCCTCATTCACCAGGGAGCGAATGCGGTTGTACTGGGTTTCCTCCACATCTCCACCACCGAATTCAAAGCCCAGGCCGCCACCACCCTTTTCAATGACCTTCGAGCCGATGTTCGAGGTCATGATGATCAGGGTGTTCTTGAAATCGACCGTGCGGCCCTTGGAATCCGTCAGGCGACCATCTTCCAGGAGCTGGAGCAGGAGATTGAAGACATCCGGGTGGGCCTTTTCAATCTCATCGAAGAGCACCACGGTGTAGGGACGACGGCGCACGGCCTCGGTGAGCTGGCCGCCCTCGTTGAAGCCCACGTAGCCAGGAGGGGAACCGATCAGTTTGCTGACCGTGTGCCTCTCCATGAACTCGGACATGTCGAGGCGGATCATGGCCTCTTCACTGCCGAAGAAATAGGCCGCCAGTGCCTTGGTGAGCTCCGTTTTGCCCACCCCGGTGGGACCGGAGAAGATGAAGCTGGCGATGGGCCGGTTGGGATTCTTCAAGCCCACCCGCGCCCGACGAATGGCCCGGGAGACGGCCTTCACCGCTTCATCCTGGCCGATGAGGCGCTGGTGAAGTGTGTCTTCCATGTTGAGGAGCTTCACAGACTCGCTCTCCGTGAGCTTCTGCACGGGAACCCCGGTCCAGGATGCCACGATCTGGGCAATGTCCTCTTCGGTGACCACGGGGGTGCGCAGGTCGGCCCGGGCCGGTTCAGAACCCTCCGGCTCTGCCACCCGAACCCCAGCGGGTTCGGCGGAGGAAGCGGGTTCAGTGGATTCGTCGTCCTCTTTGCGGGCTTGCAGGATGGATCGGATTTGCTCGCGCAGTGCCACTTCTTTGTCGCGCAGCTCGCCAGCTTTGCCGAAATCCTGGGAACGAACGGCGTCTTCTTTTTGCTTTTGCACATCCCTCAGCTGCTTGTCCACCTCCTTGGCGGCGGGGGGCAGTTTGGAATTCAACAAGCGCACCCGGCTACCCGCCTCATCGACCAGGTCGATGGCCTTGTCGGGGAGGAACCGGTCGGAAATGTAGCGATCGCCGAGGGTGGCCGCTGCCACCAGGGCCTCATCAGAGATTTTGAGGCGGTGGTGCTGCTCGTAGCGCTCCCTTAGGCCCCGAAGAATTTCGATGGTGTCGTCCACGGAGGGCTCTCCGACCATCACGGGCTGGAAGCGCCGCTCCAGGGCCGCATCGCGCTCGATGTGTTTGCGGTATTCATCCAGGGTGGTGGCACCGATGCATTGGAGTTCGCCGCGGGCAAGGGCCGGCTTGAGGATGTTGGCCGCATCGATGGCGCCCTCAGCCGCACCAGCGCCGATCAGGGTGTGAACCTCATCGATCACGAGGATCACGTTCCCGGCGGAACGGATTTCCTCCATGATTTTCTTAAGGCGCTCCTCAAACTCCCCTCGATACTTGGTGCCAGCCACCAGAAGGCCGATGTCAAGGGTGAGGACCCGCTTGTCTTCCAGGATGTCGGGCACCTCACCAGAGGTGATCCGCTGGGCGAGGCCTTCGGCGATGGCCGTTTTGCCCACACCCGGCTCACCGATCAAGACCGGATTGTTCTTGGTGCGTCGGCCCAAAATCTGAATCACGCGATCAATCTCGTTCTGCCGACCCACCACGGGATCGAGCTTGGATTCCGCAGCTAGCTGGGTGAGGTTGCTGCCAAATTCATCGAGGGTGGGGGTTTTGGTGGATCCCTTGCTGCCGCCGCCAGCCGCAACTTCCGCTGTTTCGCCCAGCATGCGGATCACTTGGGTGCGCACCTTGGCCAGGTCGACCCCGAGATTTTCCAGAACCCGCGCCGCCACGCCCTCCCCTTCCCTGATGAGGCCCAGCAGGAGGTGCTCCGTTCCAATGTAATTGTGGCCAAGCTGGCGAGCCTCCTCGAGTGAAAGCTCCAAAACCCGTTTGGCACGGGGGGTGAAGGGAATTTCCACCGCCACGAATCCCGAGCCGCGGCCAATGATCTTCTCCACTTCCACGCGAGCGTCCTTGAGGTTGACCCCCATGGATTTCAGAACTTTTGCCGCCACCCCGGTGCCCTCACCAATCAGTCCAAGCAGGATCTGCTCCGTGCCGACGAAGTTGTGTCCAAGGCGTCTGGCTTCCTCTTGGGCCAGCATGATCACCTTGATGGCCTTTTCAGTAAACCGCTCGAACATGGGGCGGCGCCCTCAACAAGTCCGACTAATTTATCAGGGTTGGCGGGTGACTCGCGGTGTTTCCGGGGCAGGACTGTGAACCGGGTAACCCTTCCCACGTTTCGGTTTACCGAACAAACGCCGACATCGCTTTGTGGCACTGAGGTCCGTCAATGGGAACCGGTTCACGATGGACGAAAAAAGACAAGATTCACGGTTCTAATGTTCGTAAGAACGCATTCGAAATCTTCTTCCACCTACCATTCCCCTGCTGTGAGCGACACGTTGATAATTGCTTAATTTGTAGATATCAGTTTCAATTATTTTAGTTTTTTTAATTGAATCAGAGCATCATCTCCATTGCGGTAGTAACCGCGACGAACGGCCACTTCAGCAAAGCCTAAGGAGGCATAGAGCCCTTTGGCGGGACCATTGGAGCTGGAAACCTCCAACGTAGCCATCTCGGCCCCTGCCGTACGGGCAGTGGCGAGCAAGGCGTTGAGCACACAACGGCCCAACCCAAGGCGACGGTGCCCGGGATGTACCGCTACGGCGGTGATATGCAGCTCATCCACCACCAACCAGCCACTGGCCAGCGCCAGGAGGTCTCCCTGGGGATGGCGCCACCCCATCACAGGCCGCCGGGGCTCTCCCAGCTCTGCACGCCACTGTTGTTCTGTCCACAGTCCGCCGAGGGCCAGGCGATCCAGGGCGAGGCAATCGGGGAGGTCGGCCGGCTCCAGGGGGATCACCTGTGCTGGGGTAGGCCCTTCATGGGGGAGAACGATGGAAGACAGATGCGGGAAGGGGGATCGGGATGATTGGCTGGCTGTTGATCACAGCCTGCCTACCATGAATGAAGACAACATTCTGTAAGGGCTTCATGCCAGCGTTTCCTGCGACCACGGCGATGGAAGGGGAGACCCCTGTGTCGGTGGCGGACCGCCATGCGCTCACGCCTTTCGAACAGGGCGTTGTTCTGGAGAGCCCGAACTGCAATCTGGCGCCCATCACCACTAGCCTCGATGGTCAGCAACGGCTGGTGGTGGGGGGTTGCCTGCTGAGTGCCTTGGCCCACACCTATGGCACCCCTCTCTATGTGATCGACGAGGCCACGGTGCGGGCCACCTGCAGGGCCTACCGGGACGCCTTGGCCCAGTCTTACCCGGGTCCTTCCCTGGCTCTTTACGCCTCTAAGGCCAACAGCTCCCTGGCGATCACGGCCGTGGTGGCCTCCGAAGGCCTGGGGCTCGATGCGGTCTCCGCAGGTGAACTGCTAACCGCCCTACGGGGGGGCATGCCTGCCGAACGGATGGTGCTGCATGGCAACAACAAATCCCGGGAGGAAATCGCCCTGGCAATCGAGCATGGCGTCACGGTGGTGCTTGATAACTGGCTGGATCTGGAGCACCTCAGCGCCCTTGCCCCCTCCCGTCCCACACCGGTCCGGCTGCTGGTGCGCTTCACGCCTGGCATCGAATGTCACACCCATGAGTACATCCGCACCGGACATCTGGACAGCAAATTCGGGTTTGATCCCGACCAATTGGAGACAGTGCTGCGTCACCTGAGTGCATGCCCCTGGGCCTGGGTGGATGGCTTGCACGCCCATATCGGCTCCCAGATTTTTGAGCTTGAACCCCACCGCGACCTGGCTGGCGTGATGGCGGACGCCCTGGCCCTGGCCCGCTCCCTGGGCCATCCCTGCAGGGATCTGAACGTGGGGGGCGGTCTGGGAATTCGCTACGTGGCATCGGACGATCCGCCTACCATCCAGCGGTGGGTGGAGGCTGTGGCAGGTGCGGTGGCAAAAGCCTGCGCCACCCGCCAGCTGGAACTGCCTCGCCTGCTGTGCGAACCTGGCCGATCGCTCATCGGCACAGCTGGACTGACGCTGTACACGGTAGGCAGCCAAAAGGTGGTTCCAGGCCTGCGCACCTATCTCTCCGTGGATGGGGGGATGAGCGACAACCCCCGGCCGATCACCTACAACTCCTCTTACACAGCCCTGCTAGCCGATCATCCCCTGCCTGGACCCGAAGCGGAGCAGGTGACCGTCACCCTGGCAGGCAAACATTGCGAATCCGGGGATGTGCTTCTCCCGAATCTGACCTTGCCCCAACCCCGACAAGGTGATGTGATCGCCGTGCTGAGCACGGGAGCGTACAACGCGTCGATGGGCTCCAATTACAACCGGATTCCCAAGCCTGCCACCGTTCTTGTTCAAGAAGGAAAGGCCGAGCTGGTGCAACGGAGAGAGGAGCCGGACGATCTACTGCGCTACGACCTCCTGCCAGAAAGGCTGCTCTGAGATAAGTTAAGAATGTTGTTTACTTTCCATTTTCAGCTCCTTTCCACACCTCTGTGAAAGGCAAGAATGATGGAATCGTTAGCAACCAGCTCCGGTGATCTGACAGGGCCGTGCAGTTTTGGGTTGATCACAAGGATCTCGTTTTTTTCCTCCTAGATCTTCTTTTTGCGTCGCTTCTCGGCGTTCTCTTGTTGGGGCGTCTGAAAGACAATCGCACCCTGTGGCTGCTGCGCGGTTATCTGCTGCTGGTGTCCCTGGCCTGGTTCGTGCAGCGGTTTGTGCCCCTGCCCCTCACCACCAAGTTGGTGGATGCTCTGGTGCTGGCTTGCAGTCTGGCCCTGGCCATCCTTTGGCAGGGAGAGCTGAGGCGCTTGATGGAACTCCTGGGCACTGGCGATTTGAGAGTGCTATTCGCCGATCGCAGCAGCAACCAATTGGTGAGCGGGTCTGTGGCCGTGCTCACGGAGGCGGCGGGCCGGCTCTCCCAGGCCCGCCGTGGCGCCCTGATCGTGCTGGATTTGGGCAGCGATCTGCGACCGGAAGACTTTCTCAACCCGGGCGTCCATCTGGATGCTCGGATGACGGTGGAACTGCTGATGAACCTGTTTGCCAGCGACACCCCTCTCCATGACGGTGCCGTGCTGGTGCAGAACAATCGGATCCTATCGGCTGGGGTGATTCTTCCCCTCTCTCGCCAAGGGCTCTACCGCTATGGCACGCGCCACCTGGCCGCCCTCGGGCTTACGGAGCGCCACGATCGCTGCCTCTGCGTGGTGGTGTCCGAGGAAACGGGCACCCTGTCGCTGGCCCGCCAGGGACGACTCGAACGGCCCATTACCAGCAGCCGCCTCCACGATCTGCTCACAGAAGCTCTGGCAACAGGGCCAGCAGGTCGTAGCGTGGTGGGGGTACAGCCGGAATCACGCGGATGAGTCGCGCCCTGGCGACCACCTTCAAACCAGGTCCCCGGGCTCTCCCTGGAGGTCTGGATCCCCTGCGGGTGCCCCGCCACGTGGCGGTGATCATGGATGGCAACGGCCGCTGGGCCCGTCAGCGAGGCCTGCCGCGCATGATGGGCCACCGGGCCGGAGTAGAGGCTCTCAAACGCACCCTGCGACTCTGCAGTGATTGGGGGGTGGGATCCCTCACTGCCTATGCCTTCTCCACCGAAAACTGGAGTCGGCCTGGGGAAGAGGTGTCTTTTTTGATGACTCTCTTCGAGCGGGTATTGGCCCGGGAGCTGGAAGGGCTAGAGCGAGAGCAGGTGCGGATTCGGTTCCTTGGCGAACTTGAGGAGCTTCCCAAAGGCCTGCAAGACCTGATCGCCGATGCCACCAGCCGCACAGAAAGCAACACTGGCATTCGCTTCAACGTGTGCACCAACTACGGCAGCCGGCGTGAGATGGTGCGTGCGGCCCAGAAGCTCGCCACCCTGGTGGCTTCGGGAGAGCTCAAGCCCCAGGAGATCACGGAAGCCACCTTTGCCTCCCAGCTCCATACTGCCGGGGAGGAGGATCCGGATCTGTTGATCCGCACCAGCGGGGAACAACGGCTGAGCAATTTCCTGCTCTGGCAACTGGCCTACGCGGAGCTCCACCTCACCGACGTGCTCTGGCCCGATTTTGACGCCCAGGCTCTGGAAGACGCCTTGCGGGATTTCCAAGGCCGCCATCGCCGTTTTGGTGGGGTGGACCCCACGCCATGACGACACGTCACGACTGGTCGAGGCAAGAAATTCTCGATCTCCTCCAGCTGCCCCTGCTGGATCTGCTCTGGCAGGCCCAGAATGTGCACCGCACGGCCAACCCCGACCAGGGGGTGCTCCTGGCCTCTCTCCTCAGCGTGAAGACCGGGGGCTGCGAAGAGGACTGCGCCTATTGCCCCCAGTCGATGCATCACAGCGCCGATGTGGCCGGACGGCCGGAGCTGGATGTGGAGGCCGTGCTGGCGAGGGCCCAAGCGGCCAAAGCCGCCGGAGCCCAGCGCTTTTGCATGGGCTGGGCCTGGAGGGAGATTCGGGAGGGAGCCCCCTTTGACGCCATGCTGGCCATGGTGCGGGGCGTGCGGGAGCTCGGCATGGAGGCCTGCGTGACGGCCGGAATGGTGACCAACCAGCAGGCAGCCCGCCTGGCGGAGGCGGGCCTCACCGCCTACAACCACAATCTGGACACCTCCCCAGAGCATTACGGGGAGATCATTTCCACCCGCACCTACCAGGATCGGCTGGACACCCTTCAGCGGGTGCGGGGTGCGGGCATCCAGCTCTGCTGCGGCGGCATCCTGGGGATGGGGGAATCGCTGGACGACCGGGCGGCCCTGCTGGAGGTGCTTGCCTCCCTCGATCCCCACCCGGAGAGTGTGCCCATCAATGCGCTTGTGGCCGTTGAGGGCACCCCCCTGGAAGACCTTCCCCCCATCGACCCGCTGGAACTGGTGCGGATGGTTGCCACCGCACGCATCCTGATGCCCCACAGCCGGGTGCGATTGAGCGCGGGCCGGGAGCTTCTCAGCCGGGAGGCCCAGATCCTCTGCCTGCTGGCCGGGGCCGACTCCTTCTTCTACGGCGACACCCTGCTCACCACCACCAACCCGGCGGTGGAGGCCGACCGGGCCCTCCTGGCCGCTGCGGGCCTGGGGATGGGCAGCTGAGCCCGATGCGGGTGGCTTCCTTTTATGGCTTCGCCCGGCTGGAGCGGGAGGAGCTTGCGCCGATGCGCCAGGAGCTGCTGGATCTGGGCCAGGTGGAGGGGGTGCTGGGCACGGTGCTGCTGGCGGAGGAGGGGATCAACGGCAGCTTGAGCGGATCAGAGGCCGGTGTGGAAAGGGTTCTCCACCATCTTCAGGCCGACCCCCGGCTGGCCCAGCTGGCCATCCGCCGCTCCACGGCCCCCACAGCGCCGTTCTTCCGCTTGAAGGTGCGCCTGAAGCGAGAAATCGTGAGCATGGGGGTGGAGGGGGTAGATCCTTTGGCCGGGGTGGGCCGCTATGTGGCCCCCGCCCAATGGAACAGCCTGATCAACGATCCCAAAACCCTGGTGGTGGATACCCGCAACAGCTATGAGGTGGAGATCGGCAGCTTTGCAGGCGCCATCCATCCCGGCACCAGCCATTTCCGGGAGTTTCCGGCCTGGGTGGAGGAGGCGCTCCCCCGGGTGATGGCGGAGCGACAGAGCAAACGGTTGGCCCTTTTCTGCACGGGCGGAATCCGCTGCGAGAAGGCCACGGCCTACCTGCTGCAGCAGGGGTTTGAAGGGGTGCACCACCTGCAGGGGGGCATCCTGGGCTACCTGGAGGCAATCCCCGAGGAGCAGAGCCTGTGGCAGGGGGAGTGCTTTGTGTTTGATCACCGCACCGCCCTCAACCACCAGCTTGCCCCCGGCAGCCACGTGCTCTGCCACGGCTGCCGCCGGCCCCTTTCACCGGCAGATCGGGCCCACCCCAGCTACATCGCCGGGGTGGGCTGCCGCTACTGCGAGGGGGAGCGCAGCGCCGAAGATCGGGCCCGCTACGCCGAACGGCAGCGGCAGCAGCAGCGGGCGGAGGCCTCGGGGGAGCTTCACCTGGGGCGGATCTTCCCGCTCCCAGACGCGCCATGAGCGCGGCGGGAATTCTCTACAGCTTCCGCCGTTGCCCCTACGCGATCCGGGCCCGCCTGGCCCTGGCGGCCACGGGGGTGGAGCTGGACGTGCGGGAGGTGGCTCTGCGGGCCAAGCCACCGGAACTGCTGGAGGCCTCAAGCAAGGGAACAGTGCCCGTGCTGGTGTGCGAAGGCGGGGACGTGCTGGAGGAGAGCCTGGCCATCTTGCTCTGGGCGCTCCGCCAACAGGAGAGAGGGGGCGAGGCGGCGGAAGCCCTGGAGCAGGGGTTTGGGGCGATGCTCATCGCCGAATGTGATGGGCCTTTCAAACGCCATCTGGATGGCTTTCGCTACGGCGACGGTGCAGCGAGTGCCAGTGAGAAAGAGGGGCACCGGCAGGAAGCCTTGGCTATCCTGCGCCGTTGGAACAGCTGGCTGGAAACGACCGATCAGGTGGCACCCAGTTTTGACCCCCTCGGATGGGCCGTGCTGCCGTTTGTGCGCCAGTTTCGGCGCAGCGATCCGGAGGGATTGGGGCGGGAGGAAGGCCTGGAGAGGCTGAAAGGGTGGCTGGCGGCCTTTGAGGCCAGCCCTGCCCTGGCGCAGGTGCTAGCTCCGCCCTGGGCCTCGCGCCAGATCTGGCGCTCCCCCCGGTGGCTTTACCACCTGGCGCTGGAAGAGGATTGGCAGCAGGCCCGCAACGAAGGGGTCTATAGCCGCTCCACCCGGGGAAAGAGCCTGCAGGAGGTGGGGTTTGTTCATGCCAGTTGGAGCCATCAGGTGGAGCCCACCTGGCAACGCTTCTATGGCGATGGGCCCGAGCTTCGGCTACTGGTGATCGATCCCTCCCGGCTGGAGGCGGCAGGCATCCCCCTGCGGGAGGAGCCGGCCCCCGGCAGCGGAGAACGCTTCCCTCACCTCTATGGCGCCCTGCCGATCGGGGCCGTGCTCCTGGCAGAACGGTATCCATGAGCGAAGCGGAGGTTCAGCCGTCCTTGGCAGAGATCGAAGCGGAAGCAGCTCGGCGGGGCTGGAAGCTGCGCCTGGCCGCCCCACGGCGGTTGGGTTTCTGGAGTCTGCGGGCGGTGGTGGCCCTGCCCCTGTCTGAGGGCCGGGCCCAGATGCTGGGGGAGCTCAAGGGCTGGGCGTTGCCGCAGGCGGCCGGGTTGCGGCTCGATACCTTGCGAGTGCAGGGCCCAGGGAGCCGGGGCGCGGCTCCCCTGCTGCTCGCGGCAAGCTGCGCCTGGGCGTTGGAGCACACCCCCTGCCGCCGGGCCCGCTTTCTAGCCATCCACGACACCGACCGCCAGCATCGCCGGCTGGTGCGCTATTTCCAGGGCCTGGGCTTCGAACCCCTGCGGGCCCTGGGCTCGGTTCCAACCGATTGGGGACCGCGGCTGATCTGGGGGGGGAGTGGGCTCCTGATGGAGGGGGATTGCGCCGAAACAATCCGGCGCTGCGCCCGACGCTGGCGGATCAGCTAAGCCGGCTCTCAAGTTCGAGGGCTCAGCCCTGGCAGACCCGGCCGCCCACGACCCACAGGGCCTGACCCGGCTGGAGAGGTTGCCAGGGCTCATTGAGGGTGAGGGGTTCCGTGCTCACGATGGTGACCACATCGGTGGGGCCCGCCAACTCGGAGAAATCCACAGTCAGATCGTCGTCCGCCAGGCGGGCCTGGCTGAAGGGCGCCTGGCGGGTGAGCAGGTGCAGTCGGGTGGTGGCGTAAACAAACAGCCAGTGCCCATTGCCCAGCAGACCATTGAAGGTGCCCCGCTCGGCGAGGGAAGCGGAGAGGCGCGTGAGGTGGGATTGGAGAGCCGCGCCATCGTCGGGGGAAACCCCGGAGCGATCGAGCTCCTGGAGCATCCAGCAGAAGGCGGCCTCACTGTCGGTGTCGCCCAGGGGCTGGTAAGGACCATCCAAGGTCCAACTGCCCTCCAGGTTGCCGTTGTGGGCAAACACCCAGTCCTGGCCGTGCCACTGGCGATGAAAGGGATGGCAATTGTGCAAGGCCACCTTCCCCTGGGTGGCCTTGCGGATGTGGGCGATGGAGCAATGAGACTTCAACGGCAGGGTGGCCACTTCAGCTGCCACGGGCGAGAAGGCCGCCGGTGCCTCCTCCCGATAGAGGCGAACGCCCTGCCCATCGGGGTTGAAGCAAGCCAGGCCCCAGCCATCCCCATGGTCTGCCGTGGCACCACCGCGGCGGCGCAGCCCATGGAAGGAGAAGCACAGATCGGTGGGGGTGTTGGCGCTGAGGGCCAGGAGCTCGCACATGGGCACCATTCTCACCAGCCCGCACAATGGGTGGGACGCTCAGGTTTACATGACCCTCCGCACCAAGGTGGCCTTGGGGTTACTGGTGTTTGTACCTATCTCCATTGCGGCGGAACGGCTGGGGATGGGGGAGGGTGCGGTGTTCATCACCTCGATCCTGGCCATCCTCCCCCTGGCGGTGTGGCTCAGCACGGCCACCGAGGAGCTGGCCCTGGCCCTGGGGCCCTCGATCGGGGCCCTGCTGAATGCGGTGTTCGGCAATGCCACCGAGCTGATCATTGCCCTCACGGCCCTCAAGGCCGGCCTGGTGGACATCGTGAAGGCGAGCATCACGGGCACGGTGGTGGCCAACCTGCTGCTGGCCCTGGGGCTTTCCATGCTGGTGGGGGGCATTGGCCGCCAGGAGCAGCGGTTTCAGCCGGTGCTGGCGCGGGTGAATGGCACAGCCATGAGCCTGGCCGTGCTGGCGATCCTCATCCCCAGCCTCACGGGGATGGGGGAAGGAGGGCACGGGCTGGGTACGGAGCGCTTTTCCACCTTTGTGGCCTGGGTGCTGCTGCTGGTGTATGGCCTCACCCTGCTGTTTTCCCTGCGCACCCACAGTGGCCTCTACGACGTGGCCGAGGCGGAGCTTGGGGAACCCAGCGGCGACGCCGACCATCCAGCCCACACGCCTCCGATCCTGCCCTGGTTGCTGGTGTTGGTGGCGGCCACGGCCGGGGTGGCCTACGAATCCGAGCTGTTCGTGGGGGTGGTGGAGGAGGTGACGGCGAAGGTGGGGCTCAGTGCCCTGTTTACTGGCGTGGTGTTGCTGCCCCTGCTGGGAGGAGTGGCGGAATACCTCACAGCGGTCACGATGGCGCGCAAGAACAAGATGGATCTCTCCGTGTCGGTAGCCCTGGGATCCACCCTGTTGGTGGCCCTGCTGGTGGTGCCGATCCTGGTGTTGGTCGGGCCCCTGTTGGGGCACCCCCTGGATTTGAATTTCCAGATCTATGAGGTGGTGGCCATTGCCACTGCGGTGGTGGTGAGCAATCTGGTGAGTCTGGATGGCCGCTCCGACTGGCTCGAGGGGGTGCTCCTCCTGGCGGCCTATGTGATTCTGGCGGCGGGCTTTTATTTCCAGAGCATGCCCTTGGCCACCGTGTCCTGACATGAGCTCCTCCCCCCCATCCCCTGAAACGGAAGGCCTGATCCCCGCCCTGCCCCCCGATCCCGAAAACGAGAGGCTGAGGCCCTCGGACCTGGCGGACGTGCCGGCCTTCAAGGTAAGCAACACCTGGAGCCGCATCAACCGCTCGGCATCGCTGCGGCTGCTGCTGGCCCTGGTGCTCACGGTGGTGGCCAGCGCGGCCGGGTTGCGGCCCCTGATTCTGGCGGGGGGGCTGCTGCTGGTGGTGCTGGCCCTGCTGCAACTGCTGCCCCCCCTGTGGCGACAGCTGAGCGGCCGACTGGATGATGCCCCCACGGCCCGGCTGCTGGCAGCGGTGGCGTTGGTGGTGGCTGCCCTGGTGATCCCCCTCGGCCTGGGGTGGCTGGATCCCCTGTTTCAGATGTTCCGCAGCGGTAACTGGGAAGCGATCGGTGCCCTGGGGGAGGGCGTGGTGGGCGCCTTCGGGCAGATCATGGTGGCGAGCGTGGCGCTGCTGATCGCCTGGCGGCAGGTGCTGGTGGATCAGCGGCTCACCACCCAGCAGAACCGCATCACCCAGGCCCAGACGATCGACAGCTTTATCCATGGCATCTCGGAGCTGATCAGCGACGAGGAGGGCATGCTGGAGGACTGGCCCCTGGAGCGCATGCTGGCGGAGGGGCGCCTTTCGGCAGTGTTTGGCTCGATCGACAAGGACGGCAAGGCGCGGGTGCTGCGTTTCCTTTCCCATGCCAAATTGCTCACCCCCTTGAAGCGCGACTACCGGTTGGGCCGGGCAATTCTTGATGGGGAGGGGAGCTACGAGGAGGATCGGGCCGCGGGCGTGCCCGTGATCCGCCTGCAGCAGCTGCTGAAGGGGGTGGATTTATCAGGGACGGATCTGCGCGGCGTGGATTTCAACGGCGCGGATTTGCGGGGGGCGGATCTCTCGTTCTGCGACCTCACGGGCGCCAATCTTGCGGGCACCAACATGGCAGGAGCCAACCTGGAGCAGGCCCGCTTGGAGGATTGTCGGTTGTTCTACGGCCGGCCCCAAACGGCCACCCCCCGACTGGGTTCGGCCCCCTTTGATCTGACCACGGGGGCGGGCACGGGGGCTGTGGTGGAAAACGTGAACCTCTCCAGCACCCGCCTGCTGGATCCCCAATCCCACCACTATCTCGCCACCTGGAGCGGCCCCCGCTCCAGGAGCACCTTGCCCG
This sequence comes from Cyanobium sp., assembly GCA_040399505.1. Lineage (GTDB taxonomy): Bacteria > Cyanobacteriota > Cyanobacteriia > PCC-6307 > Cyanobiaceae > Cyanobium. The sequence goes on from JBBARZ010000007.1 coordinate 34,836, forward strand.
GTGGCACCAAGGGTGTGCCAAGCCAGCTGGGGTAATCAAGTTGTTCTGCGGGTGCCCCAAACCGGCAGCGAACTGAATTGGTTTTTGGAACACCTGGTGCACGAGGTGTCGCAAGGGTGCACGCCCTGCTGGCGGAGCGCTGGCCGGAACATGCAACCCACCCCCCGGGGCCGTCTTTTGCTGGCCTCCCTTCAGGAACAGGCAGCGGGGTGAGCCCATCCATGGGAACATGTGGTTGTGCGCGGCCGCCATGCGGGCGCCACAGGGAGGGGTGGTCGAGTGGTTGATGGCTCCGGTCTTGAAAACCGGCGACCCGCAAGGGTCCGTGGGTTCGAATCCCACCCCCTCCGTTTCAGAGCTCAAAACGGGGATTCTCGAGAGTTCCCTTGATATCTGGAACAGTGGATAGACAGAAGGAGAGCGTGGCGGCAGGGGGGATGTCGGGGGGGTACGGCAGGTGTGGCGGATGCGTCCACGGACGTCAGCGCGGTGGTCCTGCCATCCCACCAGCTGCCCCAACCCGTCTTCGGTAGGCGATGTGACCATCTGCGGCGACCAGGCCGGGCCCGCGGCGCTGGAGACTGCCTAGATTGCTTCCGTCCGCGCCTGCCGTTGATGGTGCCTGGCGATTCGCGAGCCGATGCCCGCCCTGAGCGTTCCGAGGGCCTGACCCCCAGCCCAGATCCCCGCCGGCAGGCGTTGGTGGAATCGCTGCGCAGCCGTTACCGCAGCGCCGAGGAGCGCGGGCATGCGGAGGCCAAGCAGGCGCTGTTCAAGGAGGCCGTGTACCTGGGCATTCAGCCCGGTGAGTTCACCCTCGACAGCTGACCTTGTCCGCTGCCGCTGCCGCGTATGGATCCAGGCCCCTGCTGCTGTTCAGCCTCTGGGGCTTCGAGGCTGACCTGGCTGCCGCCTGCACCACCACCGTGCGGCAGGGGTTCGATGGCCTGGAGGTGAACCTGCGCCACCCGGCCCTGGAGGGTCTGGCTGCCGTCGCCGTGGAGGAGCAGCTGGCAGCGGCCGGTCTGCAGCTGGTGCTCGAGCTGGTCACAGGTGGCGACTATGTGCCCGATCTGCGCCGCACGCCGGAGCAGCACCTGCGGGAGCTGGAGGAGCAGCTGGCCCAGGCGCCGGCCCTGCGCCCCCTGCGGGTGACCGTGCTCACCGGCAGCGACAGCTGGCCCTGGCCCGTGCAGGAGGCCTTCTGGCGCCAGGCCCTGGCCCTGGCGGAGGCCTGCGGACTGCCGGTGAGCTTCGAAACCCATCGCTCCCGCAGCTTCTACAGCCCCTGGCTGCTGCAGCCCTACCTGGAGGCCTTCCCCGGCCTGCGCCTCACCGCCGACCTCAGCCACTGGTGTGCCGTCGCGGAGCGGCTGATGACGCCGGAGTTGGAGCCGGTGCGGGCGATGGCGGCCCGGGTCGACCACATCCATGCCCGGGTCGGCCATGCCCAGGGCCCCTCGGTGGGCCACCCCTTCGCCCCGGAGTGGGGTGAGGCCCTGGAGGCCCATCGGCGCTGCTGGCAACTGTTTGCCAGCGAGCGCTCCAGCGCCAGCAAGGGCCCCTTCACCATCACCCCTGAGTTCGGACCAGATGGCTACCTGCCCCAGCTGCCCTTCACCCGCCAGCCGGTCGCCGACCTGCTCGAGCTCAATACGGCGATGGCGCAGTGGCTGCGTCATCAGGTCGACTGGTGACGTGCGGGGCTGCCTCCCCGGGCGGCTGCCAGTGCTCCAGGTCCAGCAAACGGCGGTACAGCGCCTGCCACTGCAGGATCCGCTGCTCGAGGCGATGGGCTGGACCAGGGCTGAGGCCACTGGCGTAGCCCCGCTGGGCCGATTCCACCAGGTGGCGGTCTTCCTCCAGGAAGCCCTGCATCGCCGCCATCCAGGAGCTGGCCGACTCGGCCAGCTCCGCCGGTCCGAAGAGCCACACCTCCATTGTGCAGAGATCGAGCGCGGCGCCGGGCAGGAAGCTGATCAGGGCCAGGCGCCGATCGGGCCAGAGCAGCAGATGGGTCCAGGGGGCGAGGCCGAAGGTGAAGAAGGTGCCGCTGGCGTTGCCCTCCCCACCGGGGGGAAGCGGAGTGGCCAGCAGGGTGCCATGGGGGCTGAGGGCGTGGCGGTAGAGGCGCACCGGCCCCTGTTCCCGGTGCAGGGTGGTGGGGTGGGCGATCGCCACGTGGTAGTCGTCGAGGGTGTTGTCGTGGGCGATCTTCCAGTTGCAGGCCAGGGTGCGCTGCTCGCGGGCCAGCAGCTGGCGCGGTTCGGCGAACAGCTCCCCCGCCTCATCGAGCACCAGGTCGAGCTGCTGCTCCAGAGGGATGGGATCGGGCCCCAGGGCCACCCAGATCAGCGGGCCTAGCTCGCGGCAGGCCAGCTCCTGCAACGGCCAGTCGTCACGCCTTAAGGGCTCGAGAAACTCCCCCTCCCGGGCCGCCGCCAGCAGCTGGCCGTTGAGGCCATAGCTCCAGCCATGGTATGGGCAGATCAACCGCCGGCAGCTCTGGGCGGCCGTGCCGCTCTCCAGCAGGGCCACCCCCCGGTGGGGGCAGCGGTTGAGAAAGGCGCGGGCGGCCGGCCCTGGCCGGGTGAGCAGCACCGGCAGCCCCAGCAGCTCCAGGGCCAGGGCCTGGCCGCTTGCCAGCTCGGAGCGGGCCGCCAGCGGATGCCAGCAGCGCTGGCTGTAGTGGCTTCGCTCCCGTTCGTCCACCGCAGTGGAGCGGTACACCCAGGAAGGAAGGAAGGCAGAAGTAGCCATGGCAGCAGGGTCAGCAGGGGAGGGCGGGCTCGAGGCTGCGGAGGTGCTGGGCCAGCTCCTCTCGCAGGGAGAGGAAGGGTGCGGAGACCCGCAGGTGCGCCATGGAGGAATGATCCAGCTCCACCGACACACTGCGCACGATCCGCCCCGGCGACGGCGCCATGATGTGCACCGTGCCGGCCAGTAGCAGGGCCTCCTCCAGGTCGTGGGTGATCAGCAGGGCCGTCAGGCCGGTGCGGTGCCACAGGTCGCGCAGGAACTCCTGCATCGATTCGCGCATCTGGATGTCGAGGGCGCCGAAGGGTTCGTCGAGCAGCAGCACCTGCGGTTCGGCCGCCAGGGCCCGGGCGATGGCGATGCGCTGCTGCATCCCCCCCGAGAGTTCGCGGGGCAGGCGCCGGGCCGCATCCGCCAGGCCCACCACCTCCAGGAAATAGGCCGTGCGCTCCCGGATCTCCGGGCGGCTGCGCCCCTGCAGCTCCATGCCGAAGGCCACGTTCTGGGCCGCCGTGAGCCAGGGGTAGAGGCTGTATTTCTGGAACACCATGCCCCGATCCGACCCCGGGGCCGTGACCGGCCTGCCGTCGATGCTGATCGCTCCGGCGCTCGGCTGGTCGAGGCCGGCGATCAGGCGCATCACCGTGGACTTGCCCGAGCCGGAGCTGCCCACCAGGGCCACGAATTCGCCGGAATTCACCGCGAAGCTCACGTTGCGCAGCACCTCCTTGCGCGCGGCGCCGTAGCCGAAGCTCTTGCAGAGGCGATCGATCTGTAGATGCATGGGAGTGAGGCTCAGTTGGCCCAGGAGCAGGCGCGACGCATCAGCGCTCGGAAGCCCAGATCGATCAGCAGGCCGATGAGGCCGATCACGATCAGGCCCATGAAGATTTCGTCGGTGCGCAGAAAGCGCTGGGCGAGGCTGATGCGCTTGCCCAGGCCCTCGGTGGCCGCCACCAGCTCCGCCACGATCACCAGATTCCAGGCCGAGGCCATGTTGATCCGGTAGGTGTCGAGCACCTGGGGGGCGATGAAGGGGGCCACCACCCGCGTGAGGATCGGCAGGGTGCGGCCGCCCAGGGTGCGGGCGGTTTCCACGAGTTCACGTGGCACGAACTTCACCGCATCCATGATCATCAGGGTGTTGAAGAAGAGGGTGCCGATGAAGATCAGCAGCACCTTCGGCAATTCATCCAGCCCGAAATAGATGATCAGCAGGGGAATGAAAGCCGGCGCCGGCATGTAGCGGATCAGGCCCATCAGGGGCTCCAGCAGCCGGCAGATCACCGGGTTGGTGCCCATGGCGATGCCGATCGGCAGGGCCAGCCCCGCCGACATGGCAAAGCCGATGAACACCCGTTGGATGCTGGCCAGGGCGTCCTTCAGCAGCAGGCCGCTGGTCCACTGCTGCTGCCCCGCCAGCCAGACGGCCTGGGGCGAGGGCAGGAACAGCTTGTTCACACTGCCGCTGGCTGTGGTGATCCACCACAGCAGCAGCACGGAGAGGATGCCCAGGAGGCCGAGTGCCCAGGGGTGGCGGATCAGACGTTGGAACGCAGGCATGACCAACGGCTGGGGACTACTTGGCGTTGTTGACGAAGGTGGAATTGAGCAGGTTGCTCAGATCCGGCTTGCTCTTGGCCAAACCCACCTCCACCAGGAAGGCGCTGATCTGCTCCGCCGCGAAGGGCAGGGAGGTCATGGTGGTGCCGGTTTTGAAGTTGGCTCGGTTCTCCGCCAGGGTCTGGATGGTGGTGCCGGCGTCGTAGTCCTTGAACTGCTGCTCGGAGACCCCCGAGCGCTGCACCAGGATCGGCAGGGTGGCGGCTGGATCGTCCTTCATCAGCTGCAGCGTGGCGAACCAGGCATTCACCACCTTCTGAACGGCCTCGGGGTTCTTTTCCACAAACTCCCGCCGGCACACCAGCAGGTCGCTGATCGCCCCGGGATGCTCGCGGGAGGAGGTGAGCGCCTTGCTGCCTGGGCGCTTGAGGGCCTGGGTGGTGAACGGGGCGTAGACGGCAGCGGCATCCACCTGGCCGGCGGCGAAGGCAGCCGCAGCGGCGCCGGTCTCCAGGGGGACGAAGGTGATGTCGGAGGCCTTCATGCCGTTGTCCTTGAGCACCTTGAGCAACAGGTAGTGGTCGACCGTTCCCTCCTCGGCCGCCACCTTCTTGCCCTTCAGGGCGGCAATGGACGTGATGCCCTCCATCACGATGATTTGGTCGTTGCCGGTGGAGTAATCGTTCTGCAGCACCACCTGCAGATCGGCGCCGCCGGCCACGGAGCTGATCGTGTCGTTGAGGGTCTGGCTGTTGCAGTCGAGCTGGCCGGCATTGAGGGCATTGATGCTGTCGAGATAGCCGTCAAACCACTGCATCTGGGCGTTCACGCCGGCCGCGCCGAACAGGCCCTTGGCCTCCGTGACCGCCCAGGGGAACCAACCTGGCCAGGCGCTGTAGCCGATGCGCACGGCAGCCCCCTCGCTGGGGGGGCTCTGGCAGGCCGCCAGCAGGCCACTGCCCAGGGAGGCGAGCAGGGCCAGCAGGGCGAGCCGGCGGGGGGATCTGGACCCGGATGGGGTGGGGATCCGCGACTGGTGGGGTTTGGTCATGGTGTGAGAGGGATTCAGGAATGGATGGAGGAAGCCGTGCGATTGGATACTGAAATCAGGAAACGGATGGGGTGAGAACGAATGGCACCGCCGGGGGAATCACTGCACTGAAAGCCTTAGAAAAACTCGAGATAGCGGTTCAGTTCCCATTCAGAAACGGCGCCGTGGTATGCCTCCCACTCCTCTCTCTTGTAGGCCACATAGGCCTCGAACATGGCATCACCAAATACGGTTCTGGAGAGTGGATCGGCGGCGAAGGCGTCGATCGCCGCATCGAGCGTGCGCGGCAGCCTCGTCAACCCCCGTTCGGCTCGCTGCTCCGGCGTGAGGGTGTAGGCATTCACCAGATCAGCTCCCGCTGCCACGGCAACACCGTGGCGGTGGTTGGGTCGGGCACGGCCTTGGCCTTGCACACCCCGTGGAGATCCACATAGCTGGCCAGGGCGTAGCGCACCCCCTGGCTCTCGAGTTCAAGCCGCAGGCTCTCGGCTGCGGGCCCGCTCGCGACATGGCTGGTATTGCTCATGCCGCCACCAGCTTAGGGGCTGCCTCCTGGTTGCCCGGGGCCGTGACCACGGCGGCCCGTTGGTCCCGCACCCACTGGTGCCAGCTCTCCAGCCCCTCGCCGCTGCTGGCGGAGACGCGGATCACTGCGCAGCGCGGATTCACGGCGCGAATGTGGGCCTCGATGCGCTCGATGTCGACCGGCAGGTAGGGGAGCAGGTCGGTCTTGGTGATCAGCACGCAGTGGGCCTCGCGGAACATCACCGGGTACTTGAGGGGCTTGTCATCGCCCTCGGTGACGCTGAGCAGGGCCACCTTGCGGTGCTCCCCCACCTCGAATTCGGCGGGGCACACCAGGTTGCCCACGTTCTCCACCCACAGCAGGTCGAGGCTGGTGGGATCGAGGCGCTGCTTCAGCAGCTTCAGGCCGCCGCTCACCATCGCCGCATCGAGGTGGCAGGCGCGGCCGGTGGTAATCGGTACCACCGGCACCCCCACGGCCTCGAGCCGCTCGGCATCGAGCTGGGTGGTCATGTCGCCCTCCAGCACCGCCATCTGCAGGTCGGCGGCGAGGGCGGCCAGGCTGCGCTCGAGCAGGGAGGTCTTGCCGGCGCCCGGGCTGCTCATCACATTGAGGCAGAGCAGCCGCCAGGCATCGAAGTGCTCGCGGTTGTGTTCGGCCTGGTGCTGGTTGGCGGCCAGCAGGTTGAGGCCAAGGGTGTCTTCCAGGGGCATGTGCATGGCCGTTACACCGCAGCGGCGGTGGCGAAGGGGGCTTTGGGGGCGGTTCCTGTGCTGGGGCTGGCTGCTGGGCAGGAGGGATCGGGCAGCCGATAGTCCACGGAGCGGATGCGCAGTTCCCGACCGCTCACGATCACCTCCATCGGGTGGTTGCAGCAGGGGGAGCGGTAGGCCTGTTGGGGATCGGGGCTGTAGGTGCCGTTGCACAGCACACAGCGCCCCACCAGTGGCACGGTCTCGATCGCCAGCTCGGCGCCGTCGAGCCAGCTGCCGCGCACGGCAGCGCGCCAGGTGGTGACGAGCTGGTGGGGCTCCACACAGGTGAAGGTTCCCACCTGCAGATGCACCGTCTGCACCTTTGGTGTGACGGGGTCGTGCTGCTGCCTCCACTCCTGCATGGAGAGCACCAGGCATTTGGTCATGTCGACTTCATGCATGCCGCTATCTCCACTTCTGGTCGACGTTCATGTTGCAGATGTCGCTGATCCAGCTCGGCTTCTGCTTCCGCGATAACTGGCCGCTAACCACCAGATGGGCCATGGTGTCGCAGATCACCCGGCAGGCCATCAGGGAGGTCATGTCGCTGATGTCGTAGGGGGGCGACACCTCCACCAGCTCCAGGCCGCACACCGGCACGTTGCGCACGATCAGTTCCAGCAGCTTGAGGGCCTCGCGCGGCAGCAGGCCGCCGGGCTCAGGCCAGCCGGTGCCGGGCACGAAACCAGCATCGATGCAGTCGATGTCGAAGGAGATGTAGACGCAGTCGGTGCCATCGGTGGCCCGCTCGATCGCGAACTGGGCAGCGGCCTCCAGCCCCATCTCACAGATGTCGGTGACGGTGAGCACGTTGGTGCCCCGCTCCCGGCACACCTTCACGCCTTCGCGGGGCACCTGCCAGCCGCCGATGCCCAGCTGCACTAGGTTCTTCGCCGGCGCATTGGCCATGTTCGTGGCGTGAAACCACGGACAGGTGTGCATGCGCTCGTCGAGGTCGATCTCCTGGGTGTCGACATGGCGATCGAAGTGGATGATGCCCACCTTCTTGTCGCCCAGGTGGCGGCAGACGCCGCGCATGGTGGGAAAGCCGATCGAGTGGTCGCCGCCGAGGATGATCGGGAAGGCGCCGCTGGCGAAGATGTGGGCGATGCCCTTGGAGATCTGGTCGAAGCTCTTCTCGTTGTTGGCCGGAATCGTGAAGATGTCGCCCACGTCGCAGAGCTTGATCTGCTCGCGCAGATCCACCCCCATTTCGTAGTTGTAGGGGGTGTAAAGGGCTGAGATCCGGCGGATGCCCTGGGGGCCGAAGCGCGTGCCGGGGCGATAGGTGGTGCCGCTGTCGTGGGGTACGCCCACCACCGCCACATCGAATTCACCGACGCGGTTCACGTCCTCGATGTAGGGCGCCTTCATGAAGGTGTTGATGCCCGCGTAGTGGGGCAGTTCACCGCGGGAGAAGGTGGAGATGCGTCGATCGACGATGCTCTCCGCCGCTTCCAGGCCGTAGCGGTGGGCCTGATCCACCTCCTGTTGCCAGCCGGTGAGGGGAAGGGCCCGTTCCTTCTCCAGGGCCCGGGAGCCCTCGGTGTCGGGCATGCCGTTCGGGTAGGGGCGATCGAAGGCACCGGAGGCGCCCGATGGGAAACTCATGAAAGGGCAGGGGGTGAGGAGTGGCTGCGGTCTCCCGGGCTTTTATCCCTCCGTGCCCCGGCTTGCGCCGGTGGAGCTCTCTTGGACCAGGCACCCAATGGTGGGCCGGAACCCTAGAACTCCTCTTCCGCAATGAAAGTATGAAGGAGGTGAGCGTCGCCGATGGTGGCGGTCGTTACCGGAGCGGCTTTCGAACTGCCGCTGCGGGTTTCACCTGGGCTGGATCACTCGTGATGGTGGTGGTGCTCGTGCTCACCCTGCTGGCCAACGCGGTGGCCCTGCTGGGTGAGTTGGTGGTGGTCGGGGTGAGCGAGGGCGGCGGTGGGGAAGACGGGACTGCATGGAGGGATCAGACCGGCGGTGAGAGAGCGTGGTGCCGGCCATGGCTGGACCGGTAGCAATGGCCACAATCCACGATCGCCCTCGTTCAGGTGTTGACGGAGTCTCCGACGGGATCCGCAATGCTGGCAATCTCTGGGTGGGGTGGGGCCTGGAGGCTGCTCCAGCTCAGTCGCCACAGCGATCCAGCACGGCCTGGATGACCGCCGGAGCGATGCGGAAATCGCTGGCATGCAGGGCGGCGAACACGTCTCGATCCCGTGCATGGCCCCAGCTGAAACTTTCGGTGCTTTTTGAGCATTGCCCAGC
>JBBARZ010000008.1:0-40381 GCA_040399505.1 Cyanobium sp.
GGGGCCCAGTGGACAGGAATCGTCAGTCGGATTGCGGTGCGGGCCCTCGAAACGGACCTGGTTGATGCGGTGTTGTGCGTTCAGCAAAGTGCAGACGACCGGTTCACCCCCGTACCGGTCCTGGCCCGAAATCCCGAGGAGGTGTTAGCCGCCCGGGTGAACAAACCCACCCTCTCCCCTAACCTGAAAGTGCTGGAGGAGCTCCCAGGGAGCGGGATCCAGCGACTTCTGGCCATTGGTGTGGGGTGCCAGGTGCAGGCCCTGCGCACCGTGGAAGCCACCCTCCCCCTGGAGACGCTGTATGTGCTGGGCCTTCCCTGTGTGGATAACGTCAGCCGGGAGGGCCTTCAAACCTTTCTCAACAGCGCTAGCCGTTCCCCCGAGACGGTAGTGCACTATGAATTTATGCAGGATTTCCGCATTCACTTTCGCCATGCGGATGGGGCGGTGGAGACCGTGCCCTTCTTCGGACTGGACACTCCCGCCCTCAAGGATGTCTTCTCCCCAAGCTGTCTGAGTTGTTTTGACTACACCAATGCCGGGGCTGATCTGGTGGTGGGATATATGGGAGCCACCTTCGGTCGGCAGTGGATCACCGTGCGCAATCCCAAGGGCGCCCGCCTGCTGGCCTTGGTGGAGCCGGAGCTAGATGGGGCCCCGGTCACGAGCCGCGGCGACCGCCGGCAAGCGGTGCAGCAGGGAATTGAGGCCTACGACAGGGCGTTGAAGCTGCCCCTCTGGCTGGCGGAGCTGGTGGGCTGGTTTGTGCAGCGATTCGGTCCCCAGGGACTGGAATACGGAAGGTTCTCGATCGATTCCCACTTCACCCGCAATGCCCTCTGGCTTCGCCGACAGCACGGCGACAGGGTCGAGCGCCACATCCCCGCGTTCGCCAAGCGCATCATCGGGCGCTATCGCCTGCCCTCCTCGTGAGTGATCCACCCAAGGCGTCCGATCAGCCGATGGCCTCTGCGGCCCGAGCGGCGGGGGTGCTGTTTCACCCCACGTCGCTTCCGGGAACACCCGCTTGCGGCACCCTTGGAGCCCAAGCCCGGGCCTGGATCGATCTCCTGGCCCAATCTGGCGTAAGGGTTTGGCAGGTTCTTCCCCTGGCTCCCCCCGATGGGCTGGGATCGCCCTACAGCTCGCCCAGCGGCTCGGCCCTCAATCCATGGTTGCTGGATGGGGAGGATCTGGTGGCCGGGGGAGCCTTGCACCCTTCCGATCTGCAGGCCCTACCAGGGGGAGGGACGGCGCGGATGGTGCCGGAGGTGGCCGCCGCCAGAGCCCTCGCCCTAGGGCAAGCCCTGGCGCAACGCTGGCCCGAACAGTCGGCGGAGGAGCACCGGGCGTTTCGCCTTTGGTCGCACCGCCAGCGCTTCTGGCTTGGGGATCATGGCCTGTTCATGGCCCTCCGCCGCCGCCATGGGCTCCGGCCCTGGTGGGAGTGGTCTCCCGAGCTGGTGCGGCGCTCCCGCCGTGCGATGGCCGCAGCGGCAACCCAGGAGCGGCAGGCTCTGCTGGAGGAAGCCCTGCTGCAATGGCATCTGCAACGGCAGTGGCAGCGCCTCCAGGAGCAGGCGCGTCGGGTGGGGGTCACCCTGTTTGGCGATTTGCCGTTCTATGTGGCCCACGACAGCGCTGATGTCTGGAGCCGCCAAGGCCTCTTCTCCCTGGATCGGCAAGGCGGGTTGCTTGAGCAGAGCGGGGTGCCCCCCGATTACTTCTCTGCAACAGGCCAACTCTGGGGAACCCCTGTGTATCGCTGGTGGCTTCACCGCCTCACTGGCTTCCGCTGGTGGATGCATCGGTTGGAGCGTCAGCTGGAGTTGTTCGACCTCCTTCGGCTTGATCACTTCCGAGCTTTAGAAGCCTATTGGAGTGTGCCGGGCCAGGCCACAACCGCCGAAACTGGGACATGGTGTCCTTCGCCTGGCGCCGCCCTGCTAGGGCTGCTCCAGCGGCGTTGTCGGCGTCACGGCCGCCTCACCGCTGAAGGTAGGCTTCCGATCATTGCGGAAGATCTGGGGGTGATCACCCCGGAGGTGGAACAGCTACGCGACGCTTTCCAGCTGCCCGGCATGAAGATCCTCCAGTTTGCCTTTGATGGGCAGGCCTCCAATCCCTATCTCCCTGCCAACTACCAGGGCCCAAACTGGGTGGTCTATACCGGTACCCACGACAACGCCACCAGCTTGGGCTGGTGGCGGACCCTCGACGATGGCGTGCGGGGTCAGGTAGCAGCCATTGTGGGCGCTGAGGTGCATGCTCCCGGCTGGCAACTGCTGGAGGTGGCTTTGAACACCTCCGCTGCGCTTGTTGTGGTGCCCCTCCAGGATCTGCTGGAGCTAGGGGATGAGGCCCGTTTCAACACCCCGGGCACCACCGAGGGCAACTGGAGCTGGCGCCTCGATCGAACCGTGGCGGATCTACGGGGGCCCTTGAAGGGGTTGGGGGAGATGGCTCGCAGCCACCAACGGGGTTAGGGCACCAGATAGACGGCCGTGGTCTCCGCTTCCGTCGTGGGCGGCTCTGATGGGCTCGGGCCTTTCTCCCGAAGTGTTTGCCCTCTCCAACGGACCGCCCCTGGAGGAGGGGGGGGGCTGAGGCGCAATACAAAGGGCGGCAACACGGGCAGGGAGAGTTCACCAGACAGCTCCCCTAGCTGGGTGGGGCCACTGCGTTGGGATTCAAGATCCAGCCGGCTCGGCTGGCTGAGCGTCAAGGTGAGGCGGCCCAGACTGCGATCAGGACCACCCCGTTTGGTCTCCTTGCGGAGCAGACCCATGGCTTGCCCGGCTTCCGCCAGCTGGAGAGGGCGAAGGTCGGGGAAGGGCTTCTCAGGGGTGCTCTGAGCTTGGGGTTGGTTGGGGGACAGGGGAATCGGATGGGCCACCAGGCGTCCCATGGCCGCCAGCCGTTGCTGTTGCAGATTTACCCCGTAAAGCAGGCCAAGGAGCAACACCCCATAGAGGAGACCGCTCTGCCAGCTTGTCAGCAGAAGGAGGGTGGACGGGGAGAACCCTGCTGCCTGGGAGCCAGCTTGCCCTCCTGCCACAGGGGCGCGCTGTCTGGCATGGGGGAGGAGCGGTTCCAGGCTGCCGGCCGGAAGATCCAGTTGGTGCTCCAGCAGGGGAAGCATGGCCCGCAAATAGGTGGCCTCCGGCAGACGATCCTTCCAGCCCCCTTCCAGGGCCTCCAGAACGGCGATGCTGATCCGGGTGCTCTGGGCCAGATCTCGAAGACCTAGCCCCTTGGCTTCCCGGGCTTCCCGCACCAGATCTCCCGCATTTCGCAGGGGATCGGAGGATGGCGGGGATGTGGGCGGGGTGAGGAACCCTGGTTTCAGTTGATGCAGCCAGTGGGAGGCCCTGGCACGGGGGGAGGGGTTGCTCACGAGAGGCTGCTGGGGTCTAGACGGCGCCAGTGGCCTTCGGGAAGCTCGCCGAGGGCCACGGCACCGATCGCCACCCGAAGCAGGTCGCGCACGGGATGGCCGAGGCGTTCTGCCGTGCGACGAATCTGACGATTCCGTCCTTCGTGCATGGTCACTTCCAGCAGGGTGGCGTGGCGAGAGTGTTGGAGCGGGTGCACGCCCACAGGCGCGCTAGCAACCCCATCCAAGGGCACCCCTTGCCGCCAGGTGTGAAGGGTTTCTTCGCTCGGGTGGCCCCCAACCCATACCCGATAGATTTTGCTGTGGCCATAGCGCGGGTGGGTGAGGCGGAGGGTCAGGTTGCCATCGTTGCTCAGCAGCAAGGCGCCCCGACTCTCCGCATCCAGCCGACCCACCGGATGAAGGCCGGACTGCTGTCGCCAATGGTCGGGAAGCAAATCGAGCACGGTGGGGCGCCCCTGGGGGTCGTGGCAGGTGCAAAGCACCCCGGGAGGTTTGTGGAGCAGCAGAGTCAGGGGAGCTGTGGCGGGGGCGAGAGGCTGGCCGGCAACGGAAATCTGATCGCGCACCGGGTCCGCCTGTTCGCCCAGATGAGCCACCGAGCCGTTCACCCACACCTGGCCTTCCCGGAGGAGGGTTTCGGCCTGGCGGCGGGAACAGAGTCCTGAGCCCGCGATCAGTTTCTGGAGCCGTTCCTGAGCCATCCCCCCATTCTGAATGCCCTGGCCAGAGGGGTGATGGGGAGCGGACAGAAAAAAATGGTATGGTTACGAAACACAAAGGTTTCGAAACCCAGCCGAGATGCCCTCGATCTTTCTGGACACCTCCGCCTCCCAGGCTCAAACCAGCGATCTCCTCCGTTCCTATCTGCGGGACATAGGCAGGGTGCCCCTGTTGACCCATGAGCAGGAGATCACGCTGGGACGTCAGGTGCAGGAGCTGGTGGCGCTGGAGGAGCTGGAGTCGGAGCTGACGCTGCGCGCTGGGGGTGAGGCACCGAGCCAAGAGCAGCTGGCGGTGGAGGCGGGGTTGACGGTGCCGTTGCTGAAGCGCCGGTTGCAGGTGGGTCGCCGGGCGAAGGAGCGGATGGTGGCAGCGAATTTGCGGTTGGTGGTGAGCGTGGCGAAGAAATACACCAAGCGGAATATGGAGCTGCTGGATCTGATCCAGGAGGGAACGATCGGCTTGGTGCGAGGGGTAGAGAAGTTTGATCCAACGCGTGGCTATAAGTTTTCAACGTATGCGTATTGGTGGATCCGGCAGGGGATCACGCGGGCGATTGCCGAGAAGAGCCGCTCGATCCGGTTACCGATCCACATCACGGAAACGCTGAACAAGCTGAAGAAAGGACAGCGGGAGTTGAGCCAGGAGCTGGGGCGCACGCCCACGGTGAGCGAGCTTGCGGTGGCAGTGGAGCTGCCGGAGGAGGAGGTGAAAGATCTGCTGTGCCGCGCACGGCAGCCGGTGAGTTTGGAGACGAAGGTGGGGGATGGGGAGGATACGGAACTGTTGGATTTGCTTTCCGGGGATGGGATGTTGCCTGGGGAGATGGTGGATGGGGAGTGCTTAAAGGGGGATCTGCGAGCACTGGTGGAGCAGCTGCCGGAGCTGCAGGGCCGTGTGCTGAAGATGCGTTACGGGATGGAGGGGCAGGAGCCCATGAGCCTTACCGGCATCGGCAGGGTGCTGGGCATCAGTCGGGATCGGGTTCGCAACCTGGAGCGCGACGCCCTGGCTGGTCTGCGGCGCCGCAGTTCGGCGATCGAGGCCTACATGGCCAGCTGAGGACGCTCGCCCCAAAGGGCCTAGCCTCGCTCAGCGGTACCCCCTGCCCATGGCTTCAGAGCTGGCCTCGAGCATGGATGCGAGCATCGAGATGCTCACCCTGTTCCCCCGCTATGTGCTGAAAGGGACCCTTCCTGATGCGCTTCTGACGGCTCTCAACCGCGTGGCCGCTGAGGTGGTGGCCTCTCCGGACACCAGTCCAGATGCTTCCCTTAAACTGGCTGGCCAACTGTCCCAGCAACGGGAGCTCAATCCCCAGCACCCCGTCGTCCAGGAGCTCTGCCAGCAGGTGATCCTTCCCGGCTGCGAGCGCTGGATACGGCATGTGATCGATCTTCAGCCCCCCCAGGGGCGAGGACCCTGGATCCCTGGCCGTTATGGCCTCCGGCTGATTGACCTCTGGCTGAATGTGCAGCGTGCCGGGGACTACAACCCCACCCACACCCATGGGGGCAGTTTTTCGGGCGTGCTGTTCCTGCAGGTGCCTCCCCAGATCACGGGCGACCGGTTTGATGGCCAGCTCTGCTTCCATGGCCCCGAGGAGTGGCAGATCCAAACCTTCCGCACCGGGATGGCCCACTACGTTCTGCCGATCCCAGGGGAGTACTACGTGTTCCCCGCCTGGCAGCCCCATTCGGTGGCGCCCTTTCGCGGGGAAGGGGAACGCTGGTCGATTGCGTTCAATGTGGTTGCCCAGCCGGGGGCTCCCCCGTCCGGAACGGCTCTACCGTCCATTCCAGCGAATGTGTCCCTCTCCAGTGCACGCCCACGACCCGGGGGTTTCGGGTGAAACCGACTCTGCAGGGTGAAGCCATCCCCCTGCGGGCGGCGTTGTTGAACTGGTGGCAGGAGCACGGCCGCCATGCCATCCCTTGGAAGCTGCGCCCCGACGGCAGTCTGCCGGCGGACGGTGAGGAGCTTGATCCCTACGGCGTGTTCGTGGCTGAGGTGATGCTTCAGCAGACCCAGCTCCAGGTTGTGCTCCCCTATTGGAATCGCTGGATGGGAAGGCTCCCTGATTTGGCGTCCCTAGCCTCGGCCGATGGCCAGAGCCTGCTCCAGCTCTGGCAGGGCCTGGGCTATTACAGCCGGGCCAGGCGCCTTCATCAGGGGGCAAGGCTGCTGCTGGAGCGGCAGCAGGCCAGGCCTCGAGCCGCCGATCCCTGGCCCCGCACCCTGGAGGCATGGTTGGAACTTCCAGGCATCGGCCGCAGCACGGCCGGCAGCATCCTGTCTTCCGCCTTCGACCAGCCCGCTCCCTTGCTGGATGGCAACGTGCGGCGAGTGTTGGCCAGGCTGATGGCCCATCCCCGTCCTCCCCGGCAGGATGAGCACCTGTTCTGGAGCTGGAGCGCCAGCCTCCTCGACCCCCTCCATCCGAGAGTCTTCAACCAGGCCCTGATGGACCTGGGGGCCACAGTCTGCACACCCCATCGCCCCCGCTGCCCCGCCTGTCCCTGGAAGGAAGCCTGTGGCGCCTATGCTTCTTCTAACCCCGGCCAGTTCCCGGTGAAGGAGCCTTCCCGTGCGGTGCCATTCCAGGTGATTGGCGTGGGTGTGGTGTTCGACTCATTCGGCCGAGTGCTAATCGATCAGCGGCTGGAGGAGGGACTCTTGGGTGGCCTGTGGGAATTCCCCGGTGGCAAGCAAGAGCCGGATGAGCCCATCGCCGAAACCATCCGCCGGGAGTTGCGGGAAGAGCTGGTCATCGAAGCCGAGGTTGGGGAGGAGCTGATCAGCTTCGATCACGCCTACAGCCACAAGCGGCTTCGGTTTGTGGTGCATCTCTGCCAGTGGCGCTCCGGCGAGCCCCAGCCCCTGGCCTCCCAGCAGGTGCGCTGGGTGGACCCCTTAGAGCTGGAGGGCTATCCCTTCCCAGCAGCCAATGCCCGCATCATCGCGGCCCTTCAGCAGCGGCTGAAGAGCGGGGGCTGCTAGCTGGGGTTCGTACTCACCCGAGCCAGCCGTTCCTCCCCCGTGAACGCCAGTTTCACCTGCCAGCAGGGCTCCGGCAGGAAACTCAGCCGCTCCGGCCACTCCACCGCAAGCACCGCTCCCAGGGCCTTTGCTTCCTCTTCTTCCTGGGTAAAGAGCTCTGCGGCGGCGGGAGGCTGATCCAGGCGGTAAAGATCCAAGTGCACCAGGGCCGTGGGCTTGTTCGCCACCTCGCCTCGGTAGTGATGGGCTAGGGCAAAGGTGGGGCTGGTGATCGGTTCGCTGATGCCCAACCCTTCCGCCAGTCCCTGCACCAGGCAGGTTTTTCCCGCCCCCAAATCCCCGTGCAGCAGCAATATCGGAAGCTGATCTGCGGAGGTTTCCTCCAGGATCCGTGCTGCCAGCCTGCGGCCCAGGGTGCGGGTGGCGTCTGCGTCGACGAGTTGGCACATCTCTATCACGATTTTTGGACACTTGCCTGTAGATTCTCTCGAAGCGAGCCCGAAGCCTCGGCGTCTCCGCAGATATTTCCACGTCCCTTTTCAGGAGTTTTTCCATGGTTGCGACGCCTGTGGCGCCCGCTGCGGCCTTCCCCCATTTGCAGGCCACCAGTTCCTATGTGATCGCCGACATCGGCCTGGCCGAGTTTGGCCGCAAGGAACTCAACATCGCTGAGACCGAGATGCCCGGTCTGATGGCCCTGCGCGAGAAGTACGGCGCCGAGAAGCCCCTCAAGGGGGCCCGCATTTGCGGATCCCTGCACATGACCGTTCAGACTGCCGTTCTGATCGAGACCCTGGTGGCTCTCGGTGCGGAAGTGCGCTGGGCCAGCTGCAACATCTTCTCCACCCAGGACCATGCGGCTGCCGCCATCGCCGCTGCTGGGATTCCGGTGTTTGCCTACAAGGGCGAAACCCTCGATGAGTATTGGGCCTTCACCCATCGCATCCTGGAGTGGGGCGATGGGGGCACTCCCAACATGATCCTGGACGATGGCGGCGATGCCACCGGCCTGGTGATTCTTGGCAGCAAGGCTGAGCAGGATCTCTCCGTCCTCGACAATCCTGGCAGCGAAGAGGAGATTGCCCTCTTCAAGTCCATCCGCGCCAAGCTTGCGGTGGATTCGAGCTTCTACTCCCGCATCCGCGCCAAT
The DNA here is from genome assembly GCA_040399505.1 of Cyanobium sp. Lineage (GTDB taxonomy): Bacteria > Cyanobacteriota > Cyanobacteriia > PCC-6307 > Cyanobiaceae > Cyanobium. The sequence goes on from JBBARZ010000008.1 coordinate 8,271, forward strand.
ATCCAGGGTGTGACGGAAGAAACCACCACCGGTGTGGCTCGCTTGTATCAACTCCAGAAGAGCGGTGAGCTGCCCTTTCCGGCGATCAACGTCAACGACTCGGTCACCAAGAGCAAGTTCGACAACCTCTACGGTTGCCGGGAGTCGTTGGTGGACAGCATCAAGCGTGCCACCGATGTGATGGTGGCCGGCAAGGTGGCCCTGGTGATGGGGTACGGAGACGTGGGCAAGGGTTCGGCCCAGTCCCTGCGTGGTCTCGGCGCCACCGTGATGATCGCTGAAATCGATCCCATCTGCGCCCTGCAGGCCGCGATGGAGGGCTACCGCGTGGTGCGTCTGGACGACGTGGTGAAGGATGTGGACATCTTCGTGACGGCCACCGGTAATTTCCAGGTGATCCGCCACGAGCACCTGATCCAGATGAAGGATCAGGCGATCGTCTGCAACATCGGCCACTTCGACAACGAAATCGACGTTGCTTCGCTGAAGCAGTACACCTGGGACAACATCAAGCCCCAGGTGGATCACATCCTTCTGCCGAGCGGCAATCGCATCCTGCTGCTGGCTGAGGGCCGTCTGGTCAATCTGGGTTGCGCCACGGGCCACCCCAGCTTCGTGATGAGCAACTCCTTCACCAACCAAGTGCTGGCCCAGATCGAGCTCTTCACCAAGGGTTCACAATACGGGAAAGAGGTTTATGTGCTTCCCAAGCACCTCGATGAGATGGTGGCTCGTCTCCACCTCGACAAGATCGGTGCCAAGCTGACCGAGCTCTCCCCCGAGCAGGCGGCTTACATCAACGTGCCGGTTGAGGGGCCCTACAAGCTGGAACACTATCGCTATTGAAGAAATAGTTTTCTCGTACGGGGCTGGGCTCTTGAAGTCCAGTCCCTTTTTCTATTTCAACCCGTGCTGAATGATTAGTGGCTATTGAACTTGTCCAGCAACTGCCTGTCTTGATTGGCAAAGCGGTGGAATCGAATCCATGGGCTGGCTATGGAGCCATCTTCGCGGCGATGTTCCTGGAAAATCTGTTCCCTCCCATTCCCTCCGAGTTGATCATGCCTCTCGGGGGGTTTTACGTCCAACAGGGCAAGCTGGCCTTGATTCCTGTCGTTCTTGCCGGACTCCTGGGCACCGTGCTCGGGGCCCTGCCCTGGTATGGAATCGGACGCCTGGTGAATGAGGAGCGCATCGAAGACTGGCTCTCTCGCCATGGCCGATGGATCGGTATCAGCCCCCAGGAGCTGCGACGATCGCGTACCTGGTTCAATCGGTACGGAACGGCCCTGGTGTTTTGGGGACGTCTGGTGCCCGGGATTCGCACGTTGATCTCCGTCCCTGCTGGGATCGAGATGATGCCGATGGCTCCTTTTCTCCTCTGGACCACTGCCGGCAGCTTGATCTGGACCCTGCTGCTCACGGTGGCTGGGCTCCTTCTCGGCGAGAGTTACAACCGAGTTGAGCTCTGGATCGAGCCAGTGGCCAAGGTGGTCAAGGTCCTGCTCGTTCTGGTGGCCCTTTCAGTCCTGGCCTGGTTAGGGCTGCGCATCTGGAAGAAGGAAGCATCTCGCTAGTCGGGAAGTCGGGCCCGTCCATGCAAAAAGCGCCCCTCTTAGGGGCGCTTAAGACGGATTGTGAGTTGAATGGCGCCGGATCCAATGGGTTCAGAACGGCACTTCCTCATCACTGGGTTCTCCGCCACCAAAACCTGCTTCGCCAGTCTCGGCATCACGTCGGCTCCCTAAAAGCTCCAGCCGATCTACACGGATGACGGGTTTGCTGCGCTCCTCGCCGCTGGTCCGATCGGTCCAGCGGTCGAGCTTGAAGGAACCGATAATGCCCAGGAGGGATCCTTTCCTGACGTAATCAGCGGCCACCTGGGCTTGCTTACCCCAGATTTCCAGGTTGAACCAATCGGGTTCGTCGTCGCGGCTGCGGCGGTTAACGGCGAGCGTGAGATTGGCCACAACGCTACCGGATTCGAAATAACGAACTTCTGGGTCGCGGCCGGCACGGCCCACAAGGGTGATGGAGTTGACGCCCATGGCGAAGGTTTCTGTGGATGAGGGATCAGTGGTGGGCCACCCGGTTTGGGGGGCTTACTCCTCCAGTTCCACCACTGATCCAGGTTGTCACATTCTGCTGCACATGAACTCTGGATTTCCTGCTTGCCAACCTTATGATCCGCCCTGACGCCTCTAGGTCGCGTGTTTCTCAGCCGCCTTCAGTTTTCCCGTGATGTTGGAATCGATCTGGGAACCGCCAATACGTTGATCTGGGTTTCGGGTAAGGGCATCGTCCTTCAAGAGCCTTCCGTGGTGGCGGTGGATCTGAAGCAAAATGCCGCAACCCTGGCTGTAGGGGACAAGGCCAAGCCCATGCTCGGGCGCACCCCAGGAGACATCACAGCGGTTCGTCCCTTGAGCGATGGGGTGATCTCAGATACTGAGGCCACCGCACGCATGCTCAAGGCTTTCCTGCAGAAGGTGCACGAGGGACGGGAGGTGATGGCTCCCCGGATGGTGATCGCCGTTCCTGGGGGGGTGACGGCTAGCGAGCGTAGGGAACTCCGGGCGGCCAGTGAAGCTCATGCCCGGCAGGTGTACATGGTGGATGAAGCCGTGGCCTCTGCTCTTGGCGCAGGAATGCCCGTGATGGAGCCCGTTGGCACCATGATTGTTGATATCGGTGGAGGCACCACGGAGGTGGCTGTGCTCAGCCTCGGTCGCACGGTGCTCAATGAATCGGTGCGGGTGGCAGGGGATGAAATCACTGATGCCATCAGCATGCACCTGAAAAAGGTCCACAATCTCGTGGTGGGGGAGCAGACCGCGGAGGACATCAAGGTGCGTCTGGGTTCCGTTTTCCCTGACGATGCCCACGACCAGCTCACCATGGACGTACGGGGCCTCCACCTCCTTTCTGGTCTGCCACGCACCGTGAACGTGCGGGCTGGAGAGATCCGTGAGGCGATTGCCGAGCCCGCCAACGTCATCGTTGAAGCGGTCCGCAGAACCCTGGAGCGCACTCCTCCCGAACTGGCTGCCGACATCGTGGATCGCGGCATCATGATTTCCGGAGGTGGCGCGCTGGTGAAAGGGATCTGTGATCTGGTGAGCCAGGAAACAGGAATCCTGAGCCATGTGGCTGAGGATCCTTTGCTCTGTGTGGTGCGGGGTTGCGGCATGATCCTGGACGATTTCAAGCAGTACGAGTGGGTGGTTGAGGTTCCTGATTTCGTCAGGCAAGCCGCCTGATCCATGCCCCCCTCCCGCCGGCGACGCCCCGCAGCGCCCCGGGGGAAGCTGCCATGGCCCCTTCTTCTGCTGGTTCTCCTCCTGCTCTTGGGGGTGCGTCTGAGCAAAGGAGCCCTGCTCACGGATGCCTTCGCAGCCCTGAGTCTTCCGTTCTGGCCCGGCTCTGCCCAATCGCAGTGGTTGCGTTCCGCCCGAAGCGTGGAGGATCAGTCCAGGATTGAGGCTCTCACCCAGGACAACGTTCGCCTGCGCGAGATGCTCGCCCTTCAGCAATCACGCGATGGCCAGGCCGTGGGGCAGACGGTTTCGGCTCCCGTGATCTCCAGGCAGACCGCTGGATGGTGGCAACAGCTGGTGATCGGAAAAGGCTCCTTGTCCGGGGTGCGCGCCGGCCAGCCAGTGCTTGCTCCCGGGGGGCTCATCGGCTTGGTGGCCAGCGTCACCCCTGCCACGGCCACGATTACCCTGCTCACAGACCCTTCCAGCCGGGTCGGGGTCTGGCTGAGCCGCACCAAGCATCATGGTCTGCTCACCGGGGTGGGTACGGCCCGCCCGGTGGTCCGTTTTCTGGACAAGGACCCCGAGACTCGCCCTGGGGATCTGGTAGTGACCTCGCCGGCCAGCACCCTGGTTCCTCCCAACCTGCCCGTGGGGGTCATCCAGAGTGTGAATGCCACTGCCGATCCAGCACCCACAGCAGTGGTGCAACTCATCGCTCCCGTGCAGGCCGTGGATTGGGTTCAGGTGCTCCGACCCTGATGGAGCTCCTCAACCGTCAGCCGCTGTGGGCCACCAGCCTTTTAGTCGTGCCCTTTCTCACCCTGGCGGCACCACCCTGGTTGGCCCTGGCTGGCGTTCCGCCGTGCTGGCCCGTTCTCTGGCTTCTCCCCTGGGCGCTCGCCGATGGACGACGGTCGACCGTGTTGCTCGCAGGCGTGCTGGGGCTGCTGATGGATGCGGTGCACCATGGCCCCATCAGCTGGCTTCCTGGTCTGCTTCTGCTCGCCTGGTGGTGGGGGCCCCTCAGCACGCGCCGCCCGGCCATCGAGGGGCCCTTCAGCCTCGGGCTACTCGTCTTGACGGGGACCCTTCTGCTCAACGCCACCCTCATGCTCCAGTGGCTGGCCTGGAGCTGGCGCTTCCCCTTTGGCAGGGTGGAAGGGGGCCCCGATCCCTCTGATCTGGCCCAGCCCGGGTGGACCTGGCAGGATCTCTCCAGCGCCGGCCTCCATGTGCTCCTGGCCCAGACCCTCCTCACGGCCCTTCTGGCCCCGCTGATCTCCACCCCCCTCTTGCGGTTGTGGCGACGGGCCCACCCCGGCTGGCGTGGTTGATCCCAGGCCCTTGGTGAATCGCCGTGAGGTCCTCCGCCACCTGACATTGGGTGGTCTTGCCCTCGGCAGTGCTGCCTGCGGCGTGGGCCGTTCCCGCGCTCCCCAAGCAGCGTCCACGCTTCAGGTCTGGACGCTCGATTTGGCTCCCAAGTTCACGGCCTTCATCCAAGCCGTCCTGGCGGCATGGCAGAGGGAGCGCCCCCCTGGGAGCCCCATGGGAGTGCGCTGGACCGACGTGCCCTGGAGTTCCGTTGAACGCAAGTTGCTCGCCTCGGTCTATGCCCGCACGGCCCCGGATCTGGTAAATCTCAACCCCATCTTCGCCGCGGGGCTGGCCAGCAGGGGTGGCTTGGCGGATCTTGATCGCCTGCTTCCCACGGGCGCTTCCTCGGCCTACTTGCCTGGAGTGTGGTCGTCCGGCCAGCTGGCCGGTCAGCAATTTGCCATTCCCTGGTACCTCACCACCCGATTGACCATGGCCAACCGGAGGTTGTTGCGACAAGCGGGTGTCGCGGCTCCGCCCCGGCGCTGGCAGGAGGTGCCGGCCTACGCGGAAGCCATCCGCCGACGCACTGGCCGCTATGCCCTCTTTGTCACGGTCGTTCCGGAAGATTCGGCTGAGCTTCTGGAATCTCTGATCCAGATGGGCGTTCGCCTCCTGGACGACCAGCACCAGGCGGCTTTCCTCAGCTCTGCCGGTCGGGACGCCTTCTCCTTCTGGACAGATCTCTATCGCAAAGGGTTGCTCCCGCGGGAAGTGGTGAGCCAGGGCTACCGGAGGGCCATTGAGCTCTATCAGGCGGGTGATCTGGCCCAGGTGGCGACGGGTCCCGACTTTCTGCGCAACCTGCAGACCAATGCGCCAGGAGTGGCCTCCTTGAGTGAGCCCCACCCTCCCCTGCGGGGCCCTTCCGGGCACACCAATGTGGCGGTGATGAACCTGGTAGTGCCCCGGGGCAGCGCCGCTCCAGCTGCCGCTGTTGATCTGGCGCTGTTTCTCACCAATGCCACCAACCAGCTGGAGTTTGCCGAAGCGGCTCGGGTGTTGCCCTCCTCCCGTGAGGCTTTGGCGGAGCTGGAGCGCAGGCTGGTGGCTCAGAAGCCCGAATCCCCCCAGGAGCGGTTGGTGCTACGGGCACGGCTCCTGGCCATTCAGTCGCTGGCGGGAGCTCGGGTGCTCGTGCCCCCCACCCCAGGCCTGAAGCGTCTCCAGACCATCCTGTACACCCATTTGCAGCAGGCCATGCTGAGCCAGACCTCGAGCGATCGGGCCCTGGAGTCGGCGGCGCGCGAATGGAATCGCTATGCCGCATCCCGCTGGCCGGCAGGCCTTCCCACCGGCGCTGGGGGATCCGCTAGCAGCCCTTCCCGCTGATGTCTGTTTCCGCAGAAATGCTTAAAAATCCCCCCATCCCTGGCCGTGCTGAGGATTGAGGGGATGACCCCAGGAACGGCTCAACGGTATGGTTGCGATTCTTCATCAGGCGCCCCGCCCATGAGTCTGGAGGATCGTCCCGAGCTGTCCTCTTCCCCTTCGGATCCTTTCCGACCGGATCCTATGGACCCATCAGAGGATTTCCTGGACAGGGATGTGGCGGATGGGCATTCAGGCTCGACCCCCAAGCCCACCGTCCTGGTGGTGGACGACGAGCCAGCCGTTCGCAGGGTTCTGGTGATGCGGCTCCAGTTGGCGGGCTATCGGGTGGTTTGCGCGGAAGATGGGGAGCAGGCGTTGGAGCTCTTCCACAGCGAGCAACCGGATCTGGTGGTGCTGGACGTGATGCTGCCGAAGCTCGATGGGTTTGCGGTGTGCCGCAGGCTGCGGGCGGAATCCTGTGTGCCGATCATTTTTCTCTCTGCCCTTGACGCCATTGCTGAGCGGGTGGCCGGCCTTGACCTTGGCGCCGACGATTACCTGCCCAAGCCCTTCAGCCCGAAGGAGCTGGAGGTTCGCATTGCCACCATTCTTCGCCGGGTGGGCAGGGGCTCTGCGGCCACCGAGCCGCGCGATGTGCCCGCAGGAAATGGTGTGCTCCGCCTGGGTGACCTGGTAGTGGACACCAACCGCCGCCAGGTGAGTCGGGAGGGTCAGCGCATCGCGCTCACGTACACCGAATTCAGCCTCCTCGAACTCCTGTTTCGTGATCCGGGCCGAGTGGTGCCTCGGGCGGAAATCCTCGAGCAACTCTGGGGATATCCCCCGCGGAGGGCAGCGGACCTGCGGGTGGTGGATGTCTACGTGGCTAGGCTGCGGGGCAAGCTCGAACCAGACCCCCGCAATCCTGAGCTCATTCTGACGGTGCGGGGCACGGGCTATGCCTCCCAACGAATGGGGGATGGCCCCCTGGCAGCAGCCGGCTGATTCCCCTTCCAGACCGGCGGTCCTTCAGGATGGCCTCCATCTCCTGAACTTCCTGCCGCCTTGTCGGATCTGCGCGCGACCCGCCTGGAGAAGGCCCGAGCCCTTGAGGCCCATGGCCATCTCCCCTATGCCTACAGCTATGCCCCGAGCCATCGGGCGGCGGAGCTGCAGAAGGCCCATGCCGATCTCCCCAATGGGGAGGAACGTTCTGAGCAGGTTTCCCTTGCGGGCCGGCTCCTGGCGCGGCGTGTGATGGGCAAATTGGCCTTTTTCACCCTGGCCGATGAGAGTGGGCCCATTCAGCTCTACATCGAAAAGGCCCACCTTGATGCGGTTCACCCGGACCAGCCGGATGGGTTTCTCCAGCTCACCACTCTCACAGACATCGGCGACTGGATCGGGGTGGAGGGCACACTGCGCCGCACCGATCGGGGGGAGCTCTCCGTGAAGGTGACGGAATGGGCCATGCTCAGCAAGGCCCTCCAACCCCTGCCAGACAAGTGGCATGGGCTGGCGGATGTGGAGAAGCGCTATCGGCAGCGCCACCTTGATCTGATTGTGTCCCCCCACACCCGGGACACGTTCCGCAAACGGGCGGTGCTGGTGAGCACCCTGCGGCGCTGGTTGGATGAGCGGGGGTTTCTGGAAATCGAGACCCCTGTTTTGCAGACCCAGGCAGGGGGAGCGGATGCTCGTCCCTTTGAAACCCACCACAACGCCCTGGATCTGCCCCTCACTCTTCGCATTGCCACCGAGCTCCATCTCAAACGCCTCCTGGTGGGGGGCTTTGAGCGGGTGTATGAGCTGGGCAGGATTTTCCGCAATGAAGGGGTGAGCACCCGCCACAACCCGGAGTTCACCTCTGTGGAGATCTACCAGGCCTATGCCGATTACCACACCATGATGGAACTCACGGAGCAACTGGTGGCGGAAGCGGCCCAGGTGGTCTGCGGCACCACCCTTATCAGCTACCAGGGCACTCCGATTGATCTCACCCCCCCCTGGCGGCGGGAGACGATGCACACCCTGGTGCAGGAGGCCACCGGCCTGGATTTCATCGCCTACACCAGCCGCGACCAGGCGGCGTCGGCTCTGCTGGCCGCTGGGTTGGAGGTTCCGGAAGCGGCCGACAGCGTGGGCCGGTTGCTGGTGGAAGCCTTTGAGCAGGCCGTGGAGGGCTCCTTGATCCAGCCCACGTTCGTGCTGGATTACCCCGTGGAAACCTCCCCCCTGGCCCGCACCCATCGCTCCAAACCGGGCCTGGTGGAGCGCTTCGAACTCTTCATTGTTGGTCGTGAGACCGCCAACGCCTTCTCTGAGCTCATCGACCCTGTGGATCAGCGCAGCCGGCTGGAGCAGCAGCAGGAACGGCACCGGGCGGGGGATCCCGAGGCCCAGACTGTGGATGAGGACTTTCTGGAAGCTCTGGAGGTGGGCATGCCACCCACGGGTGGCCTGGGGATTGGCATTGATCGGCTGGCCATGCTCCTTACGGACAGCCCTTCCATTCGGGATGTGATTGCCTTCCCCCTTCTTCGCCCTGAACCCCCCCAGCGGGAGGTGGCCGATGCAATGGGATAATGGGATGTAGTAAGTTCTCTCCCCCAGGATGAGTGGTGAGCGGGTCGGTTTTCGCTTCAAACACGCCGATGCGGTTGTGAAGCGCAACCCCCAGGGGCGATCCCGTCGCGGCTGGGTGATGGAACCGGTGGAGCAGACCACGAGCCGGGGTACCAAGATGCCGGCCTACCGGATTCGCTGGCGAGATAGTGAGCGGCCAGAGATTGTGCTGCAGCACATGCTGATCGCCGATCCAGACCCCACTCCTCCGCCGGAGGGAGTGAACTTGGTGCCTCCAGCCCCTAAGGGGTAGACCCTTCATCCCTGCATCTTCCGTCGCAGGGCGTCAAGCTCTTGCTGGGTTTCAAAGGCCGCCCAGTCCGCCTCCAGGTCGGGACCAGAGCTGTCCTGTTTAGATGGTGCTTTTGAAGCCGCCGCGGTGGCAGGGCTGCTGGGGGTGGCGCCCAGTTGCTGCAGCTCCCGTTCCACCGCAGCAAACCGTTCTCCTAGCTCATCGAGGGTTTGCCACCGGGCCCGCCCCTGTTCCATGAGGGTGGCGATATGGGCTTCCGCACGTCCCGCCAGATCCATGGCACTTGCCGCCTTGGCCCGATCCACCCGTTCCTGCCAGCAGCGAATGTCCTCCGCCAGCCGCAGGAGGCCCTGGCGCTGGATCTCCGCTTCTGCTTTCAGGCCCAGCCGATCCCGGCGCAGCTGTTGCTGTCGCTCTCTGGCCTCCTGTTCTGCCAGCAGTGTTTCCTGTTGGGGATTGGCCTGGAGAAAGCTTTCCAGGGTTTGCTCGAGACGGGCCTCCAGCTGGTCAAGCCAATTTGCCGATCTTGCCATCAGGCCCCCTCCGTGGGACGGCTGCCCGGCGCATAGGTGATCAAGGGGGCTTCGATCTCCTCCTCCAACGGGGTGATGGCTGCCTCTCTGGAACGCAGCAACAGCTGGGTGAGGCGGGCGATGGCACCCTCCCCCAGATCCATGTCACCAAGGCGATCGAAGGCCTGGCGATAGAGCCTATCGAGCTCCCCGATCAGGCTTTCGCGCATCAGGCGCACGGCCTCCCGTTGTTCTTCGCGGCTCATGGAGTGGCTGAAGTCGGCATGGTCACCCCTCAGTCTGCCTGCTCCAGCAGGTGAAGGGAGAGATCGTTGGTTTCATCGCTCCATCGGGCAAGAGGGCGCCACCCCGCTTCTCTGGCCAGGGCAAGAAACCGATCCGGCGAGTATTTCACGCTGTATTCGGTGATCAAGGGCTCACCGGAGGTGAAGGTGTAGGTCTCTCCCGCCAGCCTCACCTCCTGGGCCACCTGGCTCACCAGGGCCATCGCAATGCGGCTGTGGGCGGCGTCCCAGTGGGCCCGATAGGCAAAGCTCCCGGGATCAAAGTTGCCCTCCAGCTCCCGGTTGAGGCGATGGAGAAGGTTCATGGCGAAGGCGGCCGACCACCCTGCAGCGTCGTTGTACGCCGCCTCCAGCCTGGGAACGTCCTTGGGTTGGTCGAGCCCAATCAGGAGTCGGCTGCCTTCCCCGAGCAGCTTGGCGAATTGCTGCAGTAGGTGCCCTGCCGCTGGGGGATCGAAATTGCCCAGGGAACTGCCTGGGTAAAAGCCAATCAGGGGTGGCTGGATCAGGGGGTGGGGCGGCAGGGTGGCCAGGGAGCTGTAATCGCAGCAGATTCCCAGTACCGGGATCCAGGGATGGCGCTGCTGGAGCCGTTCGCAGGCCTCGGCCAGGTGTTCGGCGCTGATATCCAGAGCCACATAGGCCTTCTGTTGTTTCGCTTGGAGCAACGGGCTCACCTTGCGGGCGTTGCCGGCGCCGAACTCCACCAGGGTTCCGCGGCCGAGGGCCGCAGCCAGTTCAGGCCCAAGCCGTTGCAGCAGGTCGGTTTCGGTGCGGGTGAGGGAGTATTCCGGCTGCTGGCAGATCAGCTCAAACAGGCGGGAGCCTTCCTCGTCGTAGAGAAACCAGGCGGGGAGTTGCTTCGGCGTGCGCGCCATGCCCTCCCGCACCAGCTGGGCCATGTCAGCGGGCTCCGGGTGGAGATCCAGCTGTTCGGGTTGGCGGAGAGCAACCTCCCCTGGCGAAGGGGATCTCATGGGGTGTCGGTGGCCAGGCGCAGCCCACTGGCCATCCAGCGGCTGGCGGGGCTGAAGAAGTTCCGGTATGTGAGCCGGGCGTGGCCGGGGGGCGTAAGGGTCGCGCTGCCGCGAAGCACGAATTGGGAACTCATGAACTTGCCGTTGTACTCCCCCACGGCTCCAGAGGCCGCCTGGAATCCGGGATAGGGCCGGTAGGGGGTCCCTGTCCACTGCCAAAGGCTTCCGAAGGCCTCCTGAAGCAGCCCCGTGCTGGCGGCCACCTCCCATTCGGCCTCGCTTGGCAGCCGGGCTCCCGCCCAGCGGGCGTAGGCATCGGCTTCAAACCAGCTCAGGTGGCGTACGGGCCCCTCTGCATCCAGAAGGTGGCGCCCCTCCAACGTGAATTCCCAGTGGCCATCCCGCCAGTAGCGGGGGGCGCTCCAGCCCCGCTCCTGCACGATCCCCCAGCCCTCACTCATCCACAGCTCCGGCCGCACATATCCCCCATCAGCGATGAAGGCGGCATACTCGGCATTTCTCACGAGCCGGCGCCCGATGGCAAAGGGTTCCAGCCAGAGCTTGTGGCGCGGCCCCTCGTTGTCAAAGGCAAAGGCATGGGGTTCCCCGTGGCCCACCTCCAGCAGGCCACCGGGATGGGTGAGCCAGAAGGGCCCTTCCTCTCCAATCGGGGGCGGATCCAGGGCGCCTTCAGGGCCTGGCCCGTAGGCCGGCTCCAGGGGGTTGCGACTGAAGCCATCGAGTAGATCCATGAGCAGGAGCTCCTGGTGTTGCTGCTCATGGTGCAGGCCCAGCTCGAGGAGCTGGAGTGGCCGGGCTGCCGGCTCTGCTGACGGCCCTTCCAGCTCGTTCAGCAGATCCTCCAGCCCCCTGTCCACCCGTTGGCGCCAGGCCAGCACGGCCTCCATGGCTGGCCGGGTCAGCAGACCCCTCTGGGGGCGCGGATGGCGGGCACCGACGGCGTCGTAGTAGGAGTTGAAGAGGAAGCACCAATGCCGATCGAGGGGCTGCCAGCCCTCCAGGAAGGGGGAAAGAACAAAGGTGTCGAAAAACCAGGTGGTGTGGCCCAGGTGCCATTTGGGTGGGCTTGCATCTGCCATCCCTTGCAGGCAAAGATCCTCTGGCTCCAGGGGGGCGATCAAGGCTTCACTGCGCTGGCGCACCGCCTTGAGCCGTGTCCACAGGCTTGAGACAGCCATCGTCGGGGTGGCAGGGCCGATCGCTGGCACCATGGTTTCTGATGAGCCTAGGGATAGTCCCTACGATCCTCGGCATGCGTATGCCCGGCACGGCCAACGGAATGGGGGGGATCACCGAAGGATTTTCCGGCGCTGTGGGTCGCACACCCCTCATCCGGTTGCGGGCCCTGAGCGATCTGACGGGTTGCGAGATCTTAGGGAAGGCCGAATTCATGAACCCCGGCGGCTCCGTGAAAGACCGCGCCGCGCTGGGGATCCTGCAAGAGGCTGAGGCTAGTGGCCTCCTCCAACCGGGGGGCACGGTGGTGGAGGGCACGGCGGGCAACACGGGGATCGGCCTGACCCATCTGTGCAATGCCAGAGGGTATCGGGCCCTGATTGTGATCCCGGAAACCCAGTCGGCGGAAAAGATCGGCCTGTTGCGCAGCCTCGGGGCGGAGGTCCGCACCGTGCCGGCCGTGCCCTATGCCGATCCAAACAACTACGTGAAACTCTCCGGCCGCCTGGCCGGGGAGATCCCCGGAGCCCTCTGGGCCAATCAGTTCGACAATCTCGCCAACCGACGGGCCCATTACGCCACCACAGGCCCGGAGATTTGGGAGCAATGCGAGGGGCGGGTGGATGCCTGGGTGGCCGCCACGGGTACCGGTGGCACCTATGCCGGGGTGGCCCTCTTTTTGAAAGAGCGCAATCCTGCCGTGCGCTGCGTGCTGGCCGATCCCTATGGCAGTGCGCTTTATCACTGGGCCACCTCGGGGGAACTGCGCAGTGAGGGCAACTCAGTCACCGAGGGCATCGGCAACAGCCGCATCACCGCCAACTTGGAGGGAGCGCCCATTGATGATGCAGTGCGCGTGGTGGATCAGGATGCCCTGCAGACCATCTATCGCCTCCTCTGGCAGGAGGGGTTGTTCATGGGTGGGTCCGTGGGGATCAATGTGGCCGCGGCCGTCGAAACAGCCCGTCGCCTCGGCCCGGGCCACCGCATCGTCACCGTCCTGTGCGACAGCGGGGATCGCTATCGCTCCCGCTTGTATGACGCCAATTGGCTGGCCTCCAGGGGCCTGAGCCAACCGCATCGCGACCCCCTGCCGGTAGCTCAGTGATGGGCCCCACACTCTCTGCTGGTCAGCTGATTGGTGGTCGTTATCGCCTGGAAAGCCCCCTCAGTGAAGGTGGCGCCCAAGGGGATCTCTGGCAAGCCAGGGATACCCTCGCAGCCGATGCCCCTGCGGCGGTGCGGCGGCTAGGGCCTGGTAGCCATCAGCAACAGGCCCGCCAGCTCTGGGCCCGACTCCAAGGGGTGTTGCATCCCCAGGTGCCCAGGGTGGGTGCGGCGATCAGCGAGGGCGATGATCTCTGGCTGGTGCGGGAGTGGCAAGCCGGCCGCACCTACCAAGAGTTGCTGGCATCCCGTCAGGAGCGCCAGCTGGTGTTTGGGGCGGGGGAAGTGTTGCTTCTCCTGCGCCAGCTGCTCCCTGTGCTGGTGGCGCTCCACAGCCAGGACCTGTTCCACGGGGATCTGACACCTGCCAATCTCTTGCGCCGAGATCGGGATGGCCAGCCAGTGCTCCTGGATTTCGGCCTTCTTGGAGGGGCGGAAGGGGGGCTGGTGGGGGCGACCCCGGGCTATGCCCCGCCCGAGCTTCTCCGGGGTGTGCCCCCCCAGCCATGGATGGATCTCCATGCCCTTGGCGTAACCGCCTTGGTGCTTCTCAGCGGTGATGGCCCGGAACGCCTGCTCGATCCCCAGACCCTGGAATGGCGCTGGCCCTCCGCCCTGGATGCTGAGCCGGCCTTGCGGCAACAGCTGGCCCGCATGGTGAGCCCGGATCCGGCCCAACGGTTTGCCACTGCGGCCGAAGCGCTGATGGCTCTGCAGGAGCTGCCCATGCCGGAGACCACGGGGCCCGTGCCCCGTGCCGACCGCACGGTGGTTCTTGTGCCCACTTCCGCTCCTCCTCCGCCCAGCGAATTGGCCAGGGTCCCAGATAACGGTGGGGAAGCGGAAACCAACCTGGAGGACACAGATCTGGAACCGGAGGCCCCGATGCCTCCCCAGCAGCCCTCCCGACGACCGAGTTCCGCCCCTCCCACCCCGGCCCGGGCTCGCAAGATGGAGCGGGAGGAGCAGGCCGAGGGCGGACTCTGGTCCGTTCTTCTCGCCCTGATCGTGTCTGCCGTTGCAGGCACGGCCCTCGGTTGGTGGTGGCTGAGTCGGGGCGGTGGAGCTCCCCCCAGTCCCACAGGCACCCCCTCCGTCACGGAGTCTGCTCCCAGCCTTCCGCCTGGGGAAGTGGATCAGCGGGAGCAGCTCATGAGTCGCCTGCGGGCCCTGCAGGTCGACCGTGGCTGGTTTCTTGATCTGGTCAATGCCAGTCTTCTGGCCCAATACCCGGAACGGCGGGGCCGACTTCCTAGTGATTCCCTGGAGGATGCCCCCCTCAGGAAGGCTTGGAGCGGCCTGGCGGAAGACTGGCTTGCCCGGGTGGAGCAGCTGCCCATGGCCCTCCGTAGACGTCTGGGCAGTTTTACGGGGTCCGATTGGGATCAGCGGCAGAAGAGTCTGTCCCAACAGGGGTTGAGCTCTGAGGTGTTACAGCAACTGATTTCCGGCAGTGCTCAGAACCTGCTGCCCGGCCGATCCAGCGGTGGAATTCCGGAGGAGCCCTACCGACAGCTTTGGTATGCGGCGGCCATCCAGGTCCTGGAAAACCTCTCGATTGAACCCATTGAGGCCCGTCCCCAGCTCACCCAACTACTCGCCGCCGATGTGCCGGCCAATGGGGCACGTCTGTTTCCCATTCGCCTGCCCCAGGGCCATGCCCTGGTGCTGGGGGTGAATGGCACCCCCTTGCTGCAGATGAGTGTCTTTGCCGCCGATGGGCGCTCCCTGGCCCCAAGGGGTCCCCTGCGGGTGGTGAATCTGGGGGTCCAGGACAGCTCACCCGTCCAACTCCTGGTCACCAACGAGGGGGTGGCGCCCTCCCGCATCAGCCTGTCGTTGCGGGCTGATCCCACGGTGGTTGAACCAACCCTTCCCAAGATGCCAGAGAAGAATACGCTCACCCCACAGGAGCCGAAAGCACCGGGGAATCCTCAACAAAATCCCCTCCTGCCTGATGAGGCGTCTCCCTCACCATCCCAGACGGAAGAAGCGCCCGCACCGATGACGCCACCTCAGGAGCCTTCCGCTCCAAATGTGCCGACACCCTCTACTCCTCCGCCTGTACCTTAAGGGGGTGTTTCTACTTTAGCCTAGTGGTTCAACCTCAGGGAAATGCTGCTGCAGGGTGGCCTTTGCTTCGATGGCTGTCCTATTTGCTGGTGCTGACTGGTCTGGCGTTTGTTTTGTTTTCATTGGCCGTTTATGGATTGGGTGAGCCATATTCAAGGATGGGATTTGTTCATTCTTTGCAAATGCGTCCGCCATTTGCTGACCTGCGATGGGTCACCGCGAATGCGGAGTGTGGGGTGAATCTTGATGCCTATTATCGTGGGCTGGTTGTGGGCTGTGATCCATCGGGTAGAACCTATCCCTATGATTACCCACCCATGACGATCTGGCTTAGTCGATTCCTCCATGTGAAAGGTAGCCATAGCCCCTTGATTGGGATCACCACTGGCATCTCTCTGGTGCTTTCTTTCCTTGCCATTCTCAAGTCCCAACTTGGGTTTAATTGGAGGTGGTGTCTGATCAGTGCCGCGGTTCTCATGGCCTTTCCCATCCTCTTAACTCTCGAAAGGGGAAATATCGATAACATCATTTATCTTCTCGTTCTTCTGTTTGCTTTTCTCGTCTCCAGGCCTTTGAGCTCTGGTCTTTCCCTTCTCGTCAGCAGGTTGTTGATCACGTTCCTGGCATTCCTGCCAGTGTCGTTAAAGATCTATCCTCTTTTTGGGATAGGAGGTCTACTGGTTCACCGTGACAATCAAACTGTGTTTCCTGGAAGGATCCAGTGGCATTTGGCAAGCACAAAAGTCTTGGTTTTGTTTGGCGCCGCAGCTGCATTGTGGCCTATTTTTCCCTATCTGAAAGTCATCGGTAAAGTCACGAAAGAAGGGGGCATGAATAGTCACGGACTGGCAGCGTTGGGATACATGAATCTACGGCTCATTGATGCCTATGGCCTGGAGATCGCGCGAATTCTAATCAAGCTTTTGCTCATCACCAAAATTCTAGCACTGATTGCAGGTTTTCTGATCTCATTAAAGTCTAAGTTGACTCCGGATCGGAGAGTGGTTCATGGCTGCAAAACTCCGTCGACTCAATTTATGGACATTTGTATTATGGTGATGTCTTCAATTTGGCTGGGTTGTTACATCACTACTGTCAGCCACGATTATCGCCTGATATTTATTATCCCTTTCTTGGGTTATTTGGCGTCCCTCTCAGGGTCGTCCATGCAGCCTAGATTTCTTAAAATCTGGTCTGGGTCATTGGTGGTTTCCCTTCTGATCGTCTTTCTCTTTCCCTGGCTGGGGGTTGGATACACAGCGATTGGCATGCAATCACTCGAACTCATTGAACCTCTAACAGAATTTGTTCTTATCCCGCTGATAGCGGGGTCTGTTTTTTATTATCTATTCAGCCATTCCTGGATCATCGCCTGGTTCAAGCCGACACCAATCGCCCATCCTTTCGGTGCTTTTGGACGCTGATCTGCTGGTCAGAATCGCGCAATCGCCGCTCGGGTTTCCTTGGCCTCCTGCCGGCGTTTCTCCTCGTGGCGCTTGTCGTGGAGCTTGCGTCCTCTGGCCAGACCAAGCGTCACCTTGATCCAGGAGCCTTTGAGGTGAAGGTTCAGGGGGATCAGGGTCAGTCCTTTCTGCTCTAGGGCGATGCGCAATTTGTCAATTTCCCGCCGATGCGCCAGGAGCTTCCGCACCCGCAGGGGCTCGTGGTTGAAGAACCGACCCGCATGGCTGTGGGGAGAGATGTGCACGTTGTGTAGCTGCAGTTCGCCGTTGCGGATCAGGCAGAAGCCATCCCGCAGGTTGCACTGCCCGGCCCGGATGGATTTCACCTCCGTTCCCAACAGTTCGATGCCCGTCTCCAGCGTTTCGAGAATCTCGTACTGGTGGCGAGCAAACCTGTTGTCGGCCAGGAGCCGCGTGGAGGGATCTCCCTTGGCTGTGCCACCCCGTCTGCCGGGCCCCTTGGCCATCGTGCCTCCGTGGATGGCTTGACGTTAAGTGAGCCCTGTGGGTGGGTGGGCTCTGGCCGGGCCCGTTACCCTCCCACCATGGCCATTGTTTCCTCCCAAGCCAGCCCATCGCCCCCCTCCAGGCGACCTTCCGGTGGATCATCCCGTTCGATGGAAGGGGCATCTCGGCTGGTGGATCCTGTAGAGCGCCGGGAGGATCAGGAGGGTGAACGGGACGGACAGCGCCGGGAAGACGGCCTGCGCCCGAAGCGCCTGGCGGATTACATCGGCCAGGAGGAGCTCAAGCAGGTGCTGGAGATTGCCGTGGTCGCCACCAGGGGCCGGGGCGAGGCTCTCGATCATGTGCTCCTTCATGGCCCGCCGGGGCTGGGCAAGACCACCATGGCCCTGGTGCTGGCTCAGGAGCTGGGGGTGCAGTGCCGCATCACCAGCGCGCCAGCCTTGGAGCGCCCCCGCGACATCGTGGGGCTGCTGGTGAACCTCCAACCCCACGACCTGTTGTTCATCGACGAGATCCATCGCCTCAACAGGGTTGCGGAGGAGATCCTCTATCCGGCCATGGAGGATTTCCGTCTCGATCTCACCGTGGGCAAGGGCACGACCGCCCGCACCCGCAGCCTGCCGCTTGCTCCCTTCACCCTGGTGGGCGCCACCACCCGGGCGGGAGCCCTGAGTTCCCCGTTGCGGGATCGTTTCGGATTGATTCAACGGCTGGAGTTCTACGGGTTGGAGGACCTGCAGGCGATCGTGGAGCGGGCCGCCCGGCTTCTGGCCATGGATTTGGAGGTGGCAGCAGCTCGGGAGGTGGCCCGCCGTTGCCGTGGAACCCCTCGCATTGCCAATCGGCTGCTCCGTCGGGTGAGGGATTACGCCACCGTGCATGGGTTGCCATCGATTGGGCCTGACGTGGTGGCCGCAGCGCTTCAGCTCCACCGGGTGGATGCCAAGGGGCTGGATGCCAGCGACCGCCAGTTGCTGCGCCAGCTTGTGGAGGGACACGGCGGTGGCCCCGCTGGACTCGATACCCTGGCGGCAGGTTTGGGCGAAGATCCCACCACCCTCGAAACCGTCGTGGAGCCGTTCTTGTTGCAGTTGGGTTTTTTGCAGCGCACCCCCCGGGGCCGGATGATCACGGAGGCGGGTCGCACCTATCTGGCCGAAGCATTAGGACGGTCAGCATGAGTCCTCGCCAGGGCTTAAGGATGGCCCTGACGGGGCTTTTGCTGCTTTGGCTGGCCCTGGCTTCGCCCGTCGCTGCGCTTCAGCAGGGCTCTACGGGGGCGGGGGGGGCGGCCCAGCGGTTTGAGCGGGCCTTGGCCGCTACTCGGGATGGACGGCTTGAGCAGGCTCTGACGCTCTGGTCTGACGTGCTGGAAGCCACGCCAGAGGATGCGGCGGCCTGGAGCAACCGGGGCAATGTGCGTCTGATGCTGGGAGATCCAGAAGGAGCAATCGCTGATCAAACCCACGCCATGGAGATCGATCCGGCCCATCTGGATCCCCACCTCAATCGGGGCACGGCCGAAGAGGCCCTGGGGCGCTGGCAGGAAGCTGCTGAGGATTACCGCTGGATCCTGGCTCGCGATCCCCAGGAAGCAGCGGCCCTTTACAACCTGGGCAATGTGCGGGGCTCCCTGGGCGACTGGGAGCAGGCCCGCGCCTGCTTCAATGCCGCAGCGGAGGCCCGCCCTGGTATGGCCATGGCCCGCTCCAGCGCTGCCTTGGCCGCCTTCCAGATGGGCGATCTGGCCACCGCCGAGCACGACCTGCGCTCCCTGATCCGTCGCCATCCCCTTTTTGCCGATGCCCGCGCGGCCCTAACCGCCGTGCTCTGGCAGCGGGGAGCCCGGGGGGAGGCCGAAAGCCATTGGGCCGCCGCCTCCGGGCTGGATCCTCGCTACCGGCAGGAGGAATGGCTGCGGCAGATACGGCGCTGGCCCCCGCAGGCGGTGCAGGCTCTGCAGCAGTTTCTCTCCCTTTCGGCCTGATGGTGCAGCGTCATGCCCTGCCGGATTGGTTCACGCTGGGGCTGGAAACCAACCTCCAGGAGGCCCTGCCCGAGCTGGTGCAGGTGAGGCGTCACCTCCATCGCCATCCGGAGCTGAGCGGCCATGAACAGCAAACCGCTGCCCTGGTGGCCGGTGAGCTGCGGCGCTGGGGATGGGAGGTGCGCGAAGGGGTGGGCCGCACGGGGGTCACCGCGGAGCTGGGGCCGAAAGAGGCTCCCTTGGTTGCCCTTCGCACCGATATGGACGCCCTCCCCATTGAGGAGCGCACGGGCCTCTCTTATGCCTCCAGCCAACAGGGATTGATGCATGCCTGCGGCCATGACATCCACACCACCATCGGCCTTGGGGTAGCCCAGCTCCTGGCCCGTCGGCAGGAGCTGTTGCGCTCCAGGGTGCGCCTGCTGTTCCAGCCGGCTGAGGAGACGGCCCAAGGCGCCCGCTGGATGCGGGAGGCGGGAGCCATGGACGGGGTGGAAGCCCTGTTTGGAGTGCATGTGTTTCCGAGCCTGCCGGTGGGCACCATCGGGGTGCGCACGGGGAGCCTCACTGCGGCGGCCGGCGAACTGGAGATCGAGGTGCTTGGGGAGAGTGGCCATGGCGCCAGGCCCCACCAGAGCACGGATGCCATCTGGATTGCGGCTCGGGTGGTGAGTGGTCTGCAGGAGGCGATCAGCCGGCGGTTGGATCCGCTCCATCCGGTGGTGGTGAGCTTCGGCCGGATCGAGGGGGGCAAGGCCTTCAATGTGATTGCCGACCATGTGCGGTTGCTGGGAACGGTGCGCTGCCTGGATCTGGAGGTGCACGACCGCCTCCCGGGATGGATTGAGGAGACGGTGCATGCGCTCTGCCGGGGCCATGGCGGCGAAGCCCGTGTTCACTACCGCTGCATCTCGCCCCCCGTGCACAATGAGGGGGGCCTTACCCAGCTGGTAGCCGATGCTGCCGAGGATCTCCTGGGCCGCCAGCAGGTGCTCTGGCTTGAGCAGCCCTCCCTGGGTGCGGAGGATTTTGCCGAGCTGTTGCAGAACACCTCTGGCACTATGTTTCGATTGGGTGTGGCCGGCTCCCAGGGCTGCACGCCGCTCCACAGCAACACCTTCGCACCGGATGAGGGGTGTCTGCCGGTGGGGGTGAAGGTGCTTACCCTCAGCCTGCTGCGCTGGGGAAGCCTGCAGATGGTTGCCGCCCTGTCATGAAACAGCGCCGGATGACCCCCTCCTCAAGCACAGCAGATCTGTTGGCGCTCTCCTCGCCCCTGCTAATCCTGATGGCCCTAGCGGCCATGGTGTTCCGGAGCCCTTCGGCCCGACCCCAGGCGATTCCAGCCCTGTTGATCGGCTCTGGATTGTTGGTGTTCAGTTGGTGGCGCCGTCGGCGTCGCCGCTCCATGCTGCTGCGCGTGCTCCGGAATCCCGGCCCTGAACGGCCCTGAGGCGATTGCTAGGCTTCAAATTGATTGAATTTGGCTTTCACATTGGTGCCAGACCTTCCAGCCATTCGTGAGGCCATTGCTTCGGCTGATCCATCCCGCGCTATGCCGGCCCTGGTCGGCTTGAGAGATGGCACGGTGGAAGAAGCCACGCCCCTGTTCCTGTTGGGGCTGGAGCAGAGCCCCTTTGTGATTCGCTCCATGAGCTGTGCTGGCTTGGGGATCAAGCGAAGTGCCCAGGGCCAGCAAGCCCTGGAGCGGGTGCTTCGGCAGGACGGGGATGCCAATGTGCGGGCGGAGGCAGCCAATGCTCTGGCCAGCTACGGGGTGGAGGAATCCTGGCCGGTGTTGCGCCAGGCTTTCGCTGCCGACAACCAGTGGCTGGTGCGCTGCAGCATCATGGCGGCTCTGGCGGAGCAGCCGGCGATGAGCCCGGACCGTCTGGTGGAGCTGGCCCAGATGGCACTAGCAGACACTGACGGAACGGTGCGGGTAGGGGGCGCTGAGCTGCTGGGGCGGATTCTCAGGGAAGTTCAGGACCCAAGCGATCCAATCCTCCAAGAGGCGAGGGAGGCGATGCACACCCTCCAGAAGGATGGGGATCACCGCGTTGTGGGGGTGGCACTGAATTCTTTGGTGTCTTAGCAACCGAAAGGTTCCGGCCAATCTCTCTGAACGTTCATTGCGGCAAGCCAACCCTTGCTAGATTGAAAGGATCACTAGGGGTGCCCGTCTGGGCTGAGATCACACCCTCCGAACCTGATCCGGGTCATGCCGGCGCAGGGAAGTGCGGCAGACCTCTCCTGGCGGCATCCCTTTTTCCTCTGGGCCGTCATGCGCACATCCTGGATTGAGAAGCGTCGCGAGGCCATCGGCCGCGGTGCCAACGTCACCCAGCTTCATTACGCCCGCACAGGCGTGATCACCGAGGAGATGGCCTACGTGGCTCAGCGGGAAAACCTGCCGCAATCCTTGGTGATGGAAGAAGTGGCCCGGGGCCGGATGATCATCCCGGCCAACATCCACCATCCCAATCTGGAGCCGATGGCCATCGGCATCGCCAGCCGGTGCAAGGTGAACGCCAACATCGGCGCCTCCCCCAATGCCAGCGATGTGGCCGAGGAGCTCAAGAAGCTGGAGCTGGCCGTGAAATACGGGGCCGACACCGTGATGGATCTCTCCACCGGCGGCGTGAACCTCGATGAGGTGCGCACGGCGATCATCCAGGCGTCCCCCGTGCCCATCGGCACCGTGCCCGTGTATCAGGCCCTCGAGAGCGTGCATGGCTCGATCGAGAAGCTCAGCGAGGACGACTTCCTGCACATCATCGAGAAGCACTGCCAGCAGGGGGTCGACTACCAGACCATCCATGCGGGTCTGTTGATCGAGCACCTGCCCAAGGTGAAGGGCCGCCTGACCGGCATCGTGAGCCGGGGGGGCGGGATTCTGGCCCAGTGGATGCTGTATCACCACAAGCAGAACCCCCTCTACACCCGCTTCGACGACATCTGCGAGATCTTCAAGCGCTACGACTGCACCTTCTCCCTCGGGGATTCCCTCCGTCCCGGCTGCCTCCACGATGCCTCCGATGAGGCCCAGCTGGCCGAACTGAAGACCCTCGGTGAACTCACCCGCCGCGCCTGGAAGCACGATGTGCAGGTGATGGTGGAGGGTCCTGGCCACGTGCCGATGGACCAGATCGAGTTCAACGTGCGCAAGCAGATGGAGGAGTGCGCCGAAGCCCCCTTCTACGTGCTTGGTCCCCTCGTCACCGATATCGCCCCGGGTTACGACCACATCACCAGCGCCATCGGCGCCGCCATGGCCGGCTGGTACGGCACGGCCATGCTCTGCTACGTCACCCCCAAGGAGCACCTGGGTCTGCCCAACCCGGAGGATGTGCGCAATGGCCTGATCGCCTACAAGATCGCCGCCCACGCCGCGGACATCGCCCGTCATCGCCCGGGGGCCCGCGATCGTGACGACGAGCTGAGCCGTGCCCGCTACGCCTTCGACTGGAACCGGCAGTTCGAACTCTCCCTCGATCCCGAGCGGGCCAAGGAGTACCACGACGAAACCCTTCCTGCGGATATCTACAAGCAGGCCGAGTTCTGCTCGATGTGCGGGCCCAAGCACTGCCCGATGCAGACCAAGATCACCGACAAGGATCTCGAAGGTCTGGAGCAGGTGCTGGCAGCTCGAGAGTCAGAGATCACCCTGACGGCTAACAGCTGATTCAGCCTCCCAATGTGATCCACGCGGGAAGGCCACTACCGCTGGGGAGGTTGAGCAGGGTGTTGCTGAAGGTGATGCGGTTGTCCTTCCAGCTGAGCACGCTGCCTCCTTGGCCATCGCTTTGGAGGCTCAGGCTGGGCAGGGTGCCTGCCGTGAGCCCCCAGAGCTCAACGCGGTCCTGGCTGGGGTTGAAGTGAGTTACACGGTCATCGGCATCGCCGCTGGCCACGTATTGAAGGCGGTCGGATCCGTTGCTCAGCTGCAGGCTGTTGCGACCGCCTCCTGCGAAGATCACGTTGTCGGCGCCACCGCAGATGATCGTGTCGTCAGCAGCGGATGTCCAGATCACATGGCGCGAACCAGCCCGGTTGCCGCCAACCACCGTGATGGGCCCGATGCTGAAGTCGGCACTGGTGAGATCCACCAGGCTTGTGGATCCGGCAGAAGCACAGTCGCCCATGCGGATGCTGCGCAACCGATCAAAACGAGCGGCCGTGGGCCGACCGTCTGCATCGACCCTGGAGGCCAGTGCACTGCTCTGGGATGTCCAGGAATCGTGGAGAAAAAAGGCGTGGTTGCCGTTGCCCAGGTCCAGATCCACGTTGCTGTCTGCTGCATTGCGCAGGCTGAGGGCGTAGCGATCCAGCCCCTCGATGGCGATCGTCTGACCTGTGCCTGGCCGTAGCGTCCCGTCCGTCGAGACCGATCCTGCATTCCGCGCCACAAAGCCTGCGCCCCATCTGCCGATCGGCGTGGCCTTCACCTCCAGCGGTCGTGCATCCTCCACCCTCACCAGCTCGCCGCCAGGGGCCTGCAGGGTTGCCTTTTGGCCGTTGAGCCCCACGGTCCAATTGTTGGCGGCGGCTCCAGCCACCCCATCCAGACTCTCCACCCGCACGCTGAGAGCGACCTGGCCATCGCTTCCTCCATTCAGAGGGGCCGTTGGTTGGAAGGTCCAGCTTGTGCGTCCCGGCGTCGCCTCAGCCACACCGATCGGCACCCCATTGGCCAGCACCTGCACCCGCTCATCGGCACGCAGCGGCTCTGCCAGGAGGCCTGTCAGGGTCGGCTGGGCAAGATTCGCAACCGTGCTTCCCAGGATGGTGGCGATGGCGGTCGGCCGCCTCAGGAGCTGGAGGTTGAGGGTCTGGTCGACGGTTTCGCCCAGCAGATTGGTGGCACGGAGCGTGAGACTCACCATCTGCTGACGGTTGGCCAGAGGACGCAGCGACAAGCGGCCGCCCGCAAGGGTGGCCTGCAGCAGATCGGGGGCGCTGTTGCGAACCACGGCATAACTGAGTTCTGGCTGTCTTGCGACCGTGATACTGCTGAATTGGAGCAGATTGTTGGAGGTGAGCGTGTTGTTGCTCAGGGGGAGTTGCGAGAAGGTGGAACCCAGAGCCCCAGTGGCGTTCGTGATGTTCACGGCCGCCACTGCATCGAGAGTTCTGAGGTCGGCCTCCCCCAGAAGGCGGCCGAATACGGTGAAACCCCCGTTCTGGTTGTCGAGGTTGGCGCTGTTGTCCCCCAGGCTCCAGAACCACTGGCTTGTGGCACTGTTCGGATCGGATCCCAGCTTCGCCATCGCGATCGTGCCGCGCAGATTCGAGCGGCCGCCGCTGAACTCGTTCCTCACCGCCGGGAAGGCGGTGACGGGCGGTATCGTCACGCCCTGGGCCGTGGACACCAGATTGAAGCCGCCGCCCTGCAGCACGAAGCCGGGAACGGAGCGATGGAGGAAGGTGTTGTTGTACCGACCCGCGCTGAGGTAGGCCTCCAGATTGGCGGTGGTGAGCGGTGCTCCCTGCCCTGGTTGATCGAAGAGCAGCACCCGGATCCGGCCGCTACCCAGGGTGGCCTGGTTGTTGCCCCCCATCTGCACCGGCGCCAGCTGGAAGGTTGCCACCTTGCCGGTGGTGAAGGGATCATCGAAGAATTCGCCCAGTTCCACCAGCCTGTCGCTGTCACCCCAGGTGAGTGCTGCACTGCTCAGCGGCCGGCTGACGATCGGGTCGGGCAGGTTGTTGACCGCGATGCTGAAGCTCTTCTCCAAGGCCTGGCCATTGGCATCCCTCACCCGGATTCGCACCGTCAGCTGGCTGCGGACCTCCCGATCAAACACCGCGTTCGCCAGCAGCTGACCACTGGCGGTGACGCGGAAGCGGCTGTTGTCCGCGTCACCGGCCCCCGCCACCAGCGAAAAGGTCAGTCCTGGCGATGCCAGGCTTTGGCCATTGGCCCCGATGGCCGTGAGCTGGCCGATGGCCACGCCGCTCAGATCGTTTTCGTTGACCGTGGCACCGGAGAGCAGCAGGTTGGTCGGAGCCATGATGCGCTTCGCGAGGCCTCTGCCTGGGAAAAAGCGTTTTCAGTGTATGCGGCTGTTCCAACAAAAAACCCCGCCCTGGGGCGGGGTTTTGGCTGGTCAGCAGTCTGAGAAGATTACCCCAGTGCCTTGGCCGTGGCCACCACGTTCTCCACGGTGAAGCCGAACTTCTCCAGGCACACCGGGCCTGGTGCGGAGGCACCAAAGCGGTCGATGGAGACGGCGGCACCATCGAAGCCGGTGTATTTGTGCCAGCCGAAGGAGCTGGAGGCTTCCACCACCACCCGCTTGCGGCAGGCGGCAGGCAGCACGCTCTCCCGGTAGGTGGCGTCTTGCTCCTCGAAGAGCTCCACGCAGGGCATGGACACTACCCGCACGTTGCGGCCTTCAGCCCGCAGCTGGGCGGCGGCCTTCACGCAGAGATCCAGTTCGGTTCCCGTGCCAATCAGGATGAGATCAGGGGTGCCGTTGCTGTCTTCCAGGATGTAGCCGCCCTTGGCGACGGCTCCGGGGGTGGAGTTGGCCTGATTGGCCATGGCCTGCCGGCTCAGGGCCAGCACGGTGGGGCGCTTGCGGTTGGCCACGGCCACCTGATAGGCACCCATGGTTTCGTTGCCATCCCCTGGGCGAATCACCAACAGGTTCGGTATGGCCCGCAGGTTGGCCAGGGTTTCCACCGGCTGGTGGGTGGGTCCATCTTCCCCGAGGCCGATGGAATCGTGGGTGAGCACGTAGATCACCCCCAGCTCACTCAGGGCTGAAAGGCGCATGGCGCCGATCATGTAGCCGGCGAACACCAGGAAGGTGCCGCCATAGGGGATCAGTCCGCTGTTGTGATAAGCGATGCCGTTGAGGACGGCCGCCATGGCGTGTTCCCGCACCCCGAAGTGCAGGTAGCGGTTGGCTTCGGCCCCTTTCTGGAAGCTGGCTTCGCCCTTGATGTCCGTGAGGTTCGAGTGGGTGAGGTCGGCGGAGCCGCCGATCAGCTCAGGGAGCTTGGGCCCGAAGGCGTTAAGGGCGTTGTACGAATGCTGACGGGTGGCCAAGCCCTTGTCGGCGGGGGTGAAGGTGGGGAGGGTGGAATCCCAGCCCACCGGGAGCTCGCCCCGGAGCATGCGCTCAAATTCCGCCGCCTCTGCGGGATAGGCCTGCCGGTAGGCGGAGAGGGTGGCGTTCCAGTCGCCCTCGGCGTTGGCCCCGCGCTGGATGGCCTGCCGCCAGTGGTCATAGGCCTCTTGGGGCACCTCGAAGTCGCCGTAGGTCCACTCCAGGGCCTTGCGGGTGAGCTCCGCTTCATCGGCCCCCAGGGCAGCTCCATGCACCCCTGCGGTGTTGGCCTTATTGGGGGAGCCGTAGCCGATGGTGGTGGTCACCTTGATCAGGCTGGGCTTGTCGGTAACCGCCTTGGCGGCCTCCAGGGCCCGCACAATGGCGCCCACATCGGTGTTGCCATCGCTCACGTGCTGCACGTGCCAGCCATAGGCTTCGTAGCGCTTCAGCACGTCTTCGGTGAAGGAAACGGCCGTGTTGCCGTCGATGGTGATGTGGTTGTCGTCGTAGAGGGCGATGAGTTTGCCCAGCCCCAGGTGGCCGGCCAAGGAGGCGGCTTCCGAAGCCACACCCTCCTGATTGCAGCCGTCGCCCATCAACACATAAGTGGTGTGGTCGACCAGGGTGTGTCCAGGCTTGTTGAAACGGGCCGCCAGATGGGCTTCCGCGATCGCCAGGCCCACCCCATTGGAGATGCCCTGCCCCAGAGGTCCCGTGGTGACCTCCACTCCAGGGGTTTCAAAGGTTTCGGGATGTCCTGGCGTTTTGGAGCCCCACTGACGGAATTGTTTGATGTCGTCCAGGGTCACCGAGTCGTAGCCGGAGAGGTGCAGCAGGGCGTAGAGCAGCATGCAGCCGTGGCCGGCGGAGAGCACGAAGCGATCCCGGTTGAACCAGCGGGGATTCTTGGGGTTGTGCCGCAACACCTTGTCCCACAGGGCATAGGCCATGGGTGCGCAGCCCATGGGCAGGCCGGGATGGCCCGAGTTGGACTTGTTGACTGCGTCGACCGCCAGGAAACGGATGCTGTTGATGCAGAGGCTTTCGGTGGAGGTGGTGGGGGCGACGACCATGGCTGGCACAGGAGTGGAGGGCAGAGAAGGGGCGGGGATTCAGGGCATCCGGCGAAACGCCAGGCAGACATTGTGACCGCCAAACCCAAAAGAGTTTGACAGCACCACATTCACGGGGTGCTCGCGGGCCGTGTTGGGAACGACATCCAGGTCGCAGGCCGGATCCGGATTGGTGTAATTGATCGTGGGGGGGATCACATTGTGACCGATCGCCAGAACGGCAGCCACCGCTTCGATGCCGCCGCTGCCTCCGAGGAGATGGCCGGTCATCGACTTGGTGGAGCTCACGGGGGTGCGGTAGGCCTGGTCCCCAAGGGCCGCCTTGATGGCAGCGGTTTCGTTGCTGTCGTTGGCCTGCGTGCTGGTGCCATGAGCGTTGATGTAATCCACGGCTTCGGGCTCCAGGCGGGCATCGGCTAGGGCCAGCCGCATGGCTTCGGCGCCCCCCACACCTCCGGGGGAGGGGGCGGTGATGTGGTGGGCATCGCAGGTGGTGCCGTAGCCCACGATCTCCGCCAGCACGCTGGCGCCCCGCTTCTGGGCATGCTCGAGGCTTTCCAGCACGATCACCCCGGATCCCTCTCCGATCACGAAACCATCCCGCTCCAGATCGAAAGGGCGGCTGGCGGTGGAGGGATCGTCGTTGCGGAAGGACAGGGCTTTGGCACTGGAGAAGCCGGCCACCCCCAGGGGGGTGATGGCCGATTCCGCCCCGCCGCACACCATCGCGTCGGCCAGACCGAGCTGGATCAGGCGAAAGGCATCTCCGATGGCGTTGGATCCGGCGGCGCAGGCGGTGGCCACCGCACTGCTGGGGCCCCTCGCCCCCAGGGCGATGGCCGCCAGGCCTGTGGCCATGTTGGGGATCATCATCGGCACGCAAAAGGGGCTCACCCGGTCGGGCCCCCGATCGGCCAACACATGGGCCTGGCTTTCCATCATCAGCAGACCGCCCACGCCGGAGCCAATGGACACGCCAATGCGTTGGGCGTTGCTCCCATCGATCACGAGCCCGGCGTGGCCAATGGCTTG
The DNA here is from genome assembly GCA_040399505.1 of Cyanobium sp. Classification (GTDB taxonomy): domain Bacteria; phylum Cyanobacteriota; class Cyanobacteriia; order PCC-6307; family Cyanobiaceae; genus Cyanobium. The sequence goes on from JBBARZ010000008.1 coordinate 36,415, forward strand.
CTTGGCGGCCACCACGCCAAACTGACAGAAGCGATCCCAGCGCTTGGCTTCCTTGGGTTCAAGCCAGCCGGCGGGATTGAAATTCTTCACCTCAGCCGCGAAGCGGCAGGCGTGACGCGAAGAATCAAACAAGGTGATTCCGGCGACTCCATTGCGCCCGGAACACAGGCCATCCCAATACTCCTGAACGTCATTGCCGATCGGCGTGACGGCCCCCAGGCCAGTGACGACGACGCGGCGGAGTCCCTCCACCATCGAACGCCTCAGGCCTGTTTCTCTTGGATGTACTTCACGGCATCGCCCACGGTGGTGATGCCTTCGGCGGCCTCATCGGGGATCTCGATGTCGAAGGCTTCCTCGAGGGCCATCACCAGTTCGACAGTGTCGAGGGAATCGGCGCCCAGGTCGTTCTGGAAGTTGGATGAGGCACTCACTTCTGCAGCGTCCACGCTGAGCTGTTCGGCAACGATGCCGCGCACTTTTTCGAAGATGGCTTCCTGGGACATGGAGGCTGAGTGGGAGGGAGCATCCTATGGGGTCGCCGGTGCGGACCCTTCCCGTATGAACAAGGGTGACGGCAGCAGGGTGGAGGCCCCTCGGGATGGCCTGCTCTGCTTACCTTGGCACCACGCCCACTGCGCCCTTCAAGCCACTGAGGTCCATGTCTCACGCCGTCAAGATCTACGACACCTGCATCGGCTGCACCCAATGTGTGCGGGCCTGCCCCCTGGATGTGCTGGAGATGGTGCCTTGGGATGGTTGCAAGGCGGGCCAGATCGCTTCCTCGCCGCGGACGGAGGATTGCATCGGCTGCAAGCGCTGTGAAACCGCCTGCCCCACAGATTTCATCAGCATCCGGGTGTATCTGGGCGATGAGACCAGCCGCTCGATGGGCCTGTCCTACTGAATTTGGCACCGTTCCCCCATAAGCTCAAGCTGGTTGTGGGGACCGTATGTGCGGCATTGTTGCGCTGATTGGATCGAGGGAGGCGGCGCCCCAGCTGCTTGAGGGTTTGCGTCAGCTCGAGTATCGGGGCTACGACTCGGCCGGGATTGCAACCGTTGACGGAGATGGCTTGCACTGCCTGAAGGCCGAAGGCAAGTTAGTGAATCTCACGGCTCGGTTCGAGGCTGAAGGAGCCCCTGGCCAATGCGGCATCGGCCACACCCGCTGGGCCACCCATGGCAAACCGGAGGAGCGCAACGCCCACCCCCACCTGGATGGAAGCAGCCAGCTGGCGGTGGTGCAGAACGGGATCATCGAAAACCACCGCCTCTTGCGGGAGCAGCTGCAGGGGGAGGGAGTGCGGTTTCGCTCCGACACCGACACGGAGGTGATTCCCCACCTGGTGGCGCGGCGTCTGGCCCAGTTGGAGGGCGAAGGCTTGGAGCCTTCGGCCCCGCTGTTGTTGCGGGCGGTGCAGGAGGTGCTCCCAGCGCTCAACGGGGCCTATGCCCTGGCGGTGGTGTGGGCCAAGGTTCCAGGGGCGTTGGTGGTGGCCCGCCGGCAGGCGCCCCTGTTGATCGGCCTGGGGGAGGGGGAGTTTCTCTGCGCCAGCGACACCCCCGCCCTGGCGGGATTCACTCGCACGATTCTGCCCCTGGAGGATGGGGAAACGGCCCTGCTGACGCCGCTGGGCATTGAGCTTTACGATTCCCGGGGCATCCGGGTGCAGCGGAGCCCCAGCCTGCTCACGGGCACGGAGCACGTGGCGGACAAGCGCAGCTTCCGCCATTTCATGCTCAAGGAGATCCATGAGCAGCCGGAAACGGCGGCCCTCTGGGTGGCCCGCCATTTGCCGGAAGGAGCCCTGGTGGCACTTCCCCTGGATGAGGCGGTGTATGCGGGGGTGGAGCAGATTCAGATTCTGGCCTGTGGCACCAGCCGCCACGCGGCCCAGGTGGGGGCCTATCTGCTGGAGCAGCTGGCTGGGATCCCCACCCATGTGTTTTATGCCAGTGAGTTTCGTTATGCGCCCCCGCCCCTGGGGCCCCACACCCTCACGATCGGGGTCACCCAGTCTGGGGAGACGGCCGATACGTTGGCGGCCCTGGTGATGGAGCAGGAGCGGCGGCAGGGCTTGGTTGATCCGGCCTACCAGCCTCGCTTGTTGGGGATCACCAATCGGCCGGAGAGTTCCCTGGGCCGGCTGGTGCCTCACCTGTTGGATATTGGGGCGGGCATCGAGGTGGGGGTGGCGGCAACGAAAACGTTTCTCGGCCAGCTGCTGGCGTTCTATGGACTGGGGTTGGCGTTTGCCGAGCGGCGCCAGGGCAGGCCTGGGGTGCTGGGCCCGGAGCGGCTGGCGGCCCTGGCGAGCGAGCTGCGCAGCCTGCCGGAGGTGATGCGCCAGGTGGTCGACGACCACGACCAGCGCTGCGCCGAGCTGGCCCACCTGTTTGCCGACACCCAGGATGTGATCTTTCTCGGCCGAGGCATCAATTATCCGATTGCCATGGAGGGGGCCCTGAAGCTTAAGGAGATCAGCTATATCCATGCTGAGGGCTATCCGGCTGGGGAGATGAAGCATGGCCCTATTGCCCTGTTGGATTCCCGGGTGCCGGTGGTGTCGATTGCGGTGCCAGGCACGGTGTTTGAGAAGGTGCTCTCCAATGCGCAGGAGGCCAAGGCCCGCGATGCCCAATTGATCGGGGTGGCCCCGGCCTGCGGGGATACGGAGTTGTTTGACCTGCTGCTCCCCCTGCCGGAGCTGGAGGAGCTGCTCAGCCCTCTGCTCACGGTGATTCCGATGCAGCTGCTGAGTTATCACATCGCGGCTCACCGAGGGTTGGATGTGGATCAACCCCGCAATTTGGCCAAGAGCGTGACCGTGGAGTGAGGCGGATTAGCGCCTTCTCCCGGGGAACTGTTTCCTGCCCTTCATGTTGTTCAAATCCTCAATCAGGCGAGGTTTGCCGAGGGCTAGGAAGCCCAGGCCGAGTGCCAGGCTCTGGAGGGTATTCCGGAAGGCGTCTTTCAGCCAGAGCTGCAAACGATTGGAACTTCCAAGATCCTGGTTGTTTTTGGCGGTATTGATCGATTTCTCGAACTGGGCCAGAACGTTGGACTTGGCCACCGAAAGCGGCACAGTGAGGCGGCCAAGGGGAGGCTGATTGGGTAATCGGCCCAGGGCTTGACGGAGCTCAATTTCTGAGGTGGCGTCTCGAACAGCCTTGGAGATGCGCTCCAAGGCTTGAATCTGCGCCAGTTCGCTCCGACCCTTGCTGTTGAGGAGCCGAGCGCCAACGAAGAGTTGGAAGGGGATGAGAAGGATCCAGCCGAGGGCCACCCAGGTGGCAAGCCTGCGCACGAGCCGGGAGCGTTTAAGAAGTTGGCGATCGCTTTGGTTGAAGGTTCGTGCCAGGCAGATCAGTAGGGCTCCGATCAGGGCGAATCCCCCACTGCCGAGCAGAAGGCCGATCAGGTTGAGCTGCCACCCCGGGTCGAGCAGACGGGGTGGGGCTGCATTGATCAGGTTGATCAGGAAGGAGCTGAGCAACGATATGCCAATCCAATAGGCATAGCGAGCGCCCGCCTCCCATTCCTTGGTGGAGCTTTCTTGGTGAATCTCATCAGGGGAGGCCACCGTGCCAAAAAGGCCACTGCTGGCTAACGCATCAAAGTTATCAGGATGTTCAGGCACTAAATCTGGTCGGAGTTGGTTTTAATTTACCGCCAGATCGGGATGAACAATCGTCACCTTGTATGAGTATTCTGCGGATGAACCCGTGACGAAGTTGGAGGCCTGCAGCACTGTGAAGGTATGCTCTTTGGCAATTAAGTCCGAGAAAACTTTGTCCGCAATTTTGCACATTGGGTGAGACTTTTCTTTGAGATCTGGAAAAACTGCACAAAATAGCCCCCGTCAAGGCGAGGGCTCAACATCAGAAAGGACGCAAGGATGAATTAACCCTGCTTGATGAGGGAAGAAAACTTACGCAGCTTGCGCACGGAGCCGAAGGCCGC
>JBBARZ010000009.1:0-34526 GCA_040399505.1 Cyanobium sp.
CAGCCATTGAAGCCACCCTGCAGGACCTGGGGCTGGGCAAGGTGGCCACGGGGGCGGGCGTGGCAGCGGCGGCGGCCGCCCTGGCGGGCTGATCGCCGATGGGAGTGGACGCCAAGGTCAATCCCCCTATGGTGTGAATGGATACCAAATCACCATGCAACGCTCCCGCTCCCTGCTGGCCCTGGCCGCCCTGACGGCCCTTGCCCTGGGTGGCTGCCAGCAAAATCTGACGACCCAGAAAGCCAAAACTGAAAAGCTGATCTGCACCCAACTGGCTGAAGTGGGTCAAGCCATGGAGGCCGTGGGGGCGTTGAAACCCACCTCCACGATTGGCGAAGCCAAAAAAGCGGATCAAGCCCTGGCCACGGCACTCAACAACTTGGAGGCCTCCGAGGAGCAGCTCGAAAACCTGCGGCTAAAGGCATTCAAAAAACAATTACGAACCTTCCGCGGCGAAGTGCAAAAGGTGTCGCAAAACAAGAGACTCACCCTGGAGCAGGCCGCCAATCTGTTGAAGGCCAAGGCTGCCCCGGTGATCACGGCCCGCCAGGCCCTCACGGCCGAGGTGGATTGCCCTGAGACCGCCGCCGCAAAGCCCTGAGGGCCAACAAGTCAAGGGGAAAGGCGTCGCCCCCATGGCAACCCCTTTCCCTGGAATGGAGGAACAACCAGCGAGCAACTGCTAAAGTAAATGAGCAGAGTTTAACAATAAGCTATTCAATTGCGGGTGTAATTCAGTGGTAGAATGTCAGCTTCCCAAGCTGAACGTCGCCGGTTCGAGTCCGGTCACCCGCTTTCAAGTTCAGGACTGAGATTTGTGGATTTCGCGGGGGACGGCTAGGAGCAGCGGCAGCGTCTCTGCAACGACGATCGATCAGCTCGGCGGCCTGGCGAATGCGGCCAAGGGGCATCAGCTGGGCGATGGATTTGCCATGGCGAGAAAGCACGATGCTCTAGCCGGCAGCAACCCTGGCTAGCAGCGCCGAAACGTGCGTCTTGGCCTCCTGGACGTTGACGCAGCGAGGGGCGTCCGAACCCGACGGAGAAAACAAAGAGGGCACTCTGAAAGAAGTACACAAGGTTCAGACCACGGGCCCAAACAGTCGGCCCACCAGTGCCGTCAACCCCAAGGCAAGGGCGCCCCACAGGAGCATGCGGGCTGCCGCACGCCAGATCGGCGCTCCTCCCGCGTGGGCCGCAAGGGCCCCCAATCCGGAGAGAACAAGCAGGGCCACCACCGTGGTGGCCTGGGCGATCTGCCCGGCTGGGCTGATCAGGATCATGAGCACAGGGCAGAGAGCTCCTAGGCAGAAGCTGCCAGCTGAGGCCAGAGCCGCCTGTATGGGACGGGCCCGAAGGGCCTCCGTGATGCCCAGTTCATCGCGGGCATGGGCGCCGAGGGCATCGTGCAAGGTGAGCTGTTCGGCCACCAGGCGCGCCAGATCTCGCGACAATCCCCGCTCCACATAGATGCCGATGAGTTCCTCCAACTCCCCCGAAGGATTGGCCACTAGTTCCTGCCGCTCCCGGGCCAAGTCGGCCTCCTCCGTATCCGCCTGGCTCTGCACGGACACAAACTCGCCAGCCGCCATGGAGGCGGCCCCAGCCACCGTGGCCGCCAAGCCAGAAAGCAGGATGGCGGGCCGGGCTGCCCCGGATGCAGCAATTCCAACCACCAGACTGGCCACAGAGATCGCCCCATCGTTCGCACCCAACACCATCGCCCTGAGCCAGCCGATTCTGTGGGTGTTATGGCGTTCGTGATGTCTCAACGGGGCTTGATCAGTTGCAACACCTGGGGGCCCAGGCCACCAGCCCGTCGCTCACAATCCAGGGCTTGCAAAATCAAACGGGCTGCGGCAGTGAGATCTCCCGCATCCGCACTCTCTTTAGCTTGCCGATCACAGACCTCTGCACGATGGAGCAGATGGTGGCGATCTGCCAATTCCTGGGGAGCTGCAGGATGGTGAGTCGTGCGGCGCGAGGATGGGGAAGGAACAGTTGGCGAACTTAGGGCGGCCATAACAATGCGTGGTCGCAGCGAATGAATCTGTCGAACGGTTAAATCTGAACGGATGAATCCGGATGGATGAATCCGTAAAAGACATTTTTATCTTAATGCGCCACCAAAAAAGTGCAGCACCATGAAACGCTGATTTGCCCTAGGTGCCGGGCTCTTCGCGATCTTCGCCGAGTTTGGCAATTTCCTCTCGGAGCTGGCTGGAACGGAGCGCATCCCCACGGGTGAGGGCGATGGCCAATGCAAATTGGAGTTTCTCCAATTGGTGCTCTCCTTCCATCGGCAAGGGATGGCAGGAGCTGGAACGGGGAGCCATTGCTGATCCCTGGCGGACTCCCTGATGACCAGCCGTGCAAGAGGGAGGGGTAGGAGGAAAAGACATGGTCACTTTCTTCCCATTTTGTCACCTCTTACAAGGGATGGCGAGACCAGGGTGGGGGTCAGGCCACCTCTTCCAAGTCCCGATCCTCCGGATTGGAATGGACCACCAAGGGCCTGGCCTCCTTCACCGAAACCGTCTCCTCCTCGAGCGAATCCGCACCCAGCAGCTCCCGACAATCGCGGAGAAGTTGATCCACGTTGGCCAGGCTGGTGAGCTGCTCAGCCGACAGGCTCTCCTCTTCTTCTGGCTTGGAGAGGTGGTCCTCCAGTCCGGCCAATCGCTGTTCCAGCTGCACCACCCGTTGGGAGAGGGCGTGAATGGTCTGGGCCAGATCTTCCGTGTGCCTGGTGATGCGGAAAGACACCGATGACGCGGTCATGACGTGTTTGCAGTCTTGGACGAATGACAACACACGACCCTGGCTTCCTCAAGCGGGCCGGGGAACGCCCCAGCAAACTTGGTTGCACCCCTCACCAGACGCATGAACCTTCTCTGGCCCTTGCTGCTCTACGCCTGCGCAGGCTGTGCAGCGGGATTACTGGCGCTGCGCACGGGGATTCCAGCAGCCCCTCTCGCCGGCGCCCTGCTGGGTGCGGGGCTGTTGAGCATGAGTGGCCGCTTGGACATCGCCCAATGGCCTGGGGGAACTCGCACACTGCTGGAAATCGCCATCGGCACGGTGATCGGCACCACTCTCACCAGCAGCACCCTTGCCGAACTTCGGCTGCTCTGGCGCCCCGCCATCTTAATCACCCTCACGCTGGTGCTCACCGGGGTGGTGGTGGGGCTTTGGTGTAGCCGACTCCTCGGCATTGATCCTGTGATCGCCCTGCTGGGCGCAGCTCCTGGAGGCATCAGTGGGATGAGTTTGGTAGGTGCAGAATTCGGAGTTGGGGCTGCCGTGGCCGCCCTTCATGCCCTGCGGTTGATCACCGTGCTGCTGGTGCTGCCCCTGGTAGTGCGGTTGATCGCCCCGGGGGCCGGAACTGGGCTACCACCAGGAGGTTGAGCTCCCGACTCCATCACCCTGGACAGATCCTCTGGGCTCGATAGCTTGAGTTGTCTTTTTTCCTAACCATGGTCCCCAGGTTCCTCCGGCCCCTCAGGCTTGGGCCATCCTTTTTGGCGATGATCTTTGGGGCGGGCGCAGCGGGACTGAGTGTTGGCCCTAGCGCCTTGGCCCAAGCCGAATCCCCAGGGGTTAAGGGAGCCCAGGTGTATTGCTACATGCGCAGCAGCGGCAACAGTCATGAAGTGAGTTGGTCGGCGGCCTACTCCTTGATCAAGCGGCAGAGCGCCAGCATGTTCAAAACCTCCCCCACTCATGCGGCCGTCATGATCACAGAAGCGGTGGTACAGAACCCAAACACTTTCCCCAATTGCGGCCGCTACCTTGGCGATCTTTACAGCGCTCGCGTGGTCAGCAAGGGTGAGGCCCCATCCAGCGAAGGGCCCACAACCCTGCCGGTCCAACCGAGCAGTCAAGCTGGTCAAGGTGGCATGACACGCAGTGAGCGCTTCGGTAATTGAGCCCAGGAGTGGAGCCCCAACCCTGCCCTTCTTGCTGGTTTCCCTGGTGCTTGTGGCCGTCGGCCTCGTGAGTTGTGCGGAGGAGCCCCTACCCAAGGCCAAACCGAATCGGGAAGATTGTCTGCGGGGGCTGGAGATGAAGAAGCTCAAAGACGCTCTCACCCGATGCGATGAGGTGGTGGCTGCCTTCCCCACCGATCCCTTTCCTCTCAATGAGAGGTTTTTGCTGCATACCCTGAATCGTGACTCCCCGGCAGCGTGTCGAGACATCTTGCGGGCCCAGGCCCTGGCCCTAAAGGCAAAGCCAGGCACGGTGGATGAGCTTCTGCGGCAAGACCTCAAGCTTCGTCTCGCCAGTTGCCAGCCCCCCCTAAAGGGCCCTCAGCAGCCCTCAAGCCACTGACGAATCCTTTGCGGCAGTTCCTTTCGGGCCCGCGCTCGGGCAGGCGTGAACACCTCCGAAATCCTGGTCGACTTGCTGGCCAGCAAATCATCCACCAGTTGATCAGCCATCCCGAGCTGCATCCAGTGGCTCGTCAGGCTGGCGCCCATACCGATCCGATGGCAGCGATCCTCGGCCTGTTCCGCCTCTCCAGGGGTCCAGGGCCGCTCCACTAGAACGACATGCCGGGCCCGGTGCAGGGTGAAGCCCAAACCCCCTGTCCCAAAGGTGGCAATCAGGGCGTGTCGGTGACCCTCCTGAAAGGCATCCACGAGCAACTGGCGGTGGCGGGGCGGCACCCCTCCCGTGAGTGCCACAGGATCCTGGCCCTGCCGGGTGAGGGCCGGAGCAAGAGCCCGGGCGGTGGACACAAACCCGGTGAACACCACCACGGCTTCCCCTTGGGCCATCAGCTCAGCCACCAGGGCCACCACGGCAGCCACCTTGGCCTGGGAGGCGATCTGCCGCAAGGCCGTGAAGATGGCCAAGGTTTCCGCATCGCTGCGCACCAACCCCTGGGCCACCCGCTTCCGGTAATCGGCCACGGCACCGTCGACCAACCTCTGAAACCGGTGCGCCTCCGCCGGCAGAAGCTCCACCGTGTGGGTGCGCCGGTGCTTGGGCGGCAGATCCAGGCATTGCTGCTTGCTACGCAGCAACACCAACGGCCGCACAAGGCGATGCAACTCCTCCAACCGGGTAGCCCCCTGGGCGTGCCAGTGGCGCAAACCCCGTCGCTCCTGCCAGTGCCCATGGCAATACAAGGTTTCAAAACGGCGCTGATCCGCAGCCAGGGGATGGCCAATGGCCGCCAGCAGGGGAAAGAGCTGCACCGGCCGACCATTGGTCATGGGGGTGCCGGTAAGCAACCAGGCGGCCCGCAAACGGGGATGGCGGGCCAGCCTGAGAAAGGCCTGGGTGCGCCTGGCCGAGAGGTTCTGGGCGAAGTGGGCCTCATCGGCCAGAAGGACGCAACCCGCGGGGGGCAGCTCTCTGGGCAGGCGCGCCCAGCTGTGGAGCTCCAGGGCAAGCCCAAGGGCCAGGGCCTCCTGCCGCCAGTGGGGATGCAATCCGGCCGGCGCCACCACCACCACCCGGCAATCGGCCAGGCGCACCATCGCCCTTGCCGCGGCAAGGGCGGTGAGCGTTTTCCCCAGACCCATGGCATCGGCTAGCACCGCCCCTCGGCGGGCCAACAACCAACGGGCCCCAGCCCGTTGGTGGGCAAACAAAACGCGACCGTCCGTCAAGGGATGCTGGAGAGCGGCCGCCGCCACCAGCTCGCGATGGGTGGGTAAGGGGGGGAGGGGTTGATCCAGCCATTGACACCATTGTTGGAGTTCCGCCGTCTGGGGAAATCGCCCTTGGAGGGTTTGCCTCAGCACCGTTGCGGCCTCCAAAGGAAACTGCCAGCAGCTCCGGGATGGCTGCCAACAGCCGGCGGGACGGAGGGTTCTGAGCTGGGCAAAGGTGACCGGATCGAACGGCAGGACCACCTCGATCAAGCCTGAAGCCCCAAGCCGCATTTCCACAGCATTGCCCGGGCAGGTAAGCAAACAGAAAAACAGCAGTCAGCGACACATTGCCAGAGGAAACACCAGAGGCAAAATTCCCTGCAATTGAGGCATCGGCATGCTGGCCAGGGATGGTGTTTTCCTGGAAGACCTCTGCCCCAAATCTCACGCCCGCCGCTGGCGCCATTCCCTTCACCACCTCACGGGCCGATGCTGCCTCTATTGCGGCCAACCTTCCCAATCCATTGACCACATCCGACCCCAAAGCCTGGGGGGATTGAGCGTCACAGAAAACTGTGTGCCAGCCTGCCTGCGCTGCAACGGCTCCAAGGGAGACCACGAAGCCTTTCACTGGTATCGCCGCCAGACCTTCTACGACCCCAGACGGGCCATGGCCCTAAAAGCCTGGACAGCAGGGGATCTTCGGCTAGCCCAGCGTCTCTTGGCCTGGAGCAACCCCAAGGACCGCTCCGACCCCAACCACGCTGAGGCCGGGGAGACCTTGCACCCTCACCAGACCCGACAGGCCACCTCACCCCTATGGCGCTGGCAGATCGCCTCCTGATCGTGGGGCCGCTCGGGAGCCACCAGCATGGCAGCGGCCACCAGGACGGCCACCAGACAAAAGGGAACCCCTGAGCGAGCTCCCCCTCGGCACCCCGTTCCACCAGGGCCTACGGCTTGCAGGGGCGCCTCCCGCCCAGACTGGGGGGCCCAGCAGCCTGAGGGAGCTGAGCCCATCGGGGGGACCAGGGAGATGGGGGTGGGCAACAGAATGGGGGGAAGCAGGGCGGCCATGGATCAGCAAGCTACTAATACAAATGTACTGATTCAGGGAGCTGTTGTCAACACTGCGGCTGCCGTGGAGCGCATGCTCATCTTTGGGGGCGGCTACACGGGCTTGAGATTCGGCAGCACCTTGGACGCCATGGGCGTTCCCGTGACCCTCACCCACCGACAACCCTCCCCGCCCCCTGCCCTCGATCCCCAGCAATGGGTTCGCTTTGATGCCTCCACAGGAGTTCTTCCAGCAGCGCACACCCTGGAAGGGGTCAGTCATGTGCTGGTCACCATCCCCCCGGATGGAACGGGCAGCGACACAGTTCTCCCCCTCCTTCGGGCCCTCCGATTGGCACCCAGGTGGGTGGGCGTGCTCTCCACCACAGGGGTCTATGGAGACCACGGGGGCGAGTGGGTCAACGAAGGAAGCCCCCTGAACGCCGCTGAGGGGCGCAGCCAGGCGCGGCTGATCTGCGAGGAGGGCTGGCGCCAGAGCTCCCTCCCGGTGCAGGTGTTCAGGCTTCCGGCGATCTATGGGCCAGGACGCAGCCCCTTTCAAGCTCTCACCGAAGGCAAGGCCCGCCTGATCCACAAGCCTGGCCAGGTGTTTTCCAGAATTCATGTGGACGACATCGTGGGCGCCCTTTTGCACTGCCTGGCCCTGCCCGCCACGGATCGCCCCTCCACACTCAACCTGGCGGATCAGGAACCCTGCCCCTCCAGTGAAACCCTCGGCTACGCCGCCCACCTGCTGGGTTGCAAATTGCCCCCCGTGGAGCGTTTCAGCGATGTGGCCACCACCATGAGCCCAATGGCCAGGAGTTTCTGGATGGAAAATCGCCGAGCCGACAGCCGCCTGCTGCGCGAAGGGCTGGGATATCAGCTGCGCTACCCCAGCTACCGGGAGGGCTACCGGGAGGGTTGCGGAGCCGACTGGGACCCAGACTGGGGTTCCCCCAGAGAGGGCATATTGAGATCTTGACCGATCCGACGCCAATCCACAAGGAGCCACCCCCTTTCCAGTCCCTTTCCCAGCCCCACCAGTAACAGCCCCACCAGCAGCCACCGGATCATGGGTGCCCCTTCCATAGGAATCTCTTCATCGAAACCCACGTCCTCCCCTCTTGTCATTGCCCTGGGTGACCCTGCGGGCATTGGTCCTGAAGTGGTGCTAAAAGCCCTTGCCAAGCCTGAGCTGGCCGCCAGGCCCGTGGTGGTCGTGGGCTGCCGGAGATGGTTGGAGCACACCCATGCCAACCTGCAACACCTGGGCGACGCCCCCCTGGCCGACCCCGCGGACCTGATGGTGGTCGACTTGCCTCTGGAGGAACCGGTGACGGTGGGTGAGGGGTCGGCAGCCTCCGGTGCAGCGAGTTTTCGCTGGCTCACCCGGGCCCAAGAGCTAGTGCATGGGGGCAGCGGGCACGCCCTGGTGACAGGGCCCATTGCCAAGGCGTGCTGGCATGCCGCCGGCCACGCCTATCCGGGCCAAACGGAACGGCTGGCAGAGCTCTGCGGCGTTGCCAAGGCCTCCATGCTCTTTACCGCACGGCCAGCCCGGGGACCCTGGCGGTTCAACACCCTGCTAGCCACCACCCACATCCCCCTGGCCCGGGTACCCAGCGCTTTGAGCCCTGATCTGGTGAGCCTGCAGCTGGATCGTCTGCTGGCCTTCTGCCAGCGGTTCCAGCCTGAGCCGCGGCTCGTGGTGGCCGGGCTGAACCCCCACGCGGGAGAAGCGGGGGCCCTGGGGGACGAGGAGCACACCTGGTTAGAGACCTGCCTCAGCCGGTGGCAGGCCAACCACCCCGAGGCACGGCTCGAGGGTCCGCTTCCACCGGACACCTGCTGGCTGGAGGCGGGCCTGGCCTGGCAGGAGCAGACCATGGGGCCGGACGGATTCCTGGCGCTCTATCACGACCAAGGGTTGATCCCCGTCAAGCTCTTGGCCTTTGACCGGGCAGTGAACACCACCCTGGGGCTTCCTTTCCTGCGCACCTCTCCCGACCACGGAACAGCCTTCCCGATCGCCGGACTGGGGGTGGCCCGCAGCGCCAGCATGGTGGCAGCCCTGGAAACGGCGTGGGAGCTCGGTTGACGAGCCGCTCAGGGGCGGATGCGCATCAGCACCTGGCCAAACTCCACGGGGGTTCCGTTCTCCACAAGGATTTCCACCACTTCACCGGCAACCTCGCTCTCCAACTCATTCATGAGCTTCATGGCTTCGAGAATGCAGACGGTTTGGCCAGCCTTGATGCGGGTGCCCAACTCCACGAAAGAATCTTCGCCAGGGGCAGGCGATCGATAAAACGTGCCCACCATCGGGGCCGTGATCGATTGGAGGTCACTGCGGCTGGCGGCAGCGGCCGGGGGAGGAGAGGGGCCGGATGGGCCGGCCTCCGGGGTAGCTGCTGGGGGGGCGGGCAAGGCGGTGGCTGGCACGGCCAACACGCTGTCAGGCAGGTTGCGACGAACCTCCAGGCGGAAGTCTTCTCCTTCCAAACGAAATTCCTGAATGTCGCTCTTGCTCAGCTGCTCCAGCAGATCGCGCAGTTGACCGTGATCGAGTTGCATGGCCATTAGGACTCCCGGCCCAGATAGGAGTCTGAGCGAGTATCCACTTTAATTTTGTCCCCGATGGAGATAAACAAAGGCACCATCACCTGAGCGCCCGTTTCCAGGATGGCTGGCTTGGTTCCACCCGTTGCTGTATCTCCCTTCACGCCAGGATCGGTTTGGCTGATTTCCAGCACCACGGAATTGGGAAGCTCCACCTCCAGCGGCTTGTTGTTCCAGGAGACGACGCTGACCTCCATGCCCTCCTTGAGGTACTTGCGCTGGTCGCCGATCTGGGCTGCGGTGAGGCGTGTTTCCTCGTAGCTGCCCATATCCATGAACACATAGTCATCGCCCTCCATGTAGGTGTGCTGGAGGGTTGCTTTCTCCAGCAACGCCTGGGGGACCGTCTCGCCAGCCCGGAAGGTTTTCTCCACCACATTGCCGCTTTGCACGGCCTTCAGCTTTGTGCGCACGAAGGCCGAGCCCTTGCCGGGCTTGACATGAAGGAACTCCACAACGCGCCAGACCTGGCCATCCAGCTCAATCGAAGTACCCGTGCGGAAGTCGTTGCTGGAGATCATTCCGTCGGATCAGATCCGAAACATTGTACGTCTGGCTACCAGTCCGAGCTCTTGTGCCAGAGTCCGCTGAGTCATGCGCTTCACCATGGGCTGGAGATGGCTTGGAACCGGTTCCTACGGCGCCGCATCGGCCGTTGGGCCCGCCCTGCGGCTGGTGGGGGCCTGCATGGTGGCCCTGCTGCTGGTGCCGGGCGCCTGGGCTGCCCTGCCGCAAGGCAACGCCGTGAAGGATCCCGAGGCGATCCTGCGCAACGCCCTGCCCATCGACGCCCCGCAGCTGCAGGATCTGCAGCATCGCCTGGAAGCCACCAGCGATGACCTGCGGGCCAAGCGCTGGAAACCTCTTGCCACCGCGGTGACCCGCAGCCAGTCGCTGCTGACGACCCAGCGGGCGGGCATCCTGGAGCGCTTCGCCCCAGAGGACCAGCCGACAGGGGTCGAGCTGCTCGACCAGCTCGACATCCAGCTGCGCGAGGTGGCCGAGGCTGCTCAAGCCCAGGATCGGGAGGCGTTTTTAGCAAGCCGACGCGCTGCCCTTGCGACCATCGGCAACGCCGAGGCTCGCCTCGTGGGCACCTTCCCGTTCGAGATTCCGGCTGAATTTGATGCCCTTCCCAGGTTGCTGGGGCGGGCCACAGTGAGCATCAGCACCAGCAAGGGCAACCTCATCGCTGTGATCGACGGCTACAACGCCCCGCTCACGGGGGGAGCCTTCGTGGATCTGGTGCAACGGAAGTTCTATGACGGGCTGCCCTTCACCCGGGCCGAGGATTTTTACGTGCTCCAAACCGGCGATCCGAAGGGCGACGCCTTGGGCTACGTGGATGCGAAAACAGGCCAAGAGCGGCATGTGCCGCTGGAGATCCGCATCGCAGGCGATGCCGAGCCGCTTTACAACGAAACTTTCGAGGACGTAGGCCGCTACAAGGCGGAACCGGTTCTGCCCTTCGCCACATACGGAACTCTGGGCTGGGCCCACTCCGACGAACATCTCGACGACGGATCGTCGCAGTTCTTCTTCTTCCTGTATGAACCAGAGCTCACCCCGGCCGGCCTCAACCTGGTGGATGGCCGCAACGCGGCCTTCGGCTATGTGGTAGAGGGCATTGACGTGCTCCACGAACTTGGCGTCGACGACCGGATCGTCTCGGCCCGGGTCATCGAAGGCGCTGACAACCTCAAGCCCCACGGCTGATCAGAGCCATGGGGGAGACCCTGGCAGACCTGGGAGAGTGGGAGCTGATCCGCCGGCTCGGAGCCTTCGCGCCGCCAGGTCAGTTCGCCGATGATGCTGCCCTCCTGGCTCGGGCGACCGACTCCGGGGAGCAGCTGGTGGTCAACACCGATGTGCTGGTGGAGGGGGTGCATTTCAGCGACGCCACGACCGGGCCGGCCGATGTGGGCTGGAGGGCCGCCGCGGCCAACCTCTCCGACCTGGCGGCGATGGGCTGCACAGAGGTGGTGGGGATCACGGTGGCGCTGGTGGCGCCGGCCAGCACCTCCTGGGCTTGGGTGGAAGGGGTGTACGAGGGGCTCCACCAGGCCCTGGCGGTGCATGGCGGCGAAATCTTGGGGGGCGACTGCAGCGGCGGCGGCCAGCGCCTGCTGGCGATCACGGCCCTGGGACGCCTGAGCCGCGAAGGCGGCCCGATCCGCCGCGGCGACGGCCGGCCCGGGGATCTGCTGGTGTGCACCGGCCCCCATGGGCTGAGCCGCCTGGGGCTGGCGCTGCTGCAGGGGGAGATCGAGCTCTCCACCGGCGCGGGCAGCAACTGGGAAGCGGCGGATTGGGAAGCGCGAGCGATCGCTGCCCACCGGCGGCCGCGGCCGCGATTCGACGCGGTGCACGCCCTACTCGCCAGCCGGCCGGCGGCGCTGCCCTGGCGGGTAGGCGGCTGCGACAGCAGCGACGGCCTGGCGGCCTCAGTGGCAGCGATCGCCGCCGCCAGCGGTTGCTCAGCCTGGCTGGAGCGCGACGCCCTGCCCCTCGACCCGGCCATGGCCGCCCTGCCGGAAGCGGAGCGCTGGTGCCTCGGCGGCGGCGAGGACTTCGAGCTGGTGCTGGCCCTGGAGACCACCTGGGCGGCGGCGCTGCTGGAGTCCCTGCCTGGAGCGACCGTGATCGGGAGGTTGGAGACAGGCCGCGCCGGGGACCTTGGCTGGAACGATGGCAGCCCCTGGCCGGAGGCGACCTGGGGGATCGGCGGCTTCCAGCACTTTGGACACAGTGATGCCGCACGGGTCAGGGATGTCAGCCGCCGCCGGGGCGCAGATCGCTGGGCATCAGCCCCAGAGCCAGGGCGCCACGGTGCCTCAGCTGAGCCAGTAAGCCAGTCTCGAGCCGCCCGAAGGACTCCCCCAGCAGGCTCACCAGCAGGCAGGTGAGCTGATCACAGAGGGCCAGACTGTCGTTTTCCAGGCCATTAGCCGGTGTGGCCTCGATCACCACACGCAAGGGAAGACTGCGGGAGGAGAGATCCGAACTGAGCGGAACGACAAGGACCGTCGAACGGCCCGGGTAGGCGGGAGAGAGCACCACCACCGGGCGGCGCTTGCTGTCGCGTAGCAGGGGGTTGCGGGGCCAGGTGCAGAGATCACCGGGTCTGGGCATCACGATGGCGAGGGGCTGAGCGCGGCTGCTTCGCGGGCCGCAACCAGAGCATCCGGCGGCCGGATGGTCTGCACTTGATCCGCGTCTGCTTCATTGAGCGCGGCATAGGCCTCGGCAAGGTGGCGCTGCCATTGCAGATCGCGCCATTGGCTCACGGCTTCGGCAACAGCAGCCGAGCGGTTGGAGCCCGATCGGTCGAGGAACTCAAGCAGCTCCTCATCCAGAGTGATGGAGATCTGGCGAGCAGCCATGGCCATAGAAAAACTGATATGAAATATATCAGTTTTCCCCTCTTTCACCGGTCTGATCACGGGCCATGGCCCCAAGGCATCTGACGCAAACGAAAAAGGCCGCCTTACGGCGGCCGATGGACCTGAAACCCAACCAGGCCGGAACCCTTAAAAAGGGGGCCTCACTTCCAGTTTTTCGCCACGATCTCGGCCAGGTCGACGACGCGCTGGCTATAGCCCCACTCGTTGTCGTACCAACAGATCACCTTCACCATGTTGCCGCCCATCACCAGGGTGAGATCGGAATCGACGATGGTGCTCTCGTCTGTACCGGCGTGATCGCTCGAAACCAGAGGCAGATCGCAGTACTTAATGATGCCCTTCATGCCGTTCTCGGAAGAAGCCTTGAGCGTGGCGTTCACTTCTTCCTTGGTGGTATCTCGGCTCAGCTCCAGCACCATGTCCACCACCGAAACGTTGGGGGTGGGAACGCGCAGGGCGATGCCACTCAGCTTGCCTTTCACCGGCGGATACACCAGCGCAACGGCCTTGGCAGCGCCAGTACTGGTGGGCACGATGTTGACGGCGGCAGCACGAGCTCGGCGCAGGTCGCGGTGGGAGGCGTCGAGGATGCGCTGGTCGCCTGTGTAGCTGTGGGTGGTGGTCATCGTGCCCTTGACGATGCCGAAGGCCTGGTCGAGCACCTTCACAACCGGGGCCATGCAGTTGGTGGTGCAGCTGGCGTTGCTCAGGATGTCCCAGTCTTCGTGGCGGTATTGATCGGCATTCACGCCCACCACGAAAGTGCCGACCTTGGCCCCCTTGCCAGGGGCAGTGAGGATCACCTTCTTTGCACCGGCCTCGAAATGCTTGCTAGCGCCCACATCATCGTTGAACACACCGGTGGATTCGATCACCAGATCGACGCCCCACTCCTTCCATGGAAGATTGGCGGGATTGCGGTCATAGAAGACCTTGATCTCCTTGCCGTTCAGGATGATGGAGTTGTCCGTGGTGCCGACTTCGACGCCCCGCAGGGGACCCAGCATCGAGTCGTACTTGAGCAGGTGGGCATTGGTAGAGGTGTCACCGGAGCCATTGATACCCACCAGCTCGATGCCGGTATTCGCGCCGCGGCTCAGCCAGCAGCGCGTGAAGTTGCGACCAATTCGGCCAAATCCATTGATCGCAACGCGCAAGGTCATGGCAGGAAAGCGGCGGGCACCGCTCGGCAAGGGGATTTCGGCTGCCGATCATACAGAAATCAGATGCTCCCTACCCCCGTGAGTAGTGGGCCGGCACCGGGGTGGACCACGATGCGAAGCAACTTGTAAACACCAGGGGGAGCACGCTGGGGCGTTTCGCCCTATTTTCGGCTGAATCTCGGTGACGCTCTTGGACCTTGTGCTCGAACGCGATCAGCCCCTCCACTTCGTTGGGGTTGGTGGCATCGGCATGTCGGCCCTGGCCGGAATCCTTGTGGAGCGGGGCTTTGCTGTCAGCGGATCAGACCCCAAGCCCTCTGCAGTGCTCAGCCGGCTGGCCGATCGGGGGGTGAGGGTGTTTCAGGAACAGAGCAGCGCCACCATCCACAGCCTGTTGGGCCATGGCAGCCAGCCCCCACTGGTGGTGTTGAGCTCAGCGGTACGGGACACCAATGAGGAGGTGGCAGAAGCACGCCGTCAGGGGCTAGGTCTGTGTCATCGCTCCGATGTGCTGGCCGCCCTGATCAACAATCAACCCTCCATCGCCGTGGCCGGAAGCCACGGAAAAACCACCACCAGCACCCTGATCGCCACCCTGCTGGAGGCCACGGGTCAGGACCCCACAGCGGTGATCGGAGGCATCGTGCCAGCCTTCGGCAGCAATGGCCGTCAGGGTTCGGGCCGCCTTCTGGTGGCGGAAGCGGATGAATCGGACGGCTCCTTGGTGAAATTCAGCCCCACCCTGGCGCTCCTCACCAACATCGAGCTTGATCACACCGACCATTACCCCAACCTGCAGACGCTGATCGACACGCTCAAACGCTTCAGTGATGGCAGCGGCGCCCTTCTGGCCAACCGGGACTGCCCCATCCTCCGGGAGCACTTCCAGGCGGATGCCTGGTGGTCGATCCAAGACCCAGACCATGCCGACTACGCCGCCCTGGCCCTTCAGGAACGGGGGGACGGCACCACGGCCGCTTACTACGAACGGGGCGAGCAGATCGGCACCCTGGAGGTCCCCCTCCCAGGACGTCACAACCTCAGCAATGTCACCGCCGCCCTGGCGGCCTGCCGACGGGAAGGGGTGCCCTTCGCAGACCTGCGCCGGGCCATCGGGAACCTCAAGGCCCCCGGTCGACGCTTCGACTGTCGGGGGCTCTGGCAGCAGCGGATCGTGGTGGACGACTACGCCCATCACCCCAGCGAGGTGGCCGCCACCCTGGCCATGGCCCGCCTGATGGTGGAGAGCGGTCGCAGCCCCCTGCCATCCCAGCCCCTGCGGTTGCTGGCGGTGTTTCAACCCCACCGCTACACCCGCACCGCCCAGTTCATGAGCGAATTCGCCGAGGCCCTAGCCCTCGCGGACACGGTGATCGTGGCCCCGCTATACAGCGCGGGGGAGCCCCCGATTGAAGGCATCTCCAGCGAAGCGTTGGCCGCCGCCGTGAAAGCCATCGCCCCCTCGGTGCCCGTGCGCGCCGCGGCCAACCTGGACCAGTTGACGGATCAGGTGGCCGCCTACAGCGAGCCCGGCGATCTGGTTCTGGCCATGGGGGCCGGGGATGTGAACAGCCTTTGGGAGCGCCTAAGCACCCTCGGTGATCTGGGACGCCCAGCTCCCCTTCTGCTGTGAGCGGAGCGCCCCCAAACTCCGTCAGGCAGGGGATCTCCCTGCGGGACTTCACCACCTGGCGGGTGGGCGGTCCAGCCCAGTGGCTCGGCGAACCCGGCAGCTCGGAAGAATTGATCCAGCAAGCCTCCTGGGCCGTCGCCGAGGGCCTGCCCTTTCGCTGCATCGGTGCAGGCTCCAACCTGCTCATCGCCGATGGGGGGCTTCCGGGCCTCACCCTCTGCAGCCGAAAGCTTCAGGGCAGCATGCTGGAGGCTGGCGACGGCTGGGTGGAGGCCGAGGCCGGGGAACCCATCCCCACCCTGGCCCGCAAGGTGGCGCGGAGCGGCCTCAGTGGCCTGGAGTGGAGCGTGGGAATTCCTGGCACCGTGGGTGGGGCTGTGGTCATGAATGCGGGGGCCCAGGGGGGCTGCACGGCGGAGTGGCTCCATTCCGTACGGGTGATCGACCCGGCCCGGCCTGGCGAGCCCTTCACCCTCCTGGCCAGCGAGCTTGATTTCGCCTATCGCCACAGCCGGTTGCAGGAGGAGCCCCTGCTGGTGCTGTCCGCCCGGTTCCGACTGGAGCCCGGTCACGAGCCCGCCGCAGTCGCCGCCCGCACCAGCGCCAACTTGCACAGCCGGACGAGCACCCAGCCCTACCAGCAGCCCAGCTGTGGAAGCGTGTTCCGCAACCCCGAACCCCAGAAGGCTGGACGCCTGATCGAGGGGCTAGGTCTCAAGGGGCTGCAGGTGGGTGACGCCCAGGTGTCCACCCTCCACGCCAACTTCATCGTGAACCTGGGGGCGGCCACCGCCACCGACATCGACCAGTTGATCGAGATGGTGCAGGAGAGCATTTGGAACGCCCACGCCATCGCCCTGCACCCGGAGGTGAAACGTCTTGGCTTCGAGGTGGGCGCAGGAGCAGGGTCGTGAGGGACCTACCCTGAATCAGACTGTTCTTCCCCTTCTGGCACTATGGCTGGCTTTGGACTTCCCAACTTCGGTCAGCTGACCGAAGCTTTCCGCAAGGCCCAGCAGATCCAGCAGGACGCCCAGAAACTGCAGGAAGAGCTAGATGCGATGGAATTGGAGGGTCGCAGTGCCGATGGGCGGGCCAGCGTATGGCTCTCGGGCAACCAGCTGCCCCTGAAGGTCCAGGTCGATCCCACCCTGCTGGGGGAAGGTCAGAGCGCGGTCGAGAGCGCCGTATTTGAAGCCCTCAAGGCGGCCTACGACCTCTCCACCAACACCATGCGGGAGCGAATGGACACCCTCACCGGGGGACTGGAACTCAATCTTCCGGGTCTAGGGGGCTGATCTCCCCCCGGCGCTGCAGATGGCGACGGCGTCTAGACGCCTGCCGCAGGGCCGTTTCTCCGAAACGGCCCGATCGCACTGGGGCCGCGGCCGTTTCCACCTCGGCCAGACATTGGCGGTAGAGGGCGTGGCGGGGCCAGTCCTCCCCGATGGCGCAGCCTGATTCTCCGCTATGCCGGCAATCGGCAAAACGGCAGGGCTGATGGGCCCGGGCCCGCAACTCTGGAAAGCAGCGCCCCAGTTCCGAAGGGGTGGCCGGCAAAGCAGGGCGGTTGAAGCCGGGTGTGTCGGCCAGGAGGGCATCGGGATGGCTGGGGAGCGGCACCAGCTCCACATGGCGGGTGGTGTGCCGGCCACGCTGCAGGCGACCGGAGACAGGAGCCACCCGCAGGGCCAGCCCAGGCACCAGGGCATTCAGCAAGCTGCTCTTCCCCACTCCAGAAGGGCCACAGAGCACAGAGATCCCTGGCCGGGCCAGGTGCAGAGCCAGTGCTTCCAGGCCCAACCCCGTTTGGGTGGATACGGGGAGGGGGGTGTATCCCCAGTCCGCGAGTTGCTCACACCAGGCCTCCAGCCATCCCGGCGCAAGCCCGTCCGCCTTGGAGAGCACGAGATCCACTGGCAGGTCGAGATGTTCCGCACTCACGAGAAACCGGGTGATCTGCATGGGGTCGGGCTCCGGTTCCTTGAGCGACACCACGACCACCACCCGGCCCACATTGGCCACCGCCGGCCGGGGGAGAAGATTGCTGCGGGAACCACGGTGGGCCACGGCCCCCCGCTGTTGCACCCAATCGATGCTTTCCACCTCCACCCAGTCGCCTACACAGATCCCCTGGCCCCCTTTGGCCAAACGGGCCCGGGCGGTGCAGAGGAGCTGATCCTGGCCCTCAGGACCGGGAGAGGCCAGGTGCACACGGCAATAGTTGGCCTCTACGGCCACCACCCGGCCCTCTTCACCCACCGCGCTGAATGAGCAGACGCACCGAAGGTCCTTCAGCCGAGCCATCGCCAGCAGGCAGGGGAAGGGACGGACAGACCTGATGACCCTCCCCCCGGAGGCTCTCGGCCACCATGGCCTCGGGCTCTCCCGCATCGAGGTCGACCTGGAGCCAGCTCCCCACCGGGAGGCGTTCGAGCGCCAGGCGGCTGCGCACATAGTTGAGGGGGCAGGGCGTGCCTCTTAGGTCCAGGCAAACATCGGGAGTGGGACCGCTCATCCCCCCCCGAAGAGCCCCCCGAAGAGGCCGCTCTTATGCTGGGCCTTGCGGCTATGGTGACCCGCTAATTGCTCCAGAAGATCCCGCTCATCACCGGAGAGCTTGGTGGGCAGCTGGACTTTCACCGTGAAGTCATGGTTGCCCCGGGCAACGGGGTTGCCGAGCTTGGGAACACCCTTGCCCTTAAGGGTGAGCACGGCACCCGGTTGGGTGCCAGCTGGAATCTCCAGCTTCTCGTTGCCATCCACGGTTTCCACTTCCACCGTGTCACCCAGGATGGCCTGCAGATAGCTGAGAGGAAGCTCGGAGGCGATGGTGATCCCCTCGCGCTGCAAGTGGGGATGGGACTTCACATTCAGCACCACGTAGAGGTCGCCGGGACCACCCCCCCGCTGGCCCGCATTGCCCTCTCCAGGCACCCGAAGTCGGGTGCCTGTGTCCACGCCCCCGGGAATCTTGATGCGTTGCTTCTTCATCACCTCCTGCACCCCCTGTCCCTGGCAGGCCGTGCAGGGGTCGGCGATCATCTGCCCGGATCCCTCACATGTGGGGCAGGGAGCCACCTGAGTGAAGCTGCCAAAGGGCGTGCGGGTGGCCCGGCGCACCTGGCCGGCCCCACCGCAGGTGGAACAGGTGGTGGGGCCGCTCCCCTGCTTGGCGCCTGATCCCTGGCAGGTGCCGCAGGTTTCCAGGTGGCGGAACTGCACTTCCTTCTCCACCCCAAACACGGCCTCGCTGAAGGTGATCGTGAGCTCCAAGCCGAGATCATCCCCCTTTCGGGGCCCCCGGCGCCTCGGGCCACCACCCATCCCTCCACCACCACCACCAAAGCCACTGAAGAAGGTTTCGAACAGATCGGCAAATCCGCCCATATCGCCCATGTCGGGCATACCGCCGCCGAGCCCCGCCTCACCGAACTGGTCATAGCGAGCCCGGGCCTGGGGATCGCTCAAGACCTCATAGGCACGGCCGATGTCCTTGAAGCGCTCTTCAGCCCCGGGATCCTTATTGACATCGGGGTGGTATTGCCGAGCTAGACGTCGATAGGCACGCTTGAGCGTGTCGGCATCGGCGTCGCGTCCCACACCAAGCACATCATAGAAATCGGCCATCAGCCAGCGTGCTCCTGATCGGGGGCGGGATCTTCAGACGTTTGGGCGCCCTGGGGACCGGGGCCCATGGACACCTTGACCAGGGCATGGCGAAGGACCTTGCCGTGCAGCTGGTAACCTCTCTGGAGCTCCTCAATCACAACATCTTCCGGGTGCTCTTGGCTGGGCTGGCGCATCACGGCTTCATGGAGGTTGGGGTCGAAGGGTTCACCCTCCACCCGCATCGGTGCCACTCCCAACTGCTTGAAAACATCCACAAGTTGTTTATAGAGACCTTGATAACTGCGATGGAGCGTCTGAGCCTCTTCGCTCTGGGGATTGAGTTGTTGGCGGGCCCGATCGAAATTGTCCACGACCGGTAGAATTTCACTCAGGGTGGTGCAGGCGATTTGCAATCGTAAGTCTTCCTGATCTCTGGACTGGCGCTTACGGAAGTTGTCAAAGTCTGCGGCAATTCGCATGTATTGACTGCGCAGCGCCTCATGTTCCGTCTGCAGGGCCGCGAGCTGGCTTTCCAACTCTTGAAGCTTTTCCGGGGGAGGGAAACTTTCCGTGCTCTCCTCAGTGGTGGGTTGGGGCACAGGGGGATCAGAAAGCTCGGGCTGAACCTCAGCGGATGGCATCGCCTCAGCGGGCTCCTGGAGGGTTTCCGGGGAGGTTTGGGCTGGGGAAGTGTCGCCGCTCATGCTGCCAGGCACGAAGGTATTCCCTTATGTTCGTTCCTATCCCTGCCACCCCACAAGCGGCGGAAGCCCGCACCTCCGGAGCATGGACCTCGACCCCGACACCCTGCGCGAGGCCGCAACCGAGACCCCTGAATCGACCTCGCTCTTTGCCGACCTCCACCTTGGGCAAAACGGGCTCAGCCATCCCACTGCCGAAGTTGTGGAGGATCTGGCCACCGCCCCACGGGAAGAGGCCACCTCCCCCGTTCTGAACCTGGTGAATCGCATCCTCGCCGAGGCGATCAACAGCGGTGCCAGCGACATCCATGTGGAGCCTCAGCAGGACGGCATGCATGTGCGGTTCCGACAGGACGGCGTGTTGCGCACGGTGGACAACCTGCCGAAGACCCTGGTGCCTGCCGTCACCTCGCGCTTCAAGATCATGGCCGATCTCGACATCGCGGAGCGCCGTCTTCCCCAGGACGGTCGAATCCGCCGGAGGTTTCGGGGCGAGGTGGTGGACTTCCGTGTCAGCACCCTTCCAGGACGCTATGGAGAGAAAGTGGTGTTGCGCCTCCTGGACAACAACGCCACCCAGTTGGGTCTGGACACCCTGATTACGGACCTCAATGCCCGGAGGGATGTGCGGGAGATGGGGGGCAAGCCCTTTGGCATGTTGCTGGTGACCGGGCCCACCGGCTCCGGCAAATCCACCACCCTGTATTCCCTGCTGGCGGAACGGAACGACCCGGGCATCAACATCTGCACCGTGGAAGACCCGATTGAATACGGCCTGGCCGGGATCACCCAGACCCAGGTGAACCGGGAAAAGGGGTATGACTTCGCCTCCGCCCTGCGGGCGTTCATGCGACAGGATCCGGATGTGCTCCTGGTGGGAGAAACCCGGGATTTGGAAACGGCCCGCACGGCCATCAAAGCTGCCCTGACGGGCCACCTGGTGCTCACCACTCTCCATTGCAACGACGCCGTCGGAGCCTTTGCCCGGCTGGATGAAATGGGCGTCGAACCGTTTTTGGTGAGTTCCTCACTCCTGGGGGTGGTGTCCCAGCGGCTGGTGCGCCGGCTCTGCCCCGATTGCCGGATCGCCCACCACCCGGGCCTGGAGGAACTGGCCCATTTCGGCCTGGTGGTGAGCGATGAGGCAGCGATCACCTTTTATCGCACCCCGAAGGTGACGGCGGGCACGCCCAATCGCTGTCCCACCTGCCAGGGCCGGGGCTACCGGGGCAGGGTGGGGGTTTATGAGGTGCTCACCATGAATGAAAATCTCTCCGCCGCTGTGGCGAAACGGGCCAGCACCCATGAGTTGCGGCGGCTGGCCCTAGAGGCGGGGATGAAAACGCTCCTGGGCTATGGCTTGGATCTGGTGCGGCAGGGGCTCACCAGCCTGGAGGAAGTGGAGCGGATGCTCCTGACTGACAGCGGGTTGGAATTGGAGCGTCGGGCCCGGGCCCTCCACAGCCTCACCTGCCGAGGCTGTGGAGCAGGCCTCAACGACGACTGGCTGGAATGCCCCTACTGTCTGAAAGTGCGCCGTTAGGAGATGCAAGGCCCGCCATGTTGATTGAGGATCTGATGACAGATCTGGTGAAGGCAGGCGGCAGCGACCTTCACCTGGCGGCCTATCAACCTCCCTATGGCCGCTTCAATGGGCAACTCCGCCCCATGCTGGACGAGCTGGTGTTGTCCGAAGAGGAATGCAACAAGCTGATCTTCTCCCTGTTAAACAACTCCCAACGCAAACATCTGGAACAAAACTGGGAACTGGATTGTTCCTACGGACTGCGTGGCGTCGCTCGTTTTCGGGTGAACGTTTACCGGCAGCGGGGCACCTATGCCGCCTGTTTGCGGGCCCTGGGAGACTCCATCCCACCCCTGGCCAACCTGGGGCTGCCACCGGTAGTGGAAGAAACCAGTCGGAAACCCAAGGGGCTCATTCTGGTCACCGGGCCCACGGGGTCGGGGAAAACCACCACCCTGGCGGCCCTGTTAAATCACATCAATCAAACCCGAACAGAGCACATCCTCACCATCGAGGATCCGATCGAATTCACTTATAAAAATGAGAAGTCGGTCATCCATCAACGGGAAGTCAATGAAGACACCCGCAGCTTTGCCAATGCCCTGCGGGCTGCCCTGAGGGAAGACCCCGATGTGATTCTGGTGGGGGAACTGCGGGATCTGGAAACCATCCAGCTGGCCATCAGCGCTGCCGAAACCGGTCATCTGGTGTTCGGAACCCTGCACACCAGTTCCGCGGCCCAGACCGTGGACCGGATGGTGGACGTGTTTCCTCCCGGACAGCAGACTCAGATCCGCGTGCAGCTCAGCAGCAGCCTGCTCGCCGTTTTTTCCCAAACCCTGTGCAAGCGGGTGCGGCCCCTGCCAGGCCAATTTGGCAGGGTGATGGCCCAGGAGATCATGATCAACACTCCCGCCATCGCGAACCTGATTCGAGAGGGGAAGACAGCCCAGATCTATTCCCAGATTCAGACCGGCGCCAAGGAAGGCATGCTCACCCTGGATCGGGCCCTGGCCAATCTGATTCAGGAGGAAGCCATCAGCCATGCCGAGGCCCTCCTCAAGACCACCCGGCCCGAGGAGCTGGAGCGCCTACTGAACCAGGGATGACGGCGTTCACGGTTACCTACACCACCCGTGCTGGGAGAACCAGGGTGCTCACCCTGGAGGCAGGAAGCCCCGCCGAAGCCAAACGCACCCTGCGACGACGGGGCATTAATTACAGCAACCTCACCCGCAAAGATGGGGCTGCCCCGACGGGGCCTCCCGAGTCCCAGGGGCGCTGGAGCCGACTCATGGAGAGCCCTCCATCGGTAAAGGAGAAAGCCGTATTCGCCAGCAAGCTGGCCACCTTGGTGAATGCGGGTGTGCCCATTCTGCGCAGCATTGATCTGATTTATCGCCAACAGAAATCACCCCTGTTTCGCCGTGCGCTGGCGGCCATGATCGAAGAGGTGAATCAGGGGGAAAACTTAGCCAGCTCCATGCGTCTCTGGCCAAGAGTTTTCGACAAACTCAGCATCGCCATGGTGGAGGCGGGGGAAGCCGGTGGCGTGCTCGACGAGACCCTAAAACGCCTGGCCAAGCTGCTGGAGGAGAACGCCAAGCTTCAGAACCAGATTCGAAGTGCCCTGAGTTATCCGGTGACGGTGTTTGTGATCGCCATCCTGGTCTTTCTTGGGATGACGATTTTCATCATTCCCACATTCGCCGAAATCTTCGATCAACTGGGTGCTGACCTGCCCGTGTTCACGCAGATGATGGTAGACCTCAGCAAAACCCTGCGATCGCCCTTCTCCCTGGTACTGGTGGGGTTCTTGATGGTGTCGGCCTTTGGAGCAAAAACGTTTTACGACACGCCAGCAGGACGCCGGCGGGTGGATCAGCTGGTCCTTCGCCTGCCACTGTTCGGGGATCTGATTCAGAAAACGTCCACGGCCCAGTTCTGTCGAACACTGGCCTCCCTGTCCAAGGCAGGGGTTCCGATCATGATGTCGCTGGACATCCTCACAGATACAGCAACAAATTCCATCTTTGCTGATGCGATCAGCCATTCCCGCACCGATGTGAGTGAGGGGATCCCCCTGAGCACGGCCCTGGCCATGAAGAACGTTTTCCCGGAGCTGGCAATCAGCATGCTCATCGTGGGGGAAGAGACGGGAAACATGGACGACATGCTCTCCAAGGTTGCTGATTTTTATGAGGACGAAGTGAGCTCAAGCGTGAAGATGCTCACCTCCCTGATTGAACCCTTCATGATCGTTCTTGTCGGTGGCATTGTGGCCTCCATTCTGGTGGCCATGTACCTGCCGATGTTCTCAGTGTTTGAGAAGATTCGTTAATTTCCCATCTCCACCGCCTGCCGCGGCAAGGGCACGGCCCGCTTGCCAACCACTCGTCCAGCAGTGCTGGAAGTTAAATCCCCCCGTGACCCCATCCACATCCAGCAGCTCCCCGACGAGAAAAAGGTCGGGCTGCAGCCGACTTTCCATCGAGCTGCCCTGCACTTCCTTGAGGGGCACCCCTCCGGCGGTGACGAACTCCTCACCAAAGGGTCCCCGGCCCACCACCGTGTAGCGACTGGCCACCAGGGCCTCCACCAGGGCGCGCTGCCCCTGGCGGTCGAGGTCGGCCCAGCGGCGATCCTCCTTGAGCCCTGCTGCAGCCACCAACGCTGCCCAGAGCCTGCGGCTAAGGCTGGGAAGAGCCCGATGGGCGGCGATCTGGCGGCGCGCCTGCTGGAGCCGGGCGGCCGCCAGAAGGGCCTCCACCTCCTGCCGGGGTAGGCCACCAGTCCAATCCACAGCGAGCTCGGCTCGATACCCCCAGGCCTTCAGTTGCCTGGCTGCAAAGGCCGTGAGGCGGAGGGTGGCAGGGCCGCTCAACCCCCAATGGGTGATCAGCACCACCCCCCTCTGGCGCAAGGGGGCCGGCTTGCCTTCTGCGGCCGGACAACCGACAGGGGGGTGGAGGGAGAGGACCACAGGGTCGCTGCTCACCCCTGCCAAGGCCGTGAGGGAGGGGGCTGCCAGGGCCAGGGTGAACAGGGAGGGCACGGGTGGCACCAGGCTGTGTCCCAAGGCACGGGCCAGCCGATGACCGCTGGGATGGCTGCCGGTGGCCAGCACCAGCCGCCCGGCCGCCAGGGAGCGACCATCCCGCAGGGTGAGGACAAACCCTCCCTCGGAGCGAGGCTGGGCCTGCTGAAGGGCCAGCCCCGAGCGCACCTGCACCCCGGCCGCTTCCGCCGCCTGGCGCAGGCAAGCCACTACCGAAAGGGACGACTGGGAGCGGGGGAAGAGGCGGCCATCCGGCTCCTCCACCAGCTCCAGGCCATGGCGCCGGAACCACTGCACGGCATCCCGGGGGCCAAAGCGGGAGAAGGGGCCAAGGAGCGCCGGCCCGCCCCGGGGGTAGTGGGCGGAGAGGGCGCGGGCCTCCCAGCAGGCATGGGTGACGTTGCATCGCCCGCCCCCGCTGATCCGCACCTTGTGGAGCAGCTCGGAAGTGGCCTCCAGGAGCCACACATCCTGTGCCCCCCCCTCCGCAGCCAAAATGGCCGCCATGAAACCTGCGGGACCACCGCCAGCCACCAAGACCGAAACCCGATCAGGCAGGTGGGTGGGCAGCATGGAAGGATGCCGAACGCTTTCCGCTTCAGTGTGGCGCCCATGCTCGACTACACGGATCGGCACTTCCGGGTGCTGATGCGTCAGGTGAGCCGCCACAGCCTGCTTTATAGCGAAATGGTGGTGGCCCGGGCCCTGGATCACCTGGTGCGCCAGGGGCCGCCCCACAGCCCTGCGGAACGGCAGCAGCGCCTGGAGCGCCTGATCGGCTTTGACAGCGTGGAGAAGCCCCTAGTGCTCCAACTGGGCGGGGACGATCCCCAGGAGCTGGCGAGGGCAGCCCAACTGGCGGCGGCCTGGGGCTACGACGAGGTGAACCTGAATGTGGGCTGTCCCAGCTCCAAAGCCAGCCAGGGGAACTTCGGCGCCTGCCTGATGGCGCACCCTGAACAGGTAGCAGAGGGGGTGGCGGCCATGGTGGCCGCCAGTGGACTACCGGTGACGGTGAAGCACCGGATTGGGATCGACCAGCGGGATGGGTTTCCCGAGCTGCTCCAGTTTGTGGACACGGTGGCGGCAGCCGGTGCCGCCCGCTTTGCCGTGCATGCCCGCAAGGCCTGGCTGCAGGGCCTGGATCCCAAGGAAAACCGCACGATTCCGCCCCTGCGCTGGGACGTGGTGCATCAGCTGAAACGGGAGCGGCCCCACCTGGTGCTGGAACTCAATGGTGGCCTCGACACCCTGGAGGTCTGCCAGGCCCAGCTGGCAGAACTGGATGGGGTGATGGTGGGCCGGGCGGTGTACCAGCACCCCCTGCGTTGGGCGGCCGTGGACCGGGTGGTCTTCGCCGATTCCACACTGGAGCCTGCCCGCCCCTCCTCAGTGGTGCGGGGGCTGATTCCCCATGCGGAACGCTGGTGCAGCCAGGGGGGAAGGCTCTGGGCCATCGGCCGCCACCTGGTGCATCTGGTGGAGGGGGTGAAGGGAGCCAGGGGCTGGAGGGCTTCCCTCTCAAGACACGCGGGAGAGCGGCATGCGGGCCCCGAGGTGCTTGATGCAGCCGCCCTTCAACTGGAGGAACGGGGGCTTTAGGGTCTAGGCCCGTTTGGCTCACTCCAGCTTGGGGTCACACCGGGTCGATGGATTCACCGCCACTTCGACGGCGCCTGGCCCGACCTGCATCAAAGCTGTCGCCACCGCGATCACCGCCACCGTAACTGCGATCTTCCCAGTCGCGGGCTCCGGAGCCGCGATCCTCGCTGCGGCCGCCATAGCCTCCACCGCCACCGCCGTATCCACCACCGCCGCCGCCATAGCCACCACCGCCATAGCCGCCGCCTCCACCGCCGCCATAACCACCACCGCGGCGCTGTCCACCACCACCACCGCCGCCACCACTGCCGCGGGGTTCGGCTTTGTTGATGCGAAGGGGGCGCCCCATCAACTCGGTTCCCTGCAGTCCTTCGATGGCCCGAGATTCCATCTCGTCATCCGCCATCTCCACAAAGGCGAAACCGCGCTTACGACCGGTGTCCCGCTCCAGGGGGAGGGAACAATTCACAACATCACCAAAGCGGGTGAAAAGCTCAACGACGTCCTCCTGCTCTGCGCGGAAGGGAAGATTGCCTACAAAGATGCTCACGAAAGGGGCTGGGGGAACCGATACAGATGCCGAAGACCCCGGAGGATTTCGGACCTGCTCAGATTAGACGGTCTGTGGAATCTGGCCCGCCAAAGGGGGGTGAAGTGTTGCAGCATCATTACTGCAGAGCGGAGCCTTCCCCCAAACCCTCCTCTCGAGCCAACCGGAGCTGGCGCCGCACCTCAGAAAAGCTCGTGCCGCCTTCGCTCTTGCGGGCCTCCACCACCTGGCGGGGGGCAATGGCGGCATGAATATCAGCCCCAAAGGCCGGATGCAGACGCTGCCATTCGACCAGGGGGAGATCAGCCAGCAGACGGCCCTGAGCCACACACTGCTTCACAAGGGCCCCCACCAGCTGGTAAGCCTCCCGAAAGGGCACATCGCGGGCCACCAGGTAGTCGGCCACATCCGTGGCATTGGCGTAATCGCTGTGAACGGCGCTCTCCAGGCGCTGGGGGCGGAACTCCAGGCCTTCCTCCAGAAGGATCGCCATCGCCTCCAGACTGTCCAGGCAGGTGCGCACCCCATCAAACAGGGCTTCCTTGTCCTCCTGAAAATCCTTGTTGTAGGCAAGGGGCAGGCCCTTGATCATGGTGAGGAGGCCCATGAGATGGCCAAACACCCGACCCGTTTTGCCGCGCACGAGCTCCGGCACATCCGGATTCTTCTTCTGGGGCATGAGGCTGCTGCCCGTGGCACAGCGATCCGTAAGGGTGATGAAGCCAAACTCCTCGCTGGCCCAAAGGATCACCTCCTCCGCCAGCCGACTGAGGTGCACCATCACCAGGCTGGCCGCGGCCATGAACTCCACGGTGAAGTCGCGATCGCTCACCGCATCCAGGCTGTTGGCATAGATCGCCGTGAACCCCAGCTCCGCCGCGGTCTGACGGCGATCGATCGGCACCGGGGTGCCCGCCAGAGCAGCGGCCCCAAGGGGGGAGATGTTGACCCGGCGACGCACATCCGCCAACCGGGCCCGATCGCGCTGGGCCATGGCCACATAAGCCAGGAGGTGGTGAGCCAGGCTCAGGGGCTGGGCTCGCTGCAGGTGGGTGTATCCCGGGATCAGGGTGTCCACGTGCTGCTCCGCGTGGGCGAGGAGAGCCCCCTCAAACCGCCGCAGGGCCCCATCGATGGCATCGATCTGCCGCCGGAGCCAAAGGCGCAGATCCGTGCCCACCTGATCGTTGCGGCTGCGACCGGTGTGCAGCTTCTTGCCTAGGGCTCCGAGCCGCTCGGTGAGGCGACGCTCCACCGCGAAGTGCACATCCTCCGCCTCCACACCGGGCCGGAACAGGCCAGCAGCAGCCTCCCCCCTGATGGCCTCCAGGCCATCGATCAACTGTTGCGCCTCAGCCTCGCTGATCACCCCACAGCGACCGAGCATGCGGGCATGGGCCACGGAGCCGTCCAGATCCTCTTGGAGAAGGGTGATGTCAAAACCGATCGAAGCATTGAAACGCTCAATGGCGGGATGGAGCCCTTGCTCGAAGCGATCGCTCCAGGTGCCCTGGCCCCCGGCTGGCACGGAGCTGGGGGGAGAACTCTCAGACGTCATCCAGGGCCATGCGCTGGCCTTCAGCTTGCCATCGCTCCTGGTGAAGAGGGCGGAAGGGGGGGCAGACGGACTTCATCGCGGACTTTGAGCACCACCAGGGACGCGTCGTCTTCAGGCTGGCGGTCGGGACCGAGGAAGCGATCCAGCCGGGCGAAGAGCTGGTCGAGAATGCCCTGAGCTCCAGCCGACGACCCGCACGCCCCCTGAAAGGCCTTCATCAACCGCTCCTCATCGAACCGCTCGCCGCTGAAGCCCGTGGCCTCCGTGACCCCGTCGGTGTAGTAGAGCACCACATCGCCTGGCTCAAGGCGCACCTGGTGGCAGGCATAGTCGGCCTCGCTCTGCAGACCAATCAGAAGCCCGGGGGCATCGAGCCGCTCCACTCGGGCCTGCTGGCGGCGCCAGAGCAGGGGAGGATTGTGAGCGGCGTTGGCATAGCGGAGCCGCCGGGAGCGGGGGTCGTAGTCGGAGTAAAACAGCGTCACGAACCTGTGGGAGTGGGCCAGGTCCTCCTGGGCCAGGTGGTTGAGATCGTGAAGGATGCGATCGGGGGGTAGGCCGCTGAGCACCTCGGCCCGCAACATGCCACGCAGCAGGGTCATCAAGAGGCCGGCGGGCACGCCCTTGCCCATCACATCCCCCATCACCACGGCCCAGCGATCCCTTTCCCGCTTGCGAGCCGGACCGTTGGGTCGGGTGGGGATGAAGTCGTAGTAGTCGCCACCCACCTCAAACGCCGGCCGGCATCGGGCGGCCAGCTCCACTCCCTCAATCACCGGGCAGTGATCCGGCAGGAGCTGGGCCTGGATCTCCGCGCCAATGCTGAGCTGGCGATCCAACCGTTCGTGGCGGCGACTGTCTTCCTGCAGGGTGGCGGTCTCCAGGGCCACCCCCGTGAGGTCGGCCACCAATTGCAGGTGGCCCCGGTGCACTTCGCTCCAGCTGTAGCCCTGGCGATCGCTGAACACATAGAGCCGCCCCCGCTGCTGATTGCGGGCCACCACGGAGGTGGCGTACACCTGGGCCGGAGAGAGAAGCCGGGTGATCAGACCATCCAGCAGGGCGGCGCCCGCCTCCTCGCTGGAGAGGGCCTGCAACTGAGCATCCGGGAGGGCAGCCAGCTGACGCAGCACTTCAGCGCAGCGATCCCCACTGGTGGCCTGGAGATGCTCACGCCAGAGGCGGCCATCGGGATGGAACACCACCAGGAGGCTGCCCTGGCACTCCACAAGGCGAGCCATCACCAGGGGAACCAGTTCGAGGAAGCGCTGCAGGTTGGTGAAGCTCCGCAGGGCAAACGCCAGGGAGGAGAGCAACTCGTGGTTGCGGCGCTGCTCCCGGCTGAGGCTGTCGAGCAATTGCCGCAAAGAAGCCCTCGCCGTCAGGGCCTGGGAGTCGGCGGCCGCTGCGACGGAAGGGGAAGGGGGACTGGAAGGAGGGGGCGGCTGGCTGCCCAAGGGGCTGCCTTGACGGACTTGAAACGTAGCAGCTTTCTCAGCCGGGCCGCAGAAGGGTGTCCCGGGGCCGCTCCCCGAAGAGGCGGCGGTAATCCCCCGCAAAATGGCCCGCATTATAGAACCCCCATTCCCCGGCGAGGGTGCCAATCTGCAACTCCCGAGGGTCGGCCTGCAGCAGCGTGCGGTGGATGCCGTGGAGACGGAGCAGCTTGAGGTAGGCCATGGGCCCCATGCCGAGGTGATCCTTGAATCCCTGGATCAGGGTGCGACGACTGGCATGGGCCTGGCGGCAGACGTCAGCAAGGGTGACGGGCCGATTCGGATGGTCATGCATCCACTGCTGCATCAGTTTCACCATCGCGATCCGAGCGGGGGAGCGGGGGGCCTTGGAAAGGGAGGGGGCGCTGACCAGGGCCTCCAACAGCAGGGGCAGAAGATCGTCCCGGATCAGGCCCTCGGTGGCCGGGAGCTGCAGGCGCCCAGGATCCTGTTCCGCCAGGGCAAACAGCGCGCGCAGATAGCCCCGCAGACCGGAGGAGCTGGACGGGCTCATGGTCAACACATTGGTGCTGGGCTGCAATTCCCCCAGGAAACCGGGCCAGCCCAGCGGCTCCGCCCAACGGGCCAGAGCCTCAAAGGGAAGGAACACCAAGCCCATGGTCACCGTCGATGGCAGGGTCAGATGGACGTCCCAGGAGGGATCCAACCCAAACAGGGTGTCATCGGACAAGACCTGGCCATGGGACCGGTAGGGGACCTCGCGGGGCCTTGGATCGAGATCGAGGCTGATGGTCAGCACCCCCTTGGGCTTGTGGCCCAGACCGTGCACGCGCCTATTGAGCTGGAGCCGCACCAGCCGCAGGGGGGGAACATCCAGGAGAAGCATGCGGCCGGCGAGGGAGCCGCCCTCCAGCTGCAGCAATTGAACATCCAGTCCCAGGGACTGGAAGGCTTCCTGCAGTTCCTCCACGCACGTCCAGCTCTTGACGGATGACCCGAACCTCAAATTGGCCTGTGCAGCCGAGCCAGTCATGCCAGCAGAGGGATGGGGGAGCGAGAGGTGTGGTGAAACATCAGCAGGAAATCCAGGAGGAGATTCGCGTTTTTTGAGCGAAGTGCCCTCTTGTATCGAAATATGTTCTAGCTGATGTTGTCCCTCTCGCGGGCCATCCCCGGCACTTCCATGACCGCAACCCAGACAAACACAATCGGATGTCTCTGGAGCTTTGGGCCCTACACCCTTGATGGGGAGGGATATCTGTGGCTGGGGCCCAGTCCGATCCATCTGGCCCCCCTCCAGCGTCGTCTGTTGGTGGCTCTGGTGCGCCAGAAGGGCCAGGTGCTTTCCAGGGAACTCCTGCTCCAGGAGGTCTGGGGGCACGACCATGTGAGCGAAGTGAGCATTTCACGCACAGTTCATGGCCTACGCCGCATCCTGTCGGACGGCCCCCTGGGGCCAGGCGTGATCCGCACCATCTATGGCGGTGGCTACCGACTGGAGGTGCCGGTCCACCCAATGGACTCAGAACAGAGGGACACCAACGCGGGAGCGGAAGGCGGAGCAGGATTTCCCACGGCACAAGCCCTTGGCGCTTACGTGGAAGGGCTGGTGTGGGCACGCCAGCGGGACCCCCGCCACTTAGTGCGGGCCGAAGGCTTTCTGCGCCGCTGCATGGCGATGGCTCCAGAGTTCACCCCGGCCCTGCTGCAGCTCGGGGCCACCCAACTGGCTCAGTACCACTGGGGGCTGCTCCCCGCCGCATCCCTGGAGCCAGGGCTGGAGAGGCTCCTGAAGCAAGCGGAAGCGTCCGGCCAAATGGCCGCCGAAGTGATGGCCCTGCGGGTGGAGGTGCTCTCCCTGCTCCACTGGCAGCCGGATCTGGCGGAGGCCCGTTTCGCCAGCTGGCTGCCCGGGCAGCTGGCGAACAGCAAGGCCAGCCATGGATGGGTGCGCCATCTGCTGGCCACCGGGCGGGCCGCAGAGGCCATCCACCTGCTGGAACCCCAGCTCGCCCCTGATTGCCCGGAAGGTTGGCTGCTCGCGGCGATGGCCTGGTGGATGCAGGCGGAGCACGGCAAGGCCATCGCCTGCCTGCAGAAGCAGCTGCAGATTGATGACCATCTCATGGCCCCCCAGCTGTTTCTGGCCCTCGTGCTGGCGGAGGCTGCGCACCCGGCTGAAGCCTTGAGGCAACTGGAGGCCTCCACCCTCCCTACAGACCCCCAGGACGGACTGCAGGCCCTGACGGCCCTCGTGCTCGCGCTGTGTGGGCAGCGTGCCCAGGCGAAAGCGCTGTTGAAGACAGCCCTGGGTCAGGGGAACGCAGAGCTCACCATGACGAGTGCCTGGGGGGTGACCGCCGTCGCCGTCGGAGAGGAAGAGGCCGCCTCAACCCTGCTGGAGCGGGCGCTGCAAATCCGTTGCGGGCTGGCACCCTTTCTGCAGCATTTTCCTGGGCTCCCACGCCTGGGAGACAGCGCTGCCCTGGGGCGGTTCCGGGCGGGAATGACGAACCGTTTCCGTTGCACTTTCTGAGTGGGCACCCCAGGGCGCGCTGCCATCATTTGAGAGACAGTGCGCAGTCAGCGTTCTCCCATGCCTAACGGACAACCCAACATCCTGATCCTCTGGGGCGATGACATCGGCCAGAGCAATCTCAGCTGCTACAGCCATGGGCTGATGGGGTACGAGACCCCCAACATCGACCGGGTGGCAAAGGAAGGCGCAAAATTCATCCACTACTACGCCGAGCAGAGCTGCACCGCCGGGCGAGCCGCGTTCATCACCGGTCAGAGCGTGTATCGCACGGGGCTGAGCAAGGTGGGCCTGCCCGGAGCTGAGCAGGGTTTCAAGGCCGAGGATCCCACCATCGCCGAGCTTCTCAAGCCCCAGGGCTACCGCACCGGCCAGTTCGGCAAAAACCACTTCGGCGACCGGGACGAGCACCTGCCGACAATGCACGGCTTCGATGAATTCTTTGGCAATCTTTACCACCTGAATGCGGAGGAGGAGCCGGAACTCCGCGACTACCCCAAAGAGGACGATCCGGAGTTTCCCAACTTCCGCAAGCGCTTTGCCCCCCGCGGCGTGCTGCACTGCTGGGCCAATGGGGATGGCACCCAGCGCATTGAAAGCACGGGCCCCCTCACCCGCAAGCGGATGGAAACGGCCGACGATGAATTTCTCGTTGAAGCCAAGCGCTTCATCCGCGATGCGGTGGCCTCCGGCCAGCCGTTCTTCGTGTGGTTCAACACCACCCACATGCACTTCCGCACCTATGCCCGGCCCCAGGATGTGGGCCGCAGCGGGCGCTGGCAGTCGGAATACCACGACGTGATGATCTATCACGACGAGTGCATCGGCGAGATGCTCAACCTGCTCGATGAGCTGGGCATCACCGACGACACGATCGTGATGTACAGCACGGACAACGGGCCCCACATGAACAGCTGGCCCGATGCGGGCATGACCCCCTTCCGCAGCGAGAAGAACACCAACTGGGAGGGCGCCTTCCGGGTGCCAGCCATGGTGCGCTGGCCGGGCCACATCCCAGCAGGCACGAACATCACCGGCATCTGCAGCCATCTGGACTGGCTGCCAACCCTGTTGGCCGCCGCCGGCGAACCGGAGATCAAGCAGAAGTTGCTCGATGGCTACCAGGTAGGCAACAAAACCTTCCGCATCCACCTGGATGGCTACAACATGCTCGACTACTGGACGGGCAAGACCGACAAGAGCCCCCGCAAGGAGTTCTTCTATTTCTCCGACGACGGCGATCTGGTGGGCCTGCGCTACGACAACTGGAAGTTTGTGTTCAAGGAGCAGCGCTGCCCCGGCACCTGCCAAATCTGGGCCGAACCCTTCGTAGAGCTGCGGGTGCCGAAGATCTTCAACCTCCTCACCGACCCCTACGAGCGGGCCGACATCACCTCCAACTCCTATTGGGACTGGATGTTTGACCACGTCTTCATGCTGGTTCCTGCCCAGACCTATGTGGGGGAGTTTCTCAAGACCTTCGTGGCCTATCCGCCCCGACAGAAGGCGGCCAGCTTCTCCCTGGAGCGGGTGATGGAAAAACTCGAGCAGGCCGCCAGCGGGGCGGGCTGAATGGGCGGGCGGCCCCCGGCCCAGGGCATGCTCTGGATCCCGGGGGGCTTGTTCCCCATGGGGTCAGACCGCCATTACCCCGAGGAAGCGCCTGCCCATCCCGTCAGCGTGGACGGCTTCTGGATGGATCGCACCCCTGTCACCAACGCCCAATTCCAGAAGTTTGTGAAGGCCACGGGGCACATCACCCTGGCGGAGCAACCGGCGGATCCAGCCCTCTATCCCGATGCCTTGCCAGAGCGGCTGGCCCCTTCCTCCATCGTGTTCGTCCCTCCGCCGGGGCCAATCGGACTGGGGGATCCTTACCAATGGTGGCAATACGTGCCAGGAGCCAACTGGCGCCATCCTGAGGGACCAGGCAGCTCCATCAAAGGTCGGGAAAACCATCCCGTTGTGCATGTCGCCCATGGCGATGCCCAGGCCTACGCCACCTGGGTGGGAAAAATTCTGCCCAGCGAAGCCGAATGGGAGCGGGCCGCCTGGGGGGGGCGAGAAGGGGCGGAGTATGCCTGGGGCGACATGCTCCATCCCGGGGGACGCCCGATGGCCAACACCTGGCAGGGCGCCTTCCCCAACCACAACACCAAACTAGATGGCTGGGAACGCACCTCGCCGGTGGGAAGTTTTCCCCCCAATGGCTACGGCCTGCTCGACATGATCGGCAACGTCTGGGAATGGACCGATGACTGGTATCTGGAGCATCGGGAACGGGTCACCCCGGCTGCTAACGGGATGGCTCCGGATAGTGGGGGGTGCTGTGAGCGGCAGCGAAGCATCGATCCGACCTCCCAGCACGGGACCATCCCACGCAAGGTGGTGAAAGGGGGATCCTTCCTCTGCGCGCCCAACTACTGCCAGCGCTATCGCC